>JAGCXQ010000063.1 GCA_017961235.1 Clostridiales bacterium | reverse complement strand
CCCAGCACGTCCGTATAGAATCGTTTGGATTTCTCAATATCGGAAACACTCAGTTCCGGAACCAGTTGATTGAATCGCATACTCTTTTCTCCTTGAAGGGTCCCCTTCTCCTTGAATCATTCCCCTAAAAGATCGGCTAACGTGTCAGATGTTTCGACCGGTGTCCAGTGACCTTCCACGCAGATCTCCGGGTCTATTTTCTTGATCGTATCCGCAAGTTTTCTGCTAAGCTCCTTGTCTTTTTCTCCATTGGGAAAAGCACTGCACGTGGCGTCTCCCAGGAACAGGGTCTTGTCCTCGCACACATACACAAGCGTCGCGTCATCAGTGTGCGGGGATTCGGATTCGAGGATCTTTACCGTGCATCCGCCCAGATCCAGTGTCATCTCACCATGGTAGATCATGTCGGAAGGAACAACGATCACTTCCTTATTCCCGGCATATTCTTTTCGCACACTATCACCGATCGCGAGGAAACACGAAGGCCCGTTCTTCTCGATCTTTTCTTTCCATTCTTTCAGGTAATCATTGGTCCTTGCATTACAGATGGAAAGACCATGTATCGCGTGCATGGCGAAAGTGTGATCCCAGTGCCAGTGCGTGAGGACCGTCAGATCCGGAAGCGGAAGTCCCTCTTTTTCCAGAAGTGCATAGAATTCTTTCATATGCACGTCCGAATGCCCGGCATCCACAGCCAGACTCCACTTTTCTCCTCTGATATAGCCGAGATTCGGACGGTCCCGCTCCTCTTCAAAAGGCATATACCAAATATGTTCAGTCAGTTTTTGAAGTTTCATTTTTCTCATTCCTTATTCATTCTTATGCTGCTCGAGGTTCCACGTGCTGTGGTGCCGACTCCGTCTTCATATTCAAATGTTTACCAGTGAACGAACTCTCCGCCGATCACGCCCCGCACTTCGGGATCAGCAAGGATCCCGTATTTCTCCGGACGTCTGTACTTGTCGCCCATGATGTCGTTGCTTCGGTGTCCTCGCAGCTGATCCAGATCGAGTTCCGCGATATACACACCCGGCTCGCCCGGTGCTTCCAGTACGCACATATCTCTCACGCCCGGCTCATCCCGAAGCCACGGCACGCCGTCGAAAAGCGTCGAGTGACCGTTGCAATCCGGCTGTCCTTCCGGGTAGTTGCAGGTCGCGACCGCCACCATGTTTTCGTAAGATCTAGCTCGAAGAGTGGAAAGCCGGTTGATCTCCATGGGGCAGGCATTCGGCGCCAGGATCAGTTCCGCACCTTTGAGCATCAGGATCCGTGCGCTCTCCGGAAATTCCCTGTCGAAGCAGATCATGGATCCGAACTTTACTTTTCCTCTTCCGAAATCCAGGTCCGCGACGTAGAAATCATCTCCGCCACTTAAGACTTTTTCATCGGCAAAAGCACATGGATGTACCTTTGAATAGTGAAGGATCTCTTTCCCTGTCCGATCAAAGAAGATCACGGAATTAAGCGGCTTCGGCTCGTGTTCTTCTAAGAAAGTGATGCCGATCGCCATCTGAAGCTCAGAGGCAAGATCCCGGAACGTATTTACGAACCCGCTACCTTTTCCGATGGCAAGTTTTCGTATTTTGGTTTCGTCCTGCGGAAGCGCATATCCGTCGCTCCACATCTCCGGGAAAAGCGCCACATCCGCGCCCTTTTCTTTTGCTTCCTCACAGGCCTTTTTCCCGATCAGAAGATTCTCATCAAGATCCTTACCGGGAAGGATCTGAAGTAATGCTATTTTCAGGTTCATTTTATCTCTCACTTAACTCTTTTTCAGAAGGAACAGATCCGTCATCGAAGCCATGCCAGGATATCCGGATCCTTTCCGTTTTCTTCTATAAATGTTATCACGTTTTTCTTCGTTCGGATCTTATCTATAAGCTCCTTCGGGAGGACAGCAAGAAACTCCGAAATAGAAACTTGCGAATTCTTCCTGATTCTTTTCAGAAGAAGTGAATCCTTCTTTTTTCTCTCCGCTTCCGACTTCGGATATCCCTGCCCGAAAGGCTCGGAAAAAAGTTTCTCGACCGTCTGTTCAAGATTCTCTTTTCCCTGCCATGTATATTCCTCGCCCAGAGGAACCGACACAGCATTTCCGTCGTTGATCTGCGCGAAAAGATAGGCGTCCATAGGTGTCGGAACATACCCGCAAAGCACTCCCGGAACGTTATTACAGGCCAGCATCATGCCCTGCCCGGAAGAGCATCCTGTCACCACAAGATCGAGAGATCCGGATGCCAGAAGAAGTCCGGCCAGAATGGAGATTTCGATGTAGCTGTACTTTTCCTTTTCCTCCGGAACACAACCGAAGTTCAGCACCGTCGCATACTTCGCATATTTCTTCACAGTCTCAAATAAAAGCGAGTTCTTTTCACTCTGGGAACTTGCCTGGATCACGCCGATCCGCATCGGGACTCCGCGTTTCTGATCGCCTATCCGTAGTACTTCAAACTGCTCTGTATGCTCTTTCACGCCGCGTCACACTTCTTTCTGCATATAGCCACAGGTAAATGGGAAGAAATCGAATTTCTTCGTGCCGATATGCACGGCGCCGAAGCTCTCATACCACTTGCGCAAGACGGTATTTTCTTCCACGATGGAGATATTTACGATCGTACATCCGACGCTATGCGCATAGGAAAAAGCATGCTCCAGAAGGAGCTTTCCGATACCCTTATGACGGCATTCCGGAAGGACAGCCAGGTTATTCAGTTCGCACTCCAGATTCTCCTGCATCGCCAGAGAATAATACCCGCAGATGGAATCACTCTCATCCACATAGACGAACATCGGCCGGCCCTCTTCCAGCTGCGAATAGAGCCTGTCTTCCGACATAGCAAAAGCCGTGAAGCGAGGTGCATTTTCCGTGGTAAAACCAAGCTCCTCCGCCACTGTCAGAAAACTCTTTCGGATCACATCCACACACTGCGGGATCTCTTCCCGCTTCATTTCACGAATCATTTCGCAACTCTCCTTTCCATCAGGATCTTTCTACAAACGACCAGGCTATCGTCATTTTTCAAGAACACCAGCTGTCGTATTTTTTCTTTAAGAAAAGTATAGCATCTTCCAAAGAAATTGGCTTTATCCTTTCAGTATAGGAGTTGCGGCGTGTGGCTCACCACTTTTTCCTTAAGAACTGTTCTTCACTAGGGTTTTTGGTATAATCAGAATGGAATTGGGGGGAGGTGCAACTATTGGCAACGGTATGCAAAAACTGTGCAGCACAGATCATATTTGACCCGAAGACGCAAAAGGTCGTCTGCCATACATGCGGGAGTTCCTGGGATCCCCAGACTGTAGATGTGCACGAAGAGTTTCCGGACCTTCAGGATTTTAATGAGGAAAATGAAGATGCTGATGAGATCTACAAGCACTTCATGGCTTGTAAAGTTTACTCCTGCCAGTCTTGCGGCGGTGAGATCTTTGTCCACGGATCCGAAGCCTCCACCAATTGTATCTACTGCGGAAATTCGAGTGTGATCTTCAGTCGTATTTCTAAGGAAAAAGCACCTGACTTCGTCCTCCCTTTCCAGACAACACCGGCAGATGCTGTGGCCTCGATCCGGAAGGCATTTAAGCGACGAGCCTTCATTCCAAAAGAACTGAGAAAAATCAATCCTGAAATGGTCAGAGGTATCTATATCCCCTATAAGATCGTAAATGGCCGGCATTTCGAGGCCGTGAACGTTTGCAGTCAAATCATGCGTGGAAATCACGCAGAAACGATCCATACCAAAAGATCGGGCTTCATGCAGCTACGAAATCTTCCGGTAGATGCATCGGTAATTCTGTCCGATGAGAGTTCCCAGCAGTTGGAACCATATGATCTTAAAGATATGAAACCGTTTAACGAAAGTTACCTTCTCGGTTTTTATTCCAATGCTGCCGATGCATCTGACGAGATGATCCAGCAGGCAGCAAATGTCCGTGGCATCAATGCATTTCATAGTCAGGTGATTAAAACCGTTCGAGGATTTGATGCGCGTGTAACACGCGGTGAATACGAAACATATATAAATAAACATGCGATTATGTATGCCTTGTTCCCGGTATGGTTTGCCACCTTCTGGTACGAAGGACAGCATCACACCATCCTGATCAATGCCCAGACCGGCAAGGTCGTCGGAGGCCTGCCGTGGGATAAACAAGCAGCAGATCGATTAACAGCAATACTCTCTATCTTTTTCACGATCCTTTCCGGTCTCGCTTTATATGGTTTTTACAAATTGTTTGGAAAACCATCTGAATTCAAAGAAGGGGTCTCTCTCGCTCTTATGCCAGTCATATTTGTTCTCTGCGGACTAGGTCTATGGGTCATGGCCAAGAATAAAATGAAAAAGGTCATGAAGTACGTCCATCTAACACAGGATTCTTCACTTTTCAAATTCGTGAAGAAAAGACAGGGGTAAACACTATGGGATTACTATTCATTTGTTGTTTGCTTTCGATACCATTAGGAATGGGTTTAGCTAAACTGCTCATGGCTACACTTCTTGAGAAGTCTAATATAGTGGGGAACAGCCTTACCGATACAGAAGAGATCAGTTCGCCGATCACCCTGATCGAGAGAAGTGACGAAGAGCCGCTCCTTGATTGGGAATTTCAGTTGACTTACGCTCTTGAGCAAATGAAGTCGACTCCTGAATATCAGGATTCGATTAAGAACAAACTGGATGTGGATGAAGATCTTTGCGCGCAGGGCATCTCCATGAGAAAAGGATTTGCGGTAATGACCGGTCAGATCATTTCTCCGATCAAAGATATTAAGATCGAACCGGTAGCTGACCCCGCCCGGGATCAAGCAGGATCCGTTCCGCCGCCCCCGGCAGCTCCCAAGCGATCCTGGAAAGAAGCCGTCGATGACTCTTTCATGGATATGGATGAAAGAGACAGTTGATCATCACCTTTTCCGCATCCGCGCTACGTTACGGTTCATGACTTTTCTTCCGTAGTGAACGTAGGCGAAGTCCTTTACTTTGCTCCAGGTCTGCTTGTGAAGGGTAAAGAATGTATCCGGATTATCGAAGACACCGAAGTCTTTCACCATCGATGCATTCTGCACGAATAGATCCTGTCCCCGCCAGGTCAGATCCAGAGTGGTCAGATCCGGCACCGAGATGGCGTATTTCTGAAAAGGCCCCTTCTCCGGATCCTCTTTCTTCTTCACGCCCTGTACGTAAGCTTCGTCCGTGATCACACCCTCCAGCGCGATCCACTTCTCGTCATAGAAAACCTCCACCCAGGTATGTGTTACTGTTTTCGGTGCAAGGACCGAGATGATGCCCGAAGTCGCTCCTCTCTGAAAGCACTTGCTGACTTCCGATCCGTGAAGACGGCAGGGAACGTCGGCTCCGCGAAGGAGTGCCATGAGAAGTGTCGCTTTGGTGTTGCATTGCCCGTAGCCATCAGCAAGGACTTCTTCTGCCGTAAGCGTATCCGAGCGGTTATATCCGAAAAGGATCTCATTTCGGACGTAGTCATAGATTGCGCCGATCCGGCTGAAGGTGTCGAGTTCTTTCCATCCGCGCGATTCGATCAGATTCCGGATCGGTGCGGCGTCAAAGTTTACCATCGGGGTCTTCTTAAGAAATTTATTTTCCATACTGTGCCTCTTTTCTATCGTCGCCTCATGCCCGCGCACCCTTAGTTCGGGCTTCGCGCTGGCAGGCGCTTTTTCTTTTCTGGCATCAGTATAGAAAATCGGGAACTAATAAACTTTCAGAAATTCGCTATCTTTTATGGTGCTCCTCGCCGGAAGTCCCATGAGTCTTTTTACCGTGGATGCAAAATGTGACGGTGAGTCAAAGCCCGCGTCCATAGACGCGTCCGTGATCTTTCTGCCGCCGAGAATATCCTGGAAGACTCTTTCCAGCTGATGAAGCAGAAGATAATCTTTCAGAGTAATGCCCACCTGCTCCGAAAATAGATGCGACAGGCGGGACGAGGACAGGTGCAGTTCTTCTGCAAAATGGTCGACAGAGTGATCCGTACAACTACAGTTTTCCAGCATACCCAGGAAAGCAGAAATGCGATCATCCAGGTGCTTTTCGGAAGGTCCCAAGCCGATCACTTCATAGAGCTTTTCCATCAGTTTCGTGTAGGATCCTTTGGAAAAAGCACCTGTCATCGGGCGGGCAAGCTCGACCAGTTCTTCCGTCTTCGCATCATCCAGTGCGAAATACTCTTTCCCGTCAAGAACCGTGCTCAGCTGCCGCCCCATATCCGAGGCAGGCTCGATGACGCAGGTAAAGAGCATGCCGTCGGAAATCTTCACGGCATGCTTCACATTCACATTCACGAACAGACAGCGGTCATGGATCTTCTCCTTCCCCACTTTCATCTCCGGAGTGCCTTGAAGGAACAGGAAAAACTGGATCATGCCGTGGCTGTGTGTCGCGGCTTCCAGATGATCCGTCAGTGAAGCGATCTTATCGATATCCCAGTAGATACGGTTCATGCTTTTCCTTTCAATTTATTGGCAAATATCCGGCGCAGATAAGAGACTAGAAAAGGTCCAGCGAGCTGTCCAGATAGATCTCTTCTCT
>JAGCXQ010000062.1 GCA_017961235.1 Clostridiales bacterium | reverse complement strand
TGACCAGTCCGGTAAGATGTCGAAGTCAAAGGGCGCGATCCTGACCGTATCCGTTCTTCAGGAAAAAGGCTATGATCCGCTGGCATACAGATTCTTCTGCTTACAGTCCCACTACAGAAAGCCGCTGGTATTCTCGTATGACACTTTCGATAACGCAGTTTCTGCATATAACAAGCTCGTGAAGCGTGTTTCTGAACTGAAAGCAGACGGCGCAGTGGATGAAGCAGCGAAGAAAGAGTTTGAGACCAAATTCTGCGAAGCAGTATCCAATGACCTCAATACATCCATGGCGGTCACCATTCTCTATGATGCACTGAAGGCGGATGTGAATGACGCGACTAAGCTCGCCCTGGTAGAGAGCTTCGATAGAGTGCTGTCCCTGGATCTGATCGGTCATGCAAAAGCACTGGGTGAAGGTGCTGCAGTGGATTCTGAACTCGAGGCATATGTCAATGATGCGATCGCCCGACGCGCAGAAGCGAAGAAAGCAAAAGATTTCGCAACAGCAGATGCCATCCGTGATGAACTGAAGGCGAAGGGCATCGAGATCAAGGATACCCGCGAGGGAGTCGAGTGGCATCTGGTCTGATGCTTCATATCCTGATGCAAAAGCACTGCAAATTAAAAAAGTCACAGCAGAGAGCGGTCTCACGATAAGTGAGATCGCTCTTTTCTAGTATCAGAAATATAAGTAAATGATCAGTAGCGATAATTTATTTAATTACCTATTGACATAGTAGGTAAGTAGTAGTATAGTTAACTCATTCGAGCGGGACAGCCGGCAAATAAATAAAGAACCACAGTTGACACGGCCGGTGTTTCCAGAAAGAACGTAAGAGAGGAGAAGCGAAGATGGAGCATTCAGTAACCCGAACATGTTATTGCGTCATGTGCGATCGAATGCGGCCCTCCCGGGATGTTATGGCCGGGCGCGGATCTGATTCTTCGCGCCTTCTGTGAGCTGATGAGGCGGTATGCCACATCATGAAGCCATATATCCGGGAGCTTCTTATGAAAACAGGAAGCTCCTTTTTTATGGCTGGAAAAGGAGAAAGGAAAATGATTGGATTTGAGTACTATAACCCCGCGAAGATCGTCTTCGGCGAGGATTCAGAGAGGAAACTGAAGGGGCTTCTCGAAGCATATAAGGTAAAATCACTTCTTCTGGTATATAGCGGTGATTTTATCAAGGACCTGGGCATCTATCAGGTCGTTTCCGATGCGGCAAAAGAACTGGGCATTAAGTTCTCGGAAAACGGAGAAGTTGTTCCGAACCCGAGCATCGATCTGGTAAGAAAACTGGTCGAGCAGGGAAAGAAAGATGGCGTGGATTTCGTACTTGCTGTCGGCGGCGGCAGCGCGATCGATACTGCAAAAGCAGTGGCTATCAGCATCCCGTACGATGGAGATCCGTGGGACTTCTTCGAGAAGGGTGTCGTTCCGGAGGAAGTTCTTCCAATCGGTGTAATCGCAACTACCGCATCGAGCGGATCCGAGACATCGAACTGCGCCATCCTTTCAAGCGGCGAGTGGAAACTCGGTTTTGAAGATGACCGCATCATCCCGAAGTTCGCGATCATGAATCCTAAGTTTACGGCAGGCCTTCCGGCATATCCGACATTCGTAGGTGTCGCTGATGTGCTGACCCATCTTCTCGAAAGATATTTCAGTGATGAGAAGAACTCCGATACGACGGACTATCTGATCGAGGGCGCGATCCGTGCACTTCTCGTAAATGCCGACAAGCTCTTGATCGATCTGAAAGACGTGAACGCCAGAGGAGAGATCCAGTGGCTGGCAAGTGTTGCACATAACAACTTCCTTGATGCAGGAAGAAGAGCGGACTGGGGATCTCACCGCATCGAGCATGAGCTTTCCGCGCAGTACAACATCGTACATGGTGAAGGCATGGCGGTCGTTTTCTCCGCATGGGCGAAGTATATTGCGGAGAAGAAACCATGGAGAGCCGCACTTCTTGCAAGCCGTGTATTCGGTGTAGATGCCTATAACTACAGCGAGAAGGAAAGAGCATCTAAATTCGCATATGAACTCAAGTCGTTCTTTAGTAGGATCGGACTTAAGACTACGTTAACTGAACTCGGTATCGGAAAGGAGGACTTTGATGTCATGGCAGACAGAGCGACCAGAAACGGTCCTGTCGGTCACTACTATCCGCTGGATAAAGATGAATTCAAGGCAGTACTTGAACTGGCAGTGTAAAGACAAAAGCACACAGAGAAGGTATTCCTGAAATAAGCCGGACTCCCGGACCGGCATAAACCCCGGGAGAATAGAAACAATTGAAGGAGATTAAAACGATGGCTAGAATCAAATTAGTAGAACAGAATGAAACAAAGGGCGCAGAGAAGGAGCGTTTTGACGAGCTCGCAGGAAGAAATGCAGTAACGAACATGAAGAGAGGTCTTCTGAATGACGCAGCTACCTACGATGCATATATGGGCTGGTACACCTCCTGGAACCGCCTCGTAGAAGTGATCGGTGAGAAGGATGCCGTGCTCTATGCACATGCGATCTCTACGACCAACTCCTGCCAGCTGTGCTCCCTTTTCTTCATCAGTGACGTCAAGGGCTTGGGTCTTGATCCGAATAACCTCGTATACGATGAGAAGGAGCAGGTGCTCTTTGATCTCGGACAGGCGATCGTTAAGGATCCGACATCCGTATCTGATGAGATCTTCGACCGTTTGAGAAAGTTCTTCAATGACGTTGAGATCGTTGTTATCGTAGGTTTCGCAGGTCAGATGATCGCGACCAACAACTTCAACTCTGTTCTTAAGATCGATGTGGACCAGAGACTGCTGCCGATCATTAACGAGTTTAAGCCGGCAACCTGGAGAAAAGATATTAAGTAATTGATCCCAAACGGATCAGACGGCGCTATGCTTGACGGCAATCGGGTGCTTCATGGTATCATGTGAGAAGTTTATATGAACTGAAGGGAAACTGCACATGAAACATATCCGGTTGAAAGTCGCCATAGCGTCGTTTTTTATATTCTTCTTCATCCGCTTCGGATGGGCATGGGTATGCGGCGGACTAATGCTTCTTTTCGGAAAAGATAACCGTGCGCTTCAGGCGATCGGTCTGGGTCTTGTTGCCTTCTCCATTATCGCCTCCATTATCGAGTCGATAAAAAACTATATCTCGATGGGAAAAGCCATGAAAGATGGAAATCCGCTGAGTGCGCTGTTTGCCGGCGGCAAATTCAATGGTGATGCGGGCATGTACGAGAACATGGACTTCGATGCCGTGATCGAGAAGACGACAAGCGAGATCTTCGAGATGCCGGAAGCACTATCCGGACGCCGCTGTGTCGAAAGACTCAGAGAAGAACTCAAAGAAGCAAGCTCGATCGAAGAGTGTGTAGATGCGTTTGAAAAAGAGTGCAGGGATCAGCTCGATCCGGATGAGACGATCATGTTCGAGTGCGGGAGCTATCCGTGGAACAAAGGCCAGTTCTCTTTCTCGCTTACCCGCCAGTATCCGGATGGAATTGATGATGAATTCTTTCAGGTAAAACTGGAGGTGCTTTTCGATTCGGACGAGGCGAATGAAAAACTCTTCGACTCTGCCTGGGATGAACAGCTGAAAGAGGATATCTTCGACTATATCCGCCGTTCGAAGTCGTACCACTACGCGCAGGAGAATAAATTCAGCAGGATCCGGATCTATATTTCACAGACCTGATCAGATATCAGCAAAAAAACGAAAATGGGTTATCTCAAGAAAATATCGGGATAACCCATTTTTTTTCCACAGGTATTGACATGAGAAACAAACCGTATTATTGTACTAATCAAGTAGTACAGTTTAGAAAGCGAAAGATCTTTCCGGGAGAGGAGGTAAGAACATGCCGTGGGCTTTTAAAGAAAACAAGCCGATTTTCCAGCAGATTTGCGACATGATCGTGATCCGTATCTTAAACGGCACATACCCGATGGGATCCAAGCTTCCTTCTGTCCGTGAAATGGCCGAAGAGGCGGGAGTGAATCCGAACACTATGCAGAGAGCGATGTCTCATCTGGAAGAGAAAGGACTTGCCATCACGAACCGTACCAGCGGCCGTACCGTTACCACGGACGAAGAAATACTAAAGAGAACCAAGCGGGAATATGCTGTGGCCGCAGCAGAGGATTTTCTTCAGGAGATGAAGAAACTTGGAATGTCACAGAACGAAGCAGTTTCCCTGATTCAAGATATCGGAGGTGAAAAGAAATGAGTGATCTGCTAAGTATAAGCAACCTGACTCGTACATATGGAAATAAGAAGGTCTTAGACGGGCTCGATCTTAAGATCGGAACCGGAAAGATCGTCGGACTGCTCGCACCGAACGGAGAAGGAAAGACAACATTATTCCGCCTCATGGCAGGCCTTCTGACGAAAAATGATGGAGAGATCCTGATCGATGGACAGGAACCGTCCGAAATCACGAACAGTTATGTAAGTTTTCTTCCGGACCACTATGTTCTCGGGGGCTTCCACTCGATCCGGGGTGCCATGAAGCATATGAAGAAGTACTTCTCGGATTTTGATGAGGCAAAAGCACTTTCCCTCATGAAGCGTCTGAAGTTTGCACCGAACCAGCGTCTGGCGTCGCTTTCAAAAGGACAGAAAGAGCAGGTCCAGCTGATCCTTTTCCTCAGCAGGAAAGCAAAGCTCTTCCTGCTCGATGAGCCTCTGGCTGCGGTCGATCCGGCCACGAGAGATTTCATCGTGCAGACGATCTTAAGTTCTTTTGGTGAAGATAACACGGTCATCATCAGCACGCACGTGGTGCTGGATATCGAGCTGATCCTCGATGAAATCGTCATGCTGAAGAACGGAAAAGTACATCTTCAGGGAGAAGCGGATGAACTCCGCTCAAAGTACGGGATGACCATCAATGACATCTTCAAGGAGGAATTCCGTTTCGTGGAAGGAGGAAGTGAAAATGAGTGATATGGCAGCTGAATATAAAGCACCGAATAATCTGAAAACGGGTCTTATAGCTTTTGGAGATGAGATCAAAAAACTCATTGTCATCGGTATTATCGTTCCGCTTCTGATGATGCTTCCGTCGATCTATATGCAGACCCGGTGGGTCAAATACGATAAGATCATTGATAAGCAGGTGACTGAAGAATATTCTTCAGATCCTTTCAGTGATTTAACAGAAGAAGAGATGGATTTCATTAATGAAATGGAAAATGGCTCGATTCTGTATGAACTGAAAATAGGCGTAAGCTTCGCGGTTTTTATACTTTGGGGAGCCCTGATCGTTCTTACTGTCGGGAATCTTATCAAGAGTTTCTTCGGCACACAGGCAGAGATGACTCTCGGCGTTCCATGCAAAAAAACGATACTCTTTGTCGGGAAGTTCGTCTCTACTATGATCGTTATGGGAATTGCTTTTTTTCTGTTCGAGATCCAGACGAATCTGATGGAATACGGTGTTAAATTTAGAAATGGCGGCTTCTACAAGATTATAGATTCCTACGGGAAAGAAGGGGATTCATTGATAAAACTGATCCGATCCTATGAACCGGCCGAGTTCGGTGGATTCGTCTTCCCCTTTATGATGGTGATGGTGATCTGGCTGGGTCTGGCATTCCTGATGGCCCTGATCGGAAAGCTTCAGAAACACTATAGTTCCGCTCTCGTTGCCGTCATTATCGTCATAGCAACGATACTGGTCCTTTTCGTGTCCGTCGCTACTCTCTATTATGGAGATACGTATAACAGCCTGCTGCTTATGTTAGTTGCACCGGTCCTTCTGTTTGTGGCTGATCTTCTGATGGTCAGAGATTACGACAGAGTGTCCTCGTAAACAAAAGCGGCAAAGGATCTCTTCGTTTAGTTCCGGATGAGATATGCTCGGCAGGGGGCGCCGTCGCAGCCGCCAAGGTTCAGGGGCGCGGCACTTAGGAAGTATTTTCCTTCCTTTACATCTTTCAGCACGATGCCTTCCAGGAGCGTGATCTCCTTGCCGAGCAGAACCAGATGGACATCTTTCGGAGCCATGAGCGGACCGACGGTCTGACTTTCATTACCAAGTAAAAGTATGCCGGATCCGGCAAAAACCTCCGCTGCAGGAAGTGTCACGGTAGCGTCTCCTCCGATGAGGATACGCTCCGAAGCCCCGGCGGCGGTTGCTTTTTGCATAATATTTTCTGCGTCTTCTTTCGTTACATCTCCATCGTGGCGGGCGACATAGCAGTCTCCGACATAGGGGACAAGTCCCATCTCATCGATCGTTTTGCCGTCGCCGAGAAAGTGGAACGGCGCATCGACGTGGGTGCCGTTATGGGCGCACATGTCAAAGCGGGTGAGGTTACACATATCTCCGTTGTCTGTGCTCTGGACGCGCTGCATCCCGGGCTGCGGGTCTCCGGGGTAAACGTTGCATGTGAAAAGTTCCTGCGTGATGTCGATGATTTCCATAATTATGCCCTCCCGATCCTGCCTTAATGGTATGATTATATCATTAGAAAACTATCTTGAGAGATGACGATCTTTCCGATTTGGAAAATGCAATTTGGCGCTTGCGCATGTCAAAAAATAGTTTAAAATAGAAAGGTGACTCTTTTTGAGGGTCATGCGGTAATCAGGGCCGCGAGGAGGTATGATCGCTCTATGAACGATATTATAACGAAGAGAAATGAACTTCTTGCGCAGAAGGTCATCCAGGGTCTAAAGTCCCGTAATATGACCGGATACTATGCGAAGAATAAGGAAAAAGCACTTCAGATCGCGCTTGACCTCATTCCGGAAGGCGCTTCCGTCACGATGGGCGGATGTATGAGCGCCAGAGAGATCGGACTGATCGATGCGCTAACAGAAGGCGAATATAACTTTATCGATAGAGATAATTATGCGGATAAACGCGCGGCGATGCTCATGGCATATGACGCAGATGTTTTCTTAAGTTCCGCAAATGCGATGACCGACGACGGCATCCTCGTGAATATCGACGGCAACTCGAACAGAGTATCCGCGATCGCACAGGGTCCGAAGAAGGTCATTTTTATTGTCGGTATGAATAAGGTGTGCGGCAGCGATATCGACAGCGCAATGAAGCGTGCCAGAAATGTGGCGGCGCCGATCAATGCACAGCGGTTCGGTCTGAATACACCTTGCACGAAGACCGGTGCCTGCATGAACTGCAAGTCTCCGGATACGATCTGCTGCCAGTTCCTCATCACGAGATACTCGCGGCATAAAGACAGGATCCATGTGATCCTGGTCAATGACGATCTGGGATTCTAATTGAGATATTGACGGGTAATTCTATAGAAACAGGAAACAGAGAAATGACTTCAGAGAAATTAAGAGCAGCTTTGGAAGCTTCGGAGAAGAAGAAAAATAAGACGGTAACTTCCAGTGAGGATACCGTATTATCCATTATCTGCAAAAATGTATTCACCTATTTTAACCTCGTATTTGCGATCATCGCGGTGCTTCTGATCATCGCCAGATCTTACCGGAGCCTGACGTTCCTGCCGATCATCATAGCAAACACGGGCATCGGTATCTTCCAGCAGCTCCGGTCGAAAAAAGTACTGGATAACCTCAACGTTCTTGCGCAGGCTTCCTACGAGGTCGATCGCGACGGCGAGACGATCACGGTGCCTATGGATCAGCTGACGGAAGGGGACATCATCCACCTTGCCGGCGGACAGCAGATCCCGGCGGACGGTGAGATCGTCGATGGTACTCTGAATGTCAATGAATCGCTTCTTACCGGTGAAGCGGATGAGATCGAAAAGACAGCGGGCGCCAATCTCATGTCCGGTTCTTTCGTTGTCTCGGGAAAAGCAACCGCCCGGCTTACTGCGGTTGGCAGTGACTGTTATGCTGCCCAGCTGACGACCAAGGCCCGTGAGATCAAAAATAAGAAATCCGAGATGGTAAACAATATCGAGCTGATCATCAAGGTTGCCGGTATCATGATCATCCCGATCGGTGTGGCACTCTTTGTCGAGGCGATCTCCCTAAACGGTAAGACGATCAGTGAAGCAATCGTTTCGATGGTCGGTGCGATCATCGGTATGATCCCGGAAGGACTTTATCTCCTTCTGACTGTAGCCCTTGCTCTCGGTGCGATGTATCTGGCACAGAAGAAAGTCCTTCTCCACGACATGAGAAGTATCGAGACACTTGCCCGTGTCGATGTGCTCTGTGTCGATAAGACTGGTACGATCACATCGAACGAGATGAGCGTCACGGAAGTATTTCTTCCCGGCTCCGCTCCTGTTCTGGTACCCTCAGAGACAAAAACAGAGACAGATCCCGAGGCCGAAGTCGAAACAGATCCGGAAGCTGATACGAAAGAGGTACATGAGGCTTCCGCGGAGATCCCGGCAGAACCGGAAGATCCGGAGATCACGAAGAAAAAGGATATTATTTCCCGATATATTGCGACCGTGGATGACGGTAATATCACCATGAATGCACTGGTCGATTATTTCGGAAAAGGTGAAGTATATACAGATGCGGAGGTCACTCCTTTTACTTCGAAACTGAAGTATTCCGAAGTGAAGATGAAGGGCGTGACCTATCGTCTCGGTGCGCCGGATATCCTGCTTTCCGAAGAGGATTTCAATAAGAGCCGTGCAGCGATCGAAGCAAGAGCAGAGACGGGACTTCGTGTTCTCGTTTTTGCCGAGGTCGAAGAAAACGGACATATCGAGCCGGTACTCTTTATCGCTCTGAAAAACGGTATCCGTAAGAATGCGCCGGAAACATTTGAATACTTTAAGAAACAGGGCGTCGAGGTCAAGGTCATCTCCGGCGATAACCCGCTGACAGTATCCAAGATCGCCCATCAGGTAGGCATACCGCATGCAGACCGCTATGTCGATGCCAATACTCTCGAGACAGAAGAAGCGATTGAAGAAGCTGTTCAGAAATATACGATCTTCGGCCGAGTTAAGCCGGAGCAGAAGAAGAGTATCGTTCTTGCGCTGAAGAAGCATGGACTGAAGGTCGCGATGACCGGCGACGGTGTCAACGATATCCTCGCGATGAAAGAAGCCGACTGCTCGATCGCTATGGGTAACGGATCGGATGCGGCCCGTCAGGCGGCACAGGTCGTACTTCTTGACTCTGACTTCTCGAGAATGGAAGATATCGTATCCAGAGGCCGTCAGATCATCAACAATATCACGAGATCCGCGACGGTATTCCTCTTTAAGAATATCTTCTCGATGCTCCTGGCGATCATCGCGATCATCGCTACATTTAACTATCCGCTGGTTCCTTCGCAGGTATCGCTCGTTACACTGTTTAATACAGGTGTGCCGGCCTTCCTTCTCTCACTGGAACCGAATACCAGAAAACAGAAGAAGAGCTTCTTCCGGACGATCTTTGCTGCTGCCGGACCTGCGGCGGTTACGGCGTTCGGCACGATCGCCGTGCTCTCTGTGTATGGAGAAAAGAACCACATGAATACCAGCAGCCTCGGCGTCATCGCGACGTATCTCATGGCGATTGCAGCATATCTGCTCTTAGTCCATATCTCACGTCCGTTCAACACATACCGCTCGATCGTCGTGCAGCTGATGTTCTTCGGATTCTTCCTGTTCCTGCTTGTGCCCTTTACCCGTGACCTCTATATGATGCACGGTCTGAGTACAGAAGAACTTCGTGTGCTTGCGGTCTTTGCCATCGCAGAGATCATTATCATCAAGATCCTGATGATGATCTTCGAGCATGTACGTAAGATGAAGCGCCTGGAAAAAGTGAAAGCTGAGGGCAGATGGAATAAGTAAAGGAGGGGTATGCTATGTCGGTGATCGATAAAATCAAGGGTCTGACCAAGAAACAGAAGATCATCTCTGTGAGTGTGATCGCAGTGGTTATTATCGCTGCTATTGTGGTCTGCGTCCTTCTTTTCGGAAAGAAGGGCTATGTAGCAACGACGATGCGTCTCCTCCGTGTGGAAGGCACGGTCAATATTGAGGATTCCAAAGGTAATTCAAAGCCCGTCATCGATAATATCCGCTTTCAGAGCGGCGATGCACTGAATACCGGCGTAGATGGACTGGCATCTGTCGGCCTGGACGACGCCAAGATCGTAACGCTCCAGAATGACAGCCGCGCTGAATTTAAAAAGAAAAATAAACAGCTCGAACTGAAACTTACCAAAGGCTCCATCTTCTTCGAGGTCACGGAGAAACTCGCTGACGATGAGAAGTTTGAGATCAAGACATCAACCATGACGGTCGGAATCCGTGGTACTTCCGGATATGTCTTCTACGATGAAGACGGCAGGGAAGCGCTGGTCATCACCGATGGTGTAGTACATGTCGTTGCAGTTAATCCGGTGACCGGAGAGGTCAAAGAGGAAGATGTTCCTGCCGGAAAGAAGATCAAGGTCTATCATTATAACGACCGTACGGAGAATAGTGTCGAGTTCTTCCTCGAAGAACTTGAAGAAGAGGAGATTCCGGCATTTACTCTGACAATGCTTGCTGAGAATGAAAAACTCCTGGATAAGGTCTGTGCAGATACCGGCTGGTCAAAGGAGAAGATCCTGGAACTGGTGGAGAAGATGAAGAACGGAGAGCCGATAGACGATCCTGAACTTACTCCGACACCGGAACCGACTCCGGAAGTAACACTGACACCAACACCGGAGCCAACACCGGAACCGACTCCGGATCCGAATGCATCACCGACGCCGGACCCGAATGCGACAGTAACGCCGACGCCGAAGGCAACGGCTACACCGACTCCGAAGCCTGCGGCAACTCCGACGCCAACACCTACCGCAACTCCGACACCGGTGCCGACGGCCACCCCGACGGTCAGCCCGACACCTTCGCCGATCCCGACACCGACACCGCCGCCGATCCCGGATAGGGACAGCATTCCGAACGGATATGCCGAGACGGTCGAATGGAATGAGGATGAAAAGGTCTTTATCATGTGGGGTTATGATGAAGGCGGAGATATGGGCGATGACGATAGCCATTACATCGGTTATGTAGACGGTGAGTGGCTCTACCTGGATGTGGTGGACGCGGGCGGTGATGCGTCCGATGTTCCGGGAGAAACTACCCCGCTTCGTACTGATTACTACTACACGAAGAATAATAAGCAGGTCCTGTATTTTTCTGACCCATGGTGAATTAACGGATGAGTGAAAACAATAAAAAACTTATATTCTCGCTGATCGGAGCCCTTGTCGTTACATTTTTGTGCGGCAAAGGGCTCTTTCGGCGTTTTGACATCATGATGCAGGATGCGCTGTTCCAAAAGCGTGCTTCTGTTCCCGGCGATATCGTCCTTATCGGGATCGATGAGGAAGACATCCAGAAATATGGTCCGTATAACAACTGGGACAGACATATGATCGCATCTGTTCTGGACAAGCTGGCGGAGGACCCGGATCCGAATCACCGTCCTGCCGCCATCGCGATCGACGCCCTGTACGCAGGTACGACCGATCCGGCCGCGGACACGCATCTGGCCAAAGCGGCGGAGAAACTGGGAAATGTTATCATCGCTTCCACGGCGTATTTCGGAACGGATATCCGTTTCGGCTCTGATTCCGTCGTAGTGGATACCTATTCGGTAGTGAACTACGAAGAACCATACGATGAACTAAAGAAGGTAACGACCCAGGGCCATATCAACACCATGAGTGATGACGACGGTGTCGTAAGACATGCGCTTCTGTACGTGGAACCGGACGGACAGAGAGTGTACTCGATGGCATATCAGGCCGCCAATATGTACGCAAAAAAGAACGGCTATTCGATCGCGATGCCGCCGATCAATGAGAGAGGACAGTATTTCGTCCAGTTCATCGGAAAGCCGGGTGATTTTTCAGATGGAGTATCGATCCATGAGGTATTAGACGGAACCGTGAAACCGGAATTCTTTGCCGGCAAGATCGTCATGATCGGCCCATATGCCGCAGCTTTTCAGGACTCTTATTTTACCGCGATCGATAAGTCGTCCCGCATGTACGGAGTCGAGATCCAGGCCAATATCGTCCAGTTCCTGCTGGATGGGAATTATAAGGAGACGGTGCCTGATTATATCCAGCTTATGGTATTAGGACTTGTCTGCTTCGCATTCTTTTACTTCTGCAATAACAAAAAACTTCGTGTATCCGTCCCGCTTCTGGCAGTATTCCTCCTGATGGGGATCGGCGGATCGATGATGCTTTATTCCGGAGGATATATCACACACGCCGTGTGGATCCCGGCCGGTGTCTTCATGCTGTTTATCATCACGGTCGCATCCCACTACATCCGTGCCGCGATCGCCAAGCAGAATGTCACGAAGACATTCGAACGCTATGTTGCCCCGAGCATCGTAAACGAGATCTTAAAAGAAGGAACCGACAGCTTGAAACTCGGCGGAAAACTCTGCGACATCGCAGTACTTTTCGTGGATATCCGAGGATTCACCACCATGTCCGAGCGGCTCTCGCCGGAGGAAGTCGTCAATATCTTAAACCAGTATCTGTCGATGACTTCTTCTTGCATCGAGAAGAATAAAGGCACGCTCGACAAGTTCGTCGGAGACGCGACGATGGCATTCTGGGGTGCGCCTCTTCCGGAGGAGGATCCGGTATATCTGGCAGCACTGACTGCGCTCGATATCATCAAGGGTGCCGAGCAGCTCTCCAGGAAACTGAAAGAAGAGATCAACGAAGAACTCCATGTCGGTGTCGGCGTCCACTACGGACCGGCCGTCGTCGGAAACATGGGATCGGAAAAACGTATGGACTACACGGCGATCGGCGACACCGTCAATACATCGGCGCGCCTGGAAGCCAATGCTCCGGGCGGCATGGTCTATGTCAGCCGGGCAGTCGCGGATAAGCTGGAAGGCCGTATGCGATTTACATCGCTCGGAGATTCTATTAAACTGAAAGGTAAGGCAGAGGGCTTCGAAGTCCTCAAACTCGAAGGACCGGTGGAGGAATGATGCTTCGTTTTCTGGGAAGAGGATCCGCATTTGCAGATGAGCATAACTGCGCGTATTTCACCGCAGGAGCTGACCTGGTGCTCCTCGACTGCCCGATGAGTGCTTTTACCAAATTAAAACAAAAAGATCTCAAAGCGTACGAGAACATCTATGTCCTGATCACACACACCCACGGCGACCATATCGGCGGCGCCGCGATGCTGATCGACTACGTCCACTTCGTATTCCACTCGAAGGTGACGATCGTCGCTCCGTCGGAAAATGTGAGAAATGACCTTACATTCTGGCTTTCCAATCTCGAGGGATGCGGCAGTGACTGGTATGCGATAAAGCTTGCTTCTGACCTCAAGAAAGACTGGATGGGCGAAGCGATCCCGACGACACATTCGGAGCAGCTTTCCGGCAAATGCTTCGGTTACCGGCTTTCTATTGACGGGGAGAATGTGATCTACACGGGCGATTCAAATACGCTTGCACCATTTGAGAAGTACCTGCATCCTGGAACATTTCTCTTTACAGAGGTCTCGGCGTATAAGACGGAAGTGCACCTTTACTGCGAGGACATCAAAGAGACGATCAAAAACTATGTGGAACAGGGGATCCACGTCTATCTCATGCATATGGATGATGAGACGGTGATAGAAATAATCATGGAGGGAACGGGTGCGGAATTCGCCCCGCTGGAGGAGGATACTATGAACGACAACGGTAATATTATGGATGCGGTTTTCGGGATCACGGACAGCCTTTATAAGGACATGTGCATGAATAAGTCGAAAGACCACGGACTTCTGTTTTCTTATCTCACCAAGCTCAGCATGACGCTGGTCAATGCGGACCGCGCGAGCTTCTGGAAATGGGATAAGAGGAAGCATGTGCTCTGGACGATGACGGCGATCGATGTCGATAAGATCGAGATCCCGGACGATAAGGGTCTCGTCGGAAAAGCACTCCGCACCGAAAAAACCGTAGTCACGAACGATCCGTATTCCGATCCGGACTTTAACAGTAATGTCGATAAGCAGACCGGCTATGTCACCAAGTCCGTCCTCGTTCTTCCGGTTGCGGATGTAAACGGCAACTTCATCGGCGCGCTGCAGCTTCTCAATAAGCTCGATGGCACCGGCTTCGATGAAGAGGAAGATGTAAAGAAACTGTCGCTGGCGGCGCTTGTCTGCGGTATCGCGCTTGAGTCGGAGACATTCCTCCAGGATTCCCACCACGACCGTCTTACCGGCCTTAGAAACAGAATGGGCTTCTTCTACGATTTCGGCGGTGAATTTAAAGAATATCTCGATCCGAACGCCGGAAAGACCATGTCTGTCTTTATCTGCGATATCGATAAGTTCAAGCGAGTCAACGATACCTACGGTCATAACGCCGGCGATGACGTACTCTCCTTTACTGCACAGCTCATCGAGTCCGCGTGCGGTGATAAGGACAGCGTTTACCGCTGGGGCGGCGAGGAATTCGTCATGGTCCTCAGAGATACGGATCTCGAGGGTGCCGCGGCAAAAGCAGAGGAGATCCGCGTGAAACTGATGAATTCCGATATCGATGCAGACGGCACGACGATACGCTGCACCTTAAGCTTCGGTGTCGCGCTCTTTGATCCGAAGAAGTCGATCGAGGATAATATCAGTGTGGCTGATGGCCGCCTCTATACCGCGAAGGAGACCGGCCGTAACAGAGTCTGCAAGGAAGACGTGTGAGGAAGACGCGTGAGGAAGACGCGTGAGGATAGGATCAACCTAGGGGAATCGGGCAGAAGGATCCTATCGTATTTCTACTTAGTAGGATCATGTGAGAAGAATCTTCAAAATGATCCTATCAATTCTTGGTTTGGATAGGATCAAGTCTTCTAAAACTCAAAAATGATCCTACCTTATTGGGTTCCCGATAGGATCAAATCATGTAAATTCAATATAAGATCCTACATTGCATTTGAAAATGTAGGATCTTTTCGCGAAAAACGAAAAAATGATCCTATCTGCTATTTCTTTAAGTAGGATCTTTGGGAATAAAACAAAGAAATGATCCTATCTTGTTCCTGAAATGATAGGATCTAATCGAAAAATGATATTATTCGATCCTATTTTATGAAATTAAGCCCTTTGATCGTAGGATCTCATTGCGAAGAGCATGGACATGTGCTAAAATACACCCGACCAACAAAGCAGGGGAGCTTGTGAAACAGGCTGAGAGGAAGGATATTACCTTCGACCCGTAACCTGATTTGGATAATGCCAACGTAGGGAAGCCCGATATATAGGTGTTTACGAGGAGTTACCCAGATCATATAAGGTAACTCTTTTTATTTGGGAGGAAGAAATATGAGTAATCGAAAAGCACTTGGAGAATGCCTGAATGCGGTACATGCGACCACTCCGCTGGTACATAACATTACGAACTATGTCACAGTCAACGATGTGGCGAATGTGCTTCTTGCCTGCGGCGGAAGCCCGATCATGTCGGATGAGCCGAAGGATGTCTATGACATCACTTCGATCTGCGGCGGCTTGAATATCAACATCGGAACGCTGAATGAACGCTCGATCGAGGCGATGATGATCGCCGGTATGCGTGCAAAAGAACTGGGCCATGTGGTTCTTCTTGATCCGGTCGGAGCGGGAGCCAGCTTCCTTCGTACGAAGACGGCACAGAGCATCGTAGAAGAAGTGAAGCCGGACATTATCCGCGGCAATATCTCGGAGATCAAGACTCTGGCGAAGGGCTCCGGAACGACAAAAGGCGTCGATGCAGATGCAGCGGATACGGTAACCGAGGAGAACCTCGATGAGATGGTCGCATTTGTGAAGTCCTTTGCCGCACAGACCGGAGCAGTCATCGCCATCACCGGCGCGATCGATCTGGTCGCGGACTCTGAAGTCTGCTATGTGATCCGTAACGGACGCAAGGAAATGAGCCGTATTACAGGTACAGGCTGCCAGCTTTCCGGTATGACTACAGCGTATGCGGTAGCAAATCCGGAGAATAAAGTCGATGCTGTTGCAGCTGCTGTCTGCCTGATGGGCCTTGCCGGTGAGATCGGCTGGTCACGCATGCAGGAAGGCGACGGAAACTCGACATATAGAAACAGAATTATCGATGCGATCTTTAACATCGATGCAAAAACACTGGAAGAAGGTGCGAAGTATGAAATCCGATGAGAATATGGATCTGGAGACAAAAGTTAAACTCTTTGGCATGACTAAAGAGATGATAGAGGGCATGAATATTGGCCTCGAAATCGGTGAGAAAGCCGCAGGCGTAAAGGGAACTGTCGGTACCGCAAGTTTCCGTATGCCGGAAGATAAGAAGAAAAACCTGAAAGAGACCCTTCTTCTTTATGCAGTGACGGATCGCCGCTGGACCGGAGAGAAGACACTCCTGCAGCAGGTGGAGGAAGCGATCCTCGGTGGCGCGACATTCATCCAGCTCAGAGAAAAAGATCTCGGAGAAAGTGCATTTGAAAAAGAAGCGGTCGAGATCCAGGAGCTCTGCAGAAAGTATGCTGTCCCGTTCGTAGTAAATGACAATGTTGAGATCGCAAAGAGAATGGGCGCAGATGGCGTGCATGTCGGACAGAGCGATATGGAAGCGGGTGATGTCCGCGCGATGTTAGGACCGGATGCGATCCTGGGCGTATCTGCATCGACCGTCGAGCAGGCTATCCTTGCGGAAAAGCGCGGTGCGGATTATCTCGGTGTCGGTGCGGTATTCCCGACCGGCTCGAAGGACGATGCGGTGGAGGTTCCGCATGAGACACTGAAGGCGATCTGTGAAGCGGTATCGATCCCGGTCATCGCTATCGGCGGAATCAGCGCAGAGAATGTACATGAACTGTCCAGATCGGGGATCTGCGGTATTGCCGTGATCTCTGCGATCTTCGGACAGAAGGATATAAAGGCGGCCACCGCTGACCTTAAGAAAAAGACCTTGGAAATGGTAGGAAAATGAATATGAAAACAGCCTTAACGATCGCCGGCAGTGACTGTTCCGGCGGCGCCGGGATCCAGGCGGATATCAAGACGATGACCATGAACGGTGTCTATGCCATGAGCTGTATCACAGCGCTTACGGCACAGAATACAACGGGCGTGACAGGGATCATGGAAGTAAGTCCGGAGTTCCTCAAGCAGCAGATCGATGCCGTGTTTACGGATATTTTCCCGGATGCGGTAAAGATCGGTATGGTATCTTCTCCGGAACTGATCAAAGTGATCGCCGAGAGGCTGACCTTCTATAACGCCAAAAACATCGTGGTGGATCCGGTCATGGTCGCAACATCGGGGTCGAAGCTGATTGCAGATGATGCCATCGAAGTTCTGATCGAAAAGCTGATGCCGCTGGCAACCGTAGTTACACCGAATATCCCGGAAGGAGAGATATTGTCCGGCATGAAGATCACTTCAAAAGAAGAGATGGAAGAAGCTGCCAAGAAGATCTCCGAGAAACTGGGAGGTAATGTTTCCGTACTTCTTAAGGGCGGGCACAGTATATGTGATGCAGATGATCTTCTGTATGCAGAAGGACAGAAGATGTGGTATCAGGGAAAACGGATCGATAATCCCAATACCCATGGAACAGGATGTACCTTATCCTCCGCGATCGCAGCAAACCTCGCGGACGGAAAGAGCCTTTCCGACAGTGTCCGGAATGCCAAGACCTATATCTCGGAAGCCCTGGAAGCAGGACTCGATCTGGGTAAGGGAAGCGGACCGCTGATGCATAACTACCGCTTGTTTTCGGATAAGTGAACAAGCGACTTTTTTAAAAAAACTTCTTGTAAGCAAAAAATAGAAATGTGAGGAAGAAAAAAATGAGTGAGTACACGACGCAGATGGATGCAGCAAGAAAAGGGATCATTACACCGGAGATGAAAAAGGTCGCCGAGAAGGAGTACCGTACCGAGGAGGAGATCCGCCAGTGGGTCGCAGAAGGAAAAGTCGCGATCTGCTGTAATAAGAACCATAAGTGCATCGATCCGAATGGTGTCGGTTCTATGCTGAGAACGAAGATCAATGTGAACCTCGGTGTATCGAAGGACTGCAAGGACTATGATATCGAGATGCAGAAAGTCATGGCGGCAGTAGATATGGGTGCGGAGGCGATCATGGACCTGTCTTCCCACGGAAATACACAGCCGTTCAGAAGAAAGCTTACCAGCGAGTGCCCGGCCATGATCGGTACGGTTCCGGTCTATGATAGTGTCATCCACTATCAGAGAGACCTGGCAACACTGACGGCGAAGGATTTTATCGATGTGGTACGTCTTCATGCGGAAGACGGTGTTGACTTCGTAACTCTCCACTGCGGTATCACCAGAAAGACGATCGATCAGATCAAGAAGCACGGCAGGAAGATGAACATCGTTTCCCGTGGTGGCTCGCTGGTCTTCGCCTGGATGTGCATGACTGGGGAGGAGAATCCTTTCTATGAGTATTATGACGAGATCCTGGAGATCTGCCGGGAATACGATGTGACGATCTCGCTCGGCGATGCCTGCCGTCCGGGGTGCCTGGCGGATTCTTCGGATGTGTGCCAGATCGAGGAGCTCGTCCGTCTTGGTGAGCTGACCAAGCGTGCCTGGGCGAAAGATGTTCAGGTCATGGTCGAAGGCCCCGGACATATGGCGATGGATGAGATCGAAGCAAACATGAAGATCCAGCAGCGTATCTGCCAGGGTGCTCCTTTCTATGTTCTCGGGCCGCTCGTTACCGATATCGCTCCGGGCTATGATCACATCACCTCTGCTATCGGCGGTGCGATCGCAGCGAAAGCCGGCGCGGCATTCCTTTGCTATGTAACCCCGGCAGAGCACCTCGCTCTTCCGAACGTAGATGACGTAAAGCAGGGCATCATCGCTTCCCGTATCGCAGCGCATGCGGCAGATATTGCAAAGAAGGTCCCGCACGCCAGAGATATCGATGACCGTATGGCAGATGCCAGAAGAAAGTTTGACTGGGAAGAGCAGTGGAACTGCGCGATCGATCCGGAAACGGCCAAAGCGATCCGTGCCGACAGATCTCCGGAGATTGAGGAGAGCTGCTCCATGTGCGGTAAGTTCTGCGCCGTAAGATCGATGAACAAGGCGCTCGCCGGTGAATACATCGATATTCTCTAAAAACTTTCTGAAAGGTATTTAATTCTTTCATTTATCTGTTAGAATGTAACCTATGAATTTAGTAGGTATTATCGACAAACTGAAAAATACACGTGAGCTTTCCGACGATGAATGGGAAGCACTTCTTGCCGCGGAAGACGAAGATACGCTTTCGTATCTTTCTTCCTGCGCGAGAGAAGTCCGCGAGAGCATCTACGGGAAAGCCGTATATATCCGCGGCCTGATCGAGTTCACGAACTATTGTAAGAACGGCTGCTATTACTGCGGGATCAACCGCAGTAATAAGAACTGTGACCGTTACCGCCTTACAGATGAGCAGATCCTCGCCTGTGTTCGCGAAGGATATGACCTGGGATTCCGTACTGTCGTGCTTCAGGGCGGAGAAGATCCCTACTATACCGATGAGAAGATCGTCTCACTGGTCCGTGCGATCAAGGAGATGCATCCGGATATTGCCGTGACACTCTCGATTGGTGAAAAGAGCGAAGAGAGTTACCGCGCATATTTCGAAGCCGGTGCTGACAGATTCCTGCTCCGCCACGAGACCGCGACAGAAGAGCACTATGCGAAGCTTCACCCGTCCGATCTTTCTCTTAGTAACCGCATGAACTGCCTTCGCACGCTGCGTAGAATCGGCTATCAGGTCGGCTGCGGCTTTATGGTCGGATCTCCTTTCCAGACGACGAAGAATATTATCGCTGATCTGCGTTTTATCAAGGAGTTCCATCCGGATATGTGCGGCATCGGTCCTTTTATTCCGCAGAAAGATACTATCTTTAAAGATGAACCTGCGGGAACCGTTCAGATGACACTGAAACTTCTTTCCATCATCCGACTTCTGGTCCCGGATGTTCTGCTTCCGGCAACGACGGCGCTCGGTACGGTCGATCCTCTCGGAAGAGAGAAGGGCCTCAAAGCCGGCGCAAATGTCGTAATGCCGAATCTGTCTCCTGTCGTAGTAAGAAGCAAGTATGCTCTTTATGACGGGAAGATCTGCCTGGACAGTGAATCTGCAGAATGCATTCACTGCCTTTCTGCCCGGGTCGCCTCCGCGGGCTACGAGATCGTAGTAGATCGCGGCGACCATAAAAACGCATAAAACTACAATTTTCGGATATCTGTAAAACATCTCAAAATGCTATTGCATCGGCGTTTTGGGCGCGTTACTATCTACTGGTTTAGCAAATAAACCATATCCAAAAATTGAAGGAGGAATCCGGGTATGAAAAAGGGTTCAATGACAAAAAGAGGTTTTTCACTTCTAGAGATGGTTATCGTAATTGCTATTATCTGTATCCTTGCAGGAGCAGTCGTGCTGAATTCGAAGTGGATCTTTAATGTTCTGGAAGAATTCACTGTCTGATTAGTAACAAAAAACGAAAGTACCGGAAAATGAAAAATCCATCCCCGTGATACTGCTCATCGGCACATCTGATGAGCAGATCTATTATGTGATATAATCGCCTTGTAAGGGGTTGGAAAATATGGAAAATAAAAGCTATAATCCGTTTTGTGTTGCCGGATTCGTTCTGGCAGTATCATTTCCTGTTCTTTTCTTACTTGGTCCTATGGTCTTGGTCGTTCCCGCGGTCGGATTGACCTTATCTATTATCGGGGTGGCAAAATTCAAACCTGAATCTGAAAAAGGACAAGGGCTCGGTATTGCAGGCATCGCGATCTCCGCGGTTGGTCTTGCTATTGCTTGTGCATTTCTCTTGGTCGTGGCTGAAATTGCCATGCATTGGGGACCGAAAGGCCGCTAGTGATGTAACCGTTGCTTCCGTTGAGATGGATGGCCGGGAAGTGACTGTTGTTTCTGAGTCGTGACGGATCATTCTATTTTTTTCTAATTAACCTATTGACACGGTAGGTGAAATGGTTTATCATTCAAACAACCTAGTTATTCACTAGGCGAAACGAAACGTAAAGGATGAGCAACCATGAGAGAGCTCCTTATCCAACTGAATAGACAAAATTATCGTTTCGGACGAATGTGTCAGTGTATCTGACCGGTTCCGCTCCGTTTCTTTTTGCGGAGTGAAAGCCCGGCCATCGGCGGACCATATATGATGGCGCTTCCCACATTGCGTAATTACACGCGATCCCAATAAGAAAAGAACTAGAAATGCGTAGCGTATCTCACGTGGCGTTCCTTCCTACGTCTACATATGCCTCGTCACGTGAGGTATACGCTGTATTAGACAGTTACCATATGCTCTTTAAACAGCAACAAAATATTTAATTTCGAAAGGACACGAAAACTATGAGCAATTACAAATTTGAAACATTACAGATCCATGTAGGCCAGGAGAAGCCGGATTCCGCAACAGACGCACGTGCGGTCCCGATCTATGCAACCACTTCCTATGTATTTAAGGATGCTGCCCAGGCAGCTAACCGCTTCGGTCTTACTGAAGGCGGTAACATCTACACAAGAATCATGAACCCGACATCGGATGTTCTCGAGCAGAGAATCGCAGCACTCGAAGGTGGTGTGGCAGCTCTCGCAGTCGCGTCCGGTGCTGCAGCAATCACATATGCAATCACAAACATCGCAGTAGCAGGTGACCACGTTGTTGCTTCCAAGAACATCTACGGCGGTTCCTACAACCTTCTCGAGCACACACTTGAAGATCAGGGCATCAAGACAACATTTGTTGATCCGGCAGATCCGGAGAACTTCAGAAAGGCGATCCAGCCGAACACCAAGCTGTTCTTCGCTGAGACACTCGGCAACCCGAACTCCGATGTTCTTGATATCGAAGCAGTTTCCAAGATCGCTCACGAGAACGGTGTTCCGCTCATCGTAGATAACACATTTGCTACACCTTATAACCTCCGTCCGATCGAGCACGGTGCCGACATCGTCGTACACTCTGCTACGAAGTTCATCGGCGGTCACGGTACAACAATGGGCGGTCTCATCATCGACGGCGGTAAGTTCGACTGGGCACAGAACGATAAGTTCCCGGGTCTTTCTAAGCCGAATCCATCCTACCACGGCGTAGTATTTACACAGGCTGTAGGCAACATCGCTTACATCATCAAGGCAAGAACCACACTTCTCCGTGACGAGGGTGCTGCGATCTCTCCGTTCAACTCTTTCCTGCTCCTGCAGGGCCTCGAGACACTGTCTCTCCGCGTGGAGCGTCATGTTGAGAATGCACTGAAGGTCGTTGACTTCCTGAAGAATCATCCGAAGGTCGAGAAGGTCAACCATCCGGCTATCGATCCTTCGCAAAAAGCACTTTACGACCGTTACTTCCCGAACGGTGCAGGTTCTATCTTCACATTCGAACTGAAGGGAACTGCAGATCAGGCAAGAAAGTTCACTGAGGATCTCGAACTGTTCTCGCTCCTGGCAAACGTTGCTGACGTGAAGTCCCTGGTTATCCACCCGGCTTCCACGACACACTCCCAGCTTTCCGAGGAAGAACTTCTGAATGCAGGCATCAAGCCGACCACGATCCGTCTGTCCATCGGTACAGAGCACATCGACGATATCATCGCGGATCTTGAGAGTGCTTTTGCCAAGGTATAAGAGTAAAATATAAAAACATAAGTAAGTGAGATAAAAGTCCCGGAGTTGATCGCTACGGGCAGAAATAAACGAAGGAAGGACCGTTATTATGGCAAACATTTACACATCCGCTGACCAGCTGATCGGAAAAACACCGATCCTGGAACTGACACATCTGGAAAAATCCACCGGCGCAGTAGCTAAGGTTTTCGCAAAACTGGAGTACTTCAATCCGGGCGGATCCGTGAAGGACCGTATCGCAAAGGCGATGCTCGATGATGCGGAGGCTAAGGGTATCCTGAAGCCGACCACCACGATCATCGAGCCGACATCCGGTAACACAGGTATCGGCCTGGCAGCAGTTGCAACCGCTCGCGGATACAGATCCATCATCGTAATGCCGGACACGATGTCCGTCGAAAGAAGAAAGCTCATGAAGGCTTATGGCGCAGAGCTCGTTCTTTCTGAAGGCGCAAAGGGCATGAAGGGTGCGATCGCAAAGGCAGAAGAACTTCACGCAGAAATCGCGGACAGCCTGATCCCGTCGCAGTTTACAAACCCTGCAAACCCGAAGATCCATAAAGAGACCACGGGGCCGGAGATCTGGGAAGATCTCGACGGAAAAGTCGATATCTTCGTCGCAGGCGTAGGTACGGGCGGAACGATCACAGGTACAGGTGCTTTTCTCAAGGAAAAGAACCCGGGCGTGAAGATCGTAGCAGTTGAGCCGAAGGATTCTCCGGTGCTTTCCGAAGGCCGTTCCGGCGCACATAAGATCCAGGGTATCGGCGCAGGATTCGTTCCGGAAACACTTGATACAAGCATCTATGACGAAGTATTCCCGGTATCTAATGAAGATGCATTTGACATCGGCAGAAAGATCGGCCGGCAGGAAGGCGTGCTCGTAGGCATCTCTTCCGGTGCGGCAGCATTTGCGGCACTTGAGCTGGCAAAGCGTCCGGAGAATGCAGGAAAGAACATCGTCGTTCTTCTCCCGGACTCTGGTGACAGATATCTCTCTACTGCACTGTACGAGGAATAAGTCCCGCGCTTTCCGCATAAAGTAATCCATAAACTAAACACTAAACCGGCAGAAAAATTTTTAATGATTCTTCTGCCGGTTTGCTGTTTATTATCCGCTTTCAAGTGACAGATTCTTTATTTCATCGGGATGACTTTTCATTTTTTGTCCTATATACTGAATTTGGGGTTGAAAAACAAGGAAACAGGAAGCGGATTTTTTTCTTCGAAAAAACTGCTCTTCTCGATTGTCTAATTGTTAGGATAAGGAATTAGGAAGCGGAGGTAAGCTTTATGAATAAGCGTATTATTTCAGTTGTTCTTATGATGGCAATGATCCTTTCCGTCGGATGCAAAAAGAAAGAGAAAAAGGAAAGTTCTGAATCATCGGAAAGTGCCACGGAAAGCACGACAGAGACGACCGAATCGGTAACGGAGTCGGAAACGACGCCAAGTACTACGGAAGAACCGAAGACGGATCCGGATTCTTTTTCCTTTACGAAAGATAATTATCCGGTGATCGACGGATCGACTTCCACGAAGCCGATGGCGACGGCGATCACATCGGTACTCCTGGGAATCCCGAGAGAAGAAGCCGATAGTATGCTTGAATTCCATAAGACGACCCGCTCCTTCTCCTATCTTATGGACAGGGAAGCTAAGCTCCTGATCTGCGCGGAACCGGCGCAGTCCGTCTTTGATGAGATGAAAGAACGGAAATTCGAATACGAGATGGAGGCTTTCTCCGCGGAAGCGCTGGTATTTGTCGTCAACGCGAGTAATCCGGTCGAGTCATTAACTACCGAGCAGATCCAGAAGATCTATACAGGTGAGATCAAAAACTGGAAAGAAGTCGGCGGAGAAGATAAAGAGATCGTTGCGGTGCAGAGAAATAAGACGGCCGGGTCCCAGGTCATGATGGAGAACCTCGTTATGGGAGATCTTCAGATGATGACGGCGCCGGAAGAACTGATGCCGGGCGATATGGGCGGCCTGATCAATGTAGTTAAATCCTACGATAACTCTGCCGGAGCGATCGGTTATACGCCATATTACTATGCGACGAAAATGAAGATGGCGGACGGACTGAAGATCCTGAAGGTCGATGGCGTCATGCCGGAAAAGACGACGATCGCAAAAGGCGAGTATCCGTTCCGTACTTCCTACTTCGCGGTCATCCCGAAGGATACGGCAGAAGATGCGCCGGCACGTATACTTTTTAACTGGATCTTAAGTGAAGACGGCCAGAAACTTGCGGAGATGGAAGGATATGTTCCGGCAGCATCCGCTTCTGCTGCAAAGAATAAGGTGAAGGTACATGTTAACTGGGCTTCGTATCAGCCGGCAGAAGTGCCGGATCCTGTTTATACCCGCTTAAAGGATGAACTGATCACTGATTTTATTCCGTCTTCCGATTATGGAAGGATCTACCCGTTTGCCGGCGCAGCGAAGATGGCGGAATGGGGATCTGCCAGTTCTACGAAAGGTTTCTTCGATCAATCCGGACGGATCGTATGTGATGCGGTGTATGACTATGTTTACAAAATCAGTGACAAAACATATGTGGTCAAGCAGTATATTAAAGGCGATTCGGAGTATCCGGAAGAAAGACTCGGGTTCATAAGTATCGACGGCAAAAACTATACAGGTCTGAAGTACAGTGATTATATTTTCCTGGAGGAAGGTAAATACCTGCTTGCGGAGAAGACTTCTGACGGCTTTAAAATGTATCCGTATGATGAATCTTCCGGAAAAACCGGTGATCCGGCTTTCTATAAAATGGATTTTTCTATTGAAGGATATTACCCGGGTATATATTTGTCCCGGATAATCAATGATCGTGTTCTTGTTTTCCGCGACGATGAATCGGGATGCTGTAATCTGGCGGTCGATGGGACTACCGGTAAAAAGGTCGCATTCCCTGACGGCATCCAGCTTGAGGATACTATGGGAAATCTCTTCTACGGATATGATGAGAATAATGATTCCTACGCTCACCATTATTATGACTATATGGGAAAAGAGATCAAACTTGATAAAGTAGAGTATATCTCTGAACTGGACAGAAATACGCTTCTTATGAAGTGGGAAGATATGGATGACGCCGGATGGAATCTTACTGATGCGGATGGTAATATCGTAGCTTCTTTGGAAGATAAAGGAAAAACGATACAGGAGTTCTGGGAGAAAGACGGAAAGTTCGTAGCTTTAAAGAGAACCGGTGTCGAGGTCTATGATAGAAAACTGAAATTGATCAGCTCTACTTCGTTTGATCATGAGGAACAATATCAGATCGTCTATGGACAGGATGAATACTATTCCAATCGCTTTTCTTCAAAGATCGACAAAGATATTATCCTGATTAAGCAGCAGAGCGAAAAGACGTATCTGCTGGATATAACTACCGGGAAAAATGCGGAATATGATGGATTATATGATGTGACGATGGTTCCCGGCTATGTCATTCTTTCTACTTCTGGAGGGGTGGATCATTCCTGGATGATCCTGAATTGCAAAGATCTGAGTCTGCTGACGGAAGGAAAAGGGTATGCTCAGATCTTTGAAGATGAAGTTACCCATGAATACTATATGTCCGTGGGAGAAGGCTGGGATACGAAGACGCTATCCATTGTAGAAGTGTCCACGGGAAAGACGGTTATCGATGACTTAACGAATCCCAGAGGAGATTACCTCTATGTGGATGGTATCTATGATGGAAAAGTGCTTTATCATACGGTATGGAAGGTGGCTGAATATTCCGACGGCACCAATTCCAGTACGACAATGACCGATCGCGACGGGAAAGTGCTTTTCCTGTATAACACCGTGCATCTTCCGGAAGATTGATCAGGAAATTCTTTTCTCCGAAATAAAAACGATGCTTTGGATAGTCTAATAGTTAGGTACAAGGAATCAGGATGCGGAGGCAGGTTTTATGAAAGAACGTGTTATTTCAGTTCTTCTCGTGACGGCGATGATCCTTTCTGGCGGATGCAAGAAGAAAGAAAAAGAGGAAAGCTCTGAATCTACGGAAAGCACCACGGAAAGCACGACGAAGACCGAATCGGTAACGGAGTCGGAAACGGCGCCCTCGGTGACGGATACAGAACCCGAGGAGTTTTCGTTTGACCAGACGAATATTCCCGGAATACAGTTCTGTTACTCAACTGCGCCTATGGCGTTATCCGCATATTCCGTGCTTCTGGATATTTCACGGCAGGAAGCTTCGGAACTGATCCAGGATAAGAGTCATAAAATCGATTACGGTTCCGAAGAATCATGCGTTGCGCTACTCCCGGAGATCAGCCTCGATGATTCTCTTCAGAGAGAAACATTTGCTTATGACGCCCTGGTATTCATCGTGAATAAGGATAATCCCGTAAGTTCTATCTCGAAGGAGGATCTTCAGAAGATCTACAAAGGGGAGATCACTAACTGGAAAGAAATCGGAGGCAATGACCGGGAGATCGTTGCTTTTGAAGAAGGCAGGGAAGAAACGCCAACAAAACTTGTGGAGACCATGGTGACCGAAGGAGATGTAACTGTCGATTCTCCATACATTAACGTGCCCGGTGATGATTATGCTGTCTGGTCGACACGATGCTCCTACGACAATTCCGAAAATGCGATCGGGTATTTCCAGTATTCGAGTCTCGCCGGATCTTCCATGGAAAAAGAGGTAAAGATCCTTAAGATCAATGATATCGAGCCTTCGAAGGAGATGATCAGATCCGGAGAATATCCTTTCCGCGTCCCGCTGGATGCTGCGATCAATAAAGATCTGCCGTCTTCAGATCCTGCCTGGACTCTGTATCAATGGCTCACCGGTGAGGATGGAAGAAAACTTGCCGAGATGGCAGGTTATATCGTTCCGGATACGGCACCTGCCGGGAAAACGGACGTTCCGGTCAGCACGGAATGGAGTGCTTTTCGGGAGATAGCGAAAGAACCGGAAGTCTTTACCCGGCTGAAAGAAGAGAGAATCACTGACTTTGTTCCTTCCTCTGATTACGGAGCGGTGATCCCGTTCCTGGGAGTGGATAATGAAGCAGGTCTTTTTGAAGGACAAAAGCTATATGGACTGATGGATCAAAACGGAAGGATCATATGCGATCCCGTCTTTGACGACGTTTATTATCTCGATGATGGAACCCTCGTTGTTATACAGAGTGTGGTAAGATCTTCGAGCGATCTTCCGGATGAGCGGATCGGATTGATATCTAAAGATGGGTCCCATTATACCGGCCTGATCTATGAAGCCGGGGCTGTATATAATTCCAGATCCAAAGAGGAATTCTATAAGCTTGAGAAAAACGGCATCACTTTATACAAGTATGATCCTTCCACGGGTAAAGTCGGATCCGGCAAATTCCTCAAAATGAGTAAAATGAACAAGCTGTATTGTTTTGAGGAATTTATCAGTGACCGGTATATAGCTTGCGCCGACTACTTTGGTGATGACTTCTGGCTTTTTGACGGCGAGACGGGTGAAGATATAGCACCTTCCCTGGATAGTAAATACGACAGCTGGTCATTTCTCGGGGATTTCATTCTCGGACATAAGAAGGACGCATCAAGAAAGAATACGAAAGCGATCTATTCTATCGATGGAAAAGCACTGTCTGATGATTGTTATCTTAATACTAAAGATCTGTGGCGCGACGGCTACAAGATGCTTGCGCGTACGGAATCGAAGGATGCCGGCATCACTGATGATCCGGGAAACTACGATTACTGGGATCTGGTCGATGAAAATGGAAAAATTCTCACCTCGATCGAGAACAAATCGCACGGCATTCAGGATTTCCTGTGCGTGAATAAGACGCTGCTCGTTATATATTCGAATGTGATCGAGCAATATGATTTTTCCGGAAACCTTCTGAAGACCGTGGATTTTAAGTCGCCAAATCCGATCTATACTCCGGGGTTCCCGCTGGGAGATCATGATGATAATCTTAAGCCCGAAAAAGTCCCAACGGTTGTTATTACATCTAACAACGATACGAAACTGTATAATCTGGAAACCGGAGCAAGTGCTGAGTTTGGCGTGGACTACTATGTCCAGTACGCAGGTGAGAATATTCTTCTTTCAGGAAATACATCAGAGGATCTCAGCTGGAAATTACTGGATGGATCGAATCTCACTCTGATCGCCGAGGGCGAAGGATATATCGGAGTGAGAAAAGATTACGTAAATGGTAAATTCTATCTTGTCAGATCTTTGGGCGAGGGAAGATACGCAAAAGAATTACAGGTTTTCGATGCATCAACAGGAGAAAAGATCCTTGAGAAGAAGGCAGATTCCATAAGAGGGTTTATCGAGCTTGAGAGGATCCACGCGGGAAAGGCTGTCTTCAATAATATGCAGGTTACCACTTCCTGGTCGTATGTTTGTGATGAGGTCACAGTTGAGGATCTAAGTGGAAATGTTATTCTTCGTTACCATACCTTGCCGGATCCTGGAAAATGATTTTTTACAGATCCTGCAAAGACTGTAAATTAAAGCGTTTCCGGCTGTTTAACATCTACAGAAACTGATCCTTTTCCGGTAAATTTCTTTTGCATTTTTGCGAATTGTTTTTCCGGAGGAGAGCGGTACAATTTGGGCAAATCAATTCATTCATAACCAATTGACACAAACGACTTGACCTGATTTAGGAGGGCTTAATTATGAAGAAGAGAATTGTATCTGCCATGCTTGTTTTTGCCGCGATTTTTACTATGCCAGGATGTAAGAAAAGGGAAGGTTCCCCGAAGCTTTCGCTCGGATCATCTGCACTCGAACACGGAGAGGATGACATGAAAGATACCGATAACTCGGTTCTCGGCGTGCAGCTTACGCCGTATGAATTTGATGAAGCGAGTCTTCCGGTGATGCACTTTACCTATTCTACATCCGAGATGGCTGTTGCTTCGACATCCGCTTTGCTGGGACTTTCCCGTGAGGATTCTATGAATATGCTGATCCGAAAGAATAATACTTTCGAAGAGGATCATGCGGTCGTTGATCTTATTCCTGACATTCTGATCGCTAACAGAGGAAATCACCTGTATGCGCCATTTGCAGCGGATGGCCTGGTCTTTATCGTGAATAAAGACAATCCGGTCGAGTCGCTGACAATAGCGCAGATCAAGAAGATCTATAAGGGAGAGATCAGAAACTGGAAAGAAGTCGGCGGCAATGATGAAGAGATCATACCCTTTGATGAAGGCGTTGCCGATACATCGAGAAAGGTGATGGGTACGCTGATACTTGGCGGCACAAGTTCGGTGTCCCCGTATATCCGTATCCCGATCGAGGATAATCAGCACTATGATGCAAGAGCAACCTATGACAATTCGAAGAACGCGATCGGATATGTCGAGTACACAAGTCTTACCGGTTCACACTGGGAAAATGAAACGAAGATGCTGAAGGTGGAAGGTGTCGAGCCGACAAGAGAAACGATCGCTTCCGGTGAATATCCTCTGCAGTTCCTGCTCGATGTTATGGTCGGAAGTAATACTGATCTTTCTTCCCCGGAAGGTATTCTGTTCCAGTGGATGGCCGGAGAAGACGGAAGAAGTATCGCGGAAATGGCAGGGTATATCGTGCCTGAAGGAAAGCCGAAGATGACAAAGCGTTACAGCGTCACCATGGATAACAGTGCTTTTCGAGCGGTAGAAAAAGAAGAAGAGAAGATCACACGTCTTTCGGATGATCCGATCACGGATTTTATACCGTCAGAAGACTACGGTATGGTCACTCCGTTCCTGGGAGTGGAGAATCAGTTCAACAATAACGAAGGCCAGTCTCTCTACGGGTTCATGGATAAAAGCGGAAGGATCATCTGTGATCCGGTCTTCGACAGCGCGATGATGCTTGATGACGGCAGCATCTTCGTTATGCAATATGTGAGAGATTCGGATCTGCCCGACGGACAGGCAAAGATGGGCCTGATCTCTAAAGATGGAGCAAGTTATACCGGCCTTAAGTATGATCTGAGGTTCCAAAGAGATGGTATGACGTATTTTGCTTCCGCTGCGACTTCCGGCATTACGCTTTACAAGTACGATCCTTCAAAGGGTGCTGTAGATTCCGGAACTGCTCTTAAGATCGGAGACATTACAACTATGTATGCTTTTGAGACGATCGTCGATGAGAGGTTCATCGTTTGCCGCGACTACTGTGATGATAAGAACTGGATCTACGATGGTGTAACGGGCAAGGATATCTGTCCCGAAATGTCCGCTCGATGCTCCGACTGGCAGCTTCTCGGCGATTTCGTTTACGGACAGGATAAGGAAGCGGAAAATGGCGGATCGAGGATCTTCTCTCTCGATGGAAAAGCACTGTCCGACGACTTCTATCTTTCTTATAAGACACAGATGCCTGACTACTATCTTCTTGGCCGGGCTGGCTTTACAGACGATAAGAAGGATACTCTGACAGAGACCTGTGTTGCCTGGGATCTGCTGGATCGGGACGGAAAGATCTTGGCTACGATCCCGAATGAGGATGGTTCGATCCTGGATGTGCACCACATCGGTGAGCATCTTGTCGCGGTAAAAGAAGCGGGCATGGATCTTTACGATCTTTCCGGAAAACTGATCAAAACAGTTCCTCTGGAAGATGCAGCAAGCTACAATCTTCCGGGAGATCCGCTCGGTGAAGATAATTCTGAGATAGAAATGGGAAAACGTCTTCCGGTATTCTTCGTAAGCAATACGGATACGAAACTTGTAAATCTTGAGACAGAAAAAACTATATCTATGGAAGGCGAATATGAATGCATCCGTGCAGGAGAGAATATTCTTCTTAAGTCATTCACCGATAACACATGGAAACTCCTGAATGCTTCTGATTTTTCTATCCTTGCTGAGGGTGAAGGTGAGGTTGAGATCAAGAAAGATGCGTGCGCGCAGAAACTGTATCTGGTGCATGGAAACTCCGTAGGAAGATATGCGTTTGAGGAGACCGTGACCGATGCAGTGACCGGAAGTCCGGTTATCACGGTAAAATCGGACAATTACGATGGATTTGTACATGTGACCCACATCGTATCCGGAAATGTGATTTATCAGACCAAGCAGTTCTCCTGTGATGGACTATATCTCACAAACCGTACTACAGCTATTGATCGTAGCGGAGAGATCCTCCTTCGCTATAACACGGTTGCCCTGGCAGGTAAGTAAGATCCCGTAACCGGCCGTCTCATATCCATATTCTGACGGATTTTCGGGCGTCTGCCGTAAAAGAGTATCGGAATTTTAAACGAAAAAGAGCTTTTTTGATAAAAGCTCTTTTTTTTATGGTGTTCCTGTGAGAAAATTAGCGACAGTTAATTACTGTTACATATGGCTGATATGTGTTACAGATGCACGAGATAGCATCAGCGTGATAATGAGCAAAGGAGCCGGGATCAATGTCGGAACAGAAGTTGAAAATCGCATATAGTGGGATCGAAGGATCTTTTGCCGCAATGGCGGTAGGTGGGATCTTCCCGGATGCGGAAAAGGTCTCCTGCCGCACGTTTAAAGAAGCCTATGATTCCGTGGCAAAATCACTTGCTGACGCGGCGGTCCTTCCCATCGAGAACAGTTATGCCGGCGAAGTCGGTCAGGTCAGTGACCTGATGTTCCACGGCGGACTCGAGGTGATCGGTGTCTTTGAGCTTTCGATCTCGCAGTGCCTGCTCGGTGTAGAAGGAAGTTCAGTCGAGACCATTAAGACGGTCATCTCCCATCCGCAGGCGCTGGAGCAGTGCGGTGAATACATCGCCCACCATGGATTTGAGACGATCCCGTATGAGAATACAGCCCGCGCTGCGAAAGAAGTTTCTGACCGTGCGGATGTAACCGTCGGAGCGATCGCAAGTTCTGAGACCGCGAAGCTCTATGGCCTGAATCTTATCCAGTACGATATCAATGAGAGTTCCCAGAATGTCACGAGATTCGCAGTCTTTGCAAGGAAAGACGGTTCCTCGGCTGAAGATGATGTCCAGAAGGTCCGCCAGGACCCGAAGAATACGATCCTGATTTTTACGATCAGAGACTTTGCCGGAGCTCTTGCCCGTGCGATCTCGATCATCGGAAAACATAACTATAATATGCGCGTCATAAGAAGCCGTCCGGTCAAGGATGTGAACTGGCAGTATTATTTCTATACCGAGATCGAGGGTGTTCTGGATTCCGAAGAGGGATGGAGAATGCTCGAGCAGCTGAAGACGGCATGTGAGAAGATCAAGGTCATCGGGACATATAAGCCGGATGAAAGAATCGGAAAGTAACGTGACGAGTGCTTTTGCCGGAGAAAAAGAGACATACGCATTGGCGTGAAGGTGCGGCCGGTTGGAAAGGATGAAGAACGAATGAATGCGGAATATGTAAAGAAACTGGCACTTCCGGAGGAAGTCAAAGAGATCTACCCGGTAACACCGGAGATGGATCAGGCCGTGGCAAAGACGAAAAGGGAAGTGGAACAGGTCATCGAGGGCTTTTCCAATAAGCTCATCCTGATCATCGGGCCCTGCTCTGCCGACAATGAAGATTCCGTGATCGACTATATTTCCCGCCTTCGTCCTCTGCAGGAGAAGGTGGAAGATAAGATCATCATCGTTCCGCGTATCTACACCAATAAGCCGAGAACGACCGGAGAGGGCTACAAGGGCATGCTCCACCAGCCAAACCCGAATGAGAGATCGGACCTTTTCAAGGGGATCCTCGCGACCAGACACCTGCATATGAGAGCGATCGCAGAGACGGGCTTTGCCTGCGCCGATGAGATGCTCTATCCGGAGAACTACGCTTATCTTGATGACCTTCTTGCCTATGTTGCGGTAGGCGCAAGATCGGTCGAAGACCAGCAGCACAGACTGACCGCCAGTGCGATCGCATCTCCGGTCGGCATGAAGAATCCGACATCCGGAGACTATGCCGTTATGCTGAATGCGATCCTCGCGGCATCCCATCCGCATACATTCATCTATCGAGGATGGGAGATCGAGTCGAAGGGAAATCCGCATGCGCATGCGATCCTTCGCGGTTATACGAATAAGCACGGTGAGGCCCAGCCAAACTACCACTTTGAGGATCTGATCCGCCTGAGTGAGCAGTATGAAGAGAAGAATCTTCCGAATCCGGCGGCGATCATCGATACGAACCATGCCAACTCAAATAAGAATCCGTTTGCCCAGCCGCGTATCATTAAGGAAGTGCTGAATTCCATGCGTCTTTCGCCGGAAGTCAGAAACCTCGTCAAGGGCTTCATGGTCGAGAGTTATATCGAGGACGGCTGCCAGAAAGTCGGCGGCGGTGTGTATGGCAAGTCTATTACCGACCCGTGCCTCGGCTGGGAAAAGACCGAGAGACTGGTCTTTGATATCGCAGAGATCATGAGCTGACCGGAGAACTCGTGTTCGATGTTCGATATCGCATCAGCTCTGAGCTGACCGGAGAATCCTTCGATAGGCTATAATGTCGAAAATCCATTTTCTAGCCTATCCTCTTGGGGGTATATAAGGCGGTTTTTCGCATATAATCAGTTTTTTGACAACATTTCCATCTTGAAAAGCACTGGCATATAGGATAGAAATGGAAAAACCATGTTTCTATCCTATTTTCACGATCAGAACAGTAGGCTATAAATTCGATTTTTGTGATTATAGCCTATTTGAAGTTGTGACATACCCCCGGGGGGTATGCCTCTTTTCGATATATATAATAGAAACCTGTTGGCATAGAGAAAGATGATTAACGGGAATAGGAAGGTCTACGGCTTGCCCCCCCTTGACTTTACTGAACTTCAAGTGGTATCATGCAGAAAAACCGTCGAGGAAGAGTGAGTAAACTTTGAATCGGACCATACAGAGAGTTGCCGGTGGTGAGAGTGCAGCAGGAATGGTCAGAGTTGAATGGACTTCCGAGGGCAAGGGGAAAGCTGAGAAGCAAGTATCTGCGCCGGGGCAAGGTTCCCCGTCAACAAAGACCAGCATATGTCGGTATGCGTGAGAGGATCTCGCGGAGCGTAAGTGAAGTGGGATCAAGCCGGGTGGCACCGCAGGAAAGAATAGTGTTCCTGTCCCAGCAGAAATCAAGAAGCTGGGGCGGGATTTTTGTTTTTCCGGCAGAAAAGAAAGATCTGCCCCAAAACAACGAAAGGAGACAATATTATGTCTGAGAAAATTCCTTACAAAACCTACCTTGACGAAAAGGAGATCCCAACCGCATGGTACAACATGCGTGCGGACATGAAGAACAAGCCGGCGCCGCTTCTCAATCCTGGCACACATCAGCCGATGAAGGCTGAGGAACTGGCTCCTGTATTCTGTGATGAACTCATCCAGCAGGAACTCGATAATGATACAGCTTTCTTCCCGATCCCGGAAGAGATCCTGAAGTTCTATAAGATGTATCGTCCGTCTCCGCTGGTACGTGCTTACTTCCTCGAGAAGAAGCTCGGCACACCGGCGAAGATCTACTACAAGTTCGAAGGTAATAACACCAGCGGATCCCATAAGCTGAATTCCGCGATCGCTCAGGCTTACTACGCGAAGAAGCAGGGCCTCAAGGGTGTTACCACAGAGACCGGTGCAGGTCAGTGGGGTACAGCTCTTTCCATGGCTTGCTCTTACTTCGATCTCGACTGCAAAGTCTATATGGTTAAGGTTTCCTATGAGCAGAAGCCGTTCCGCCGTGAAGTTATGAGAACATACGGCGCTTCCGTTACACCTTCTCCGTCGAATACGACCAATGTCGGCCGCGCGATCCTCGAAAAGCACCCGGGTACCACAGGTTCCCTTGGCTGCGCGATCTCCGAGGCGGTTGAAGTAGCAGTAGGAACAGAAGGTTACCGCTATGTGCTCGGTTCCGTTCTGAACCAGGTCCTCCTGCATCAGTCCGTGATCGGTCTGGAGACAAAGGCTGCTCTCGATAAGCTCGGCGAAAAGCCGGACATCATCATCGGCTGTGCCGGTGGCGGATCGAACCTCGGCGGTCTCATCGCTCCGTTTATGGGTGAGAAACTCAGAGGAGAAGCAGACTACAGAATCATCGCTGTTGAGCCGGCATCCTGCCCGAGCTTCACACGCGGTAAGTTCGCATATGACTTCTGCGATACCGGTATGGTATGTCCTCTGGCGAAGATGTACACACTCGGATCTGACTTTATCCCGGCACCGAACCACGCCGGCGGTCTGCGCTATCACGGCATGAGCTCGACACTGTCCCAGCTCTATCATGATGGCTACATGGAAGCACGTTCCGTGAAGCAGACAGACGTATTTGAAGCAGCTGAGATGTTTGCCCGTGTTGAGGGTATCCTCCCGGCACCGGAGAGCTCTCACGCGATCCGCGCGGCGATCGACGAAGCCCTCAAGTGCAAAGAGACAGGCGAAGAGAAGACCATCGTCTTCGGCCTCACAGGTACAGGTTACTTCGATCTGGTTGCTTATGAGAAGTTCCATAATGGTGAGATGGATGACTACATCCCGACCGATGAGGAACTCGCTAAGTATGCTGCAAACCTTCCGAAGATCGACTAATATGATCTGAAATAACAGATGAAAGAAAACCGGTCCTTCCCGAAGAAAACGGGGAGGACCGGTGCTTTGTTTAGTAAAAAACGGAATACCTGGGATCCGGAGGATCAGTGTTCCTGAGGATCAGGTCTTCGGCATTTTCTTGGCGACCGAAGAAGGAGACTTGATGCCGAGTTCCTGACAGATGGTGTCGAGATCATTGAATTGTATAGATCCCGGATTCCCCGAGAGTGCAAAGATAACGATCTTCCCTTTCTGATAGGTGCAGGCCTGATCGATGGAGGAGTCATCCGACACGGTATATCTAAGATTATAAGAATAGCCGTCATTTCCGATGATATTTCCCTGGACGGAAGAGCAATTTATCTTATAAAACTCATCCGCATCCTCTTCCTTGTCAAAAGTAACCATAGTGAAATAGCAGAAGCAATACTCGTCCGGAGCACTCATGAATATCGAGAACTCTTTGACCTTCGGCATACCCTCTGTTGGGGTTACCTGACTCTCGAACAGGGACTGTGCTTCGTCGCCTTTCTCGGAGATCAGGACGGAATACCCGTATAACTGGTTGGCGATCCTCGCAAAGGAGTCGGAATCTTCTACGACCTCGGCACCGCAGCTCTTGGCTGCATTCTTAAGTGTGGCATGGGAGAGCTTGCTGCTCTTTTTACAGCCGGCCATACCGAGTGTAAGCGCCACTGCGAGTGTACCGACGATTATTCTTTTTAGCTTATTCATGAGACGACCTCCTGCTTCTTTGTTCCTTTTCCTGTGGCCATTATAACATGTTGAAAATGATGTTTGTCAGAAGTTTTTTATCAGTATGACAGATTACTCATTCTCGAAAAGCGCTACAATGTTAGAATAAGTGTAATCTTATGTGTCTATAGGAGGCAAACAATAATGAAAAGACCTGAGATTTCAAGAAAAATGATAGTGATATGCTGTGCCATGATGATGTTATCTATGGCAGGCTGTAAGGGAAAAGATGACGAAACATCTGTAACTTCATCGGAAACAGAAACTTCCACTACCATAGATCAGAGCAGTGAAGAAGATGTAGTAGTACATCCGACAACGCAGAAGGTTTCTGAAAGCACTACAAAACCTACTGAAACGGAAGTGGTAAGCAGCGAATCGGAAAAACCTTCGGAAGTGAAGATCACCGAAGGTGATACGAAGCCGTCTGATAAGAAGCCAAGCAGTGTGGATGATGGTGAGAAGCAGACTTCGGAGCCGTCAAAAGAAACCGCCCCGGCGGAGGGTACAGAAGAGGACGGCGGACTTTATGCCAAGTGCGAAAAGTATATCAATGCATCGATCGCATTCTATAACCATCTTTACGGACAGGATCTGAAGCTGATCGTTTTTGACAGCCAGATCGAAGAAACAGAGACCGGCTATACCTTTATCGTCAGATCGCAGGCAGGAAGAGATGCCAATGTGTATGTGGCAGAAGTGAAGGTAAACGTAGCTACCGACGAGATGAGCGATGAGAACGGCATGTCCTGGAAACTGAGCGATTTTCCGGAGGCGTAATCAGCCGCTGATCCGCTGAGAGAAGCAGATGCGGCGGCCGTCGATGTCTTCGATGACGAACTCACGGTTCGTGTGGACAGTATCGGAATCTTCCAGTGCTTTTAGAACCGTAACACCGGCGTTCTGAAGTTCCATCTGGAGCATCATGGGCTCGGAGACAAAGATATAAAGATCATAAAGAGAGGATGAACGGGAAACTGTTTCATCCTCTTTTCCTTTTGCGAGAATGATCTCGATATTATCGCGGTGAAGGCGGATATGCGGCATCGCCTCGTCATCGAGATGTGCGGCATGGAATCCGAGCTTCGTCTCATAAAAAAGCGCTGTCTTAAGCGGGTCGGCACATAGAAAAACAGGTGCGATGCTGTTCATCAGGTGAAGATTGCTGCTTTCTTCTCCCGCATCCTGCGAAGCAGCCTCGCTGCCAGTGCTATTTGAAGCGGAGGAATTCACCGGGGCAGAGGACTTCGTTTCGGACTTCTCGGTAGCCTGGTCTTTGTTATAGGAAAAACCGAGAAGACTCTGGCAAAAGCACTTCTCCATTTCGTCGAGCTTTCCGTGCAGGCGGATGCGCTCACTGAGCTCTTCGGGAGTAGGATTTGCGGAGATCTGCCCGAGAATATCGATCGCTTCGCAGTAATCGACGAGGTTGACGAAGCGGACATAAAGGGGGAGGATCTCATCGCAGGCCTTCGGAAGATCCCGTTTTCCGTGCAGGAACTGCATACCGTATTCAACGGCCTCGACAGGAAGCGCGGCGAAAAGACGGTTGAGAAAACTCATCTCGTCGAGAGCGTTTTCCGCGACATTGCCGGAAGAAAGAATGGTATGGATATAGTCAAAGACCTGGTTGATGTCGTGTTCCGGGTATTTTGCCTGCGGCATATTTATTCTCCTTAGATTCCCAATTCGAAAGTAAGCTGCGGCTGCATGGGTTCGTAGTTCTCCATCTCGAAATCATCGATCGTGATGGAAGTGATATCACAGCCCGCTTCCTTCTTCAGGATCAGGTTCGGCATCTTTATGCTTTCGGATGTGACCGGTGCCATCACGCCGGCTTCGTCTGCGCGGCGCAAAAGCTCATTTGCATTATCGATGTGGCGGTCGTAGATCTGCTCGTTGGCAACAAAGTGCGTGAATACACCGGCTTCGTATCCGGTCGTTCTTGCGACCATGAGAAGAAGGGCCGCATACTGGATCTCGTTGATGCCGCCGGCACCGGATGCAGTGAGCATGTCGCCGGATCTCTGGACCATGACCATGTCGAGGTATTTGCCGCGGACATTCCAGATGGTAAGAAATGCACACGGAGCAAGGCCGGGAGTCTCACGAAGATCGGCTTCCTGCCAGAGCGACATGATCTTTCTTCTGCCGTATGGATCCTTTTTAATATCGGCGATCAGGTTGTTGAGAAGATCGTATCTTTTTACGGTCGCGCCGTATCTCTGACCGATCGTGCCGTCGCCGATATCCCACGGATCCCACCAGGTGACCTTCATGTCGGCCATTTCAGAAAGCACATTGGTCGGTTTCTGATAGATCGTGAAGATCTCACGGATGCCTGTTTTCCAAGCCTGACGGCGAAGCGTGCTGATCGGGAATTCTCCCTTGCTGAGGTCATATTTTCTCATGACGTGATTAACGCTGATCGTGTGCGCCGGCGTGCCATCCTCGTACTTCGGGCGCGGATTCTCGTCCTTGTAGCCGTTTTCCAGAATATTATGAATGTCGTTCACCAGATATCGGTCAGCCTTTGTCATAAGATCCACCTCATTTTGAAATCTTGTTTCTTCGCGAAAAGCACTTCGCATGAAACAAGTATACCAAACTTCGCGGCTTATGTGACGGTCAGTTCTTTTCGATCGCGATCAGGGGGATCTCGAGTTCTTCCTTAGAGAGACCTGCATGTCCGCCGGGCATTACCTTCGCCTCGACGTGGGTGTTAAATAGAGACGTATCCGAGACGGCGATCGCCAGGAAATCTCCGATCTTGTCGCGGAACAGAGGATGCTCTGTGCCAGGACCGAACAGTTTTCTTTCGATAACTTCTGCCTTCGGAACGAGCCAGAATTTGTCTCCGAATGTCTTTTCGAAAAGCACCGGAAACTCCTCTTTATATTCTTCTTTGATGAACAGGTTCAGGGCGCGCGGCTCGATCGACGGAAGCCGGACAAGACACTTCACGATCTCCGGATAGTCGAGGATACAGAGGTTTTTACTGTCCATATGGCTGTGGTCCGCAATGACGAACAGCAGCGTATCGGAAAGCGCTTCAGAAAATTCTTCGATCCGCTTTTCGAGAGAAGTAACGACTTCATGTGATTCTTTACTAAGAGTTCCGGTCTTATGCATGGTGCCATCGGGCTCATTCCAGTAAGCGTAGATGAACTTCTTTCCGGGCTCTCTGCAAAGATCGGTGACGCGCTTCAGGATCGAATCGAGATCCTGCGGATTCGGCTCGGCGTACGGGGAAGAGAAGTAGGCATGGCCGCCGGCATCTATTATCTTCGACACGATGTTTTCATAGGGCGTGTAGGTAAAGCCGACGTGGAAATCCGCGGCGGGCCGTCTCTCTTCTACGGCAGGACAGCCGAAGTCACCGGGACGGGATTCCTTCTCAATACTGAAAGGTCCGCCGGCCTCGGCCATCTGATCGCTGTTCGTATAGACGGTTACGTTCTTTTGAAGCTGCGGGAAATAGCAGTCCCATCCGAGCCATGCATGTTCATCCGGGAACAGCCCGGAGGTTACGGAAGTCGTGGCCGCAACGGTCGTCGGCGGGAAGACCGAGCTGAAAGAGCCTGCCAGGTGAGAGCGGAAGAAACCGTCCGGGGACAGGTGCTTCTCGAGGATGGAAACACCCAGGGCATCTAAAAGGAGCACGACGACATTGCTTTTGCCTTTTGCCAGATAAGAATCGGCAAGAGGAAGCGTCGGTGCCGTGGACTTCGCACCGAAATGAACGAGCATGGAACTTGCCAGATTGACAAGGCAACTGTCGTAATTCGGAAGAGTTATATTATTCTTTCCGGGAACAGTCGGAAAAGAAGTGCGGAACTGATCCATAGACGCCTCCTAAGTGCTTTTCGAACATTATAACATGACGGGATGATCGTGCATTCAACGGCTGGTATAGAAATCTTGTGGTGAGAACATTTCATTAGATGTTATTGCCAATCGATCAGAAAGGTGTTTGAATGAATATGTTGGGAAAATACAAGGAAGGCATTGGGTAAATGTGTATGAAACGAAAAGTAGCGTGTCTGCTTAGTCTAGCAATTTGTTTTTCAGCAGGCTGTAAGAAGAATGAATCTGAAGAATCTTCAGGTTTACAAGTGAGTGATACTTCCACGGAAGTATCTGATTCCGTTAAAGAGGATCCGACATCTTCGAGTGAGGATACGACTGTATCGGAAACTGTTACAGAGGTCCCGGACATAGATGTGAAGATCGAACAGGATCTGGCCTATCTTCCGGTTGAAGTGGTGGCAGAGGAGGACTATTTCTATCCGAGAGAGCTTACCGATAAAGATTTTGTGCAGGATGAGGAAGGTGACCTGGTGAGTATTGTTCCCGGCACCGGTTATTCGATGGATAAGCTTCGGATCGAAGGAGAGAAATATGCGAAGATCCAGGAGATGCTTGACGCATTGCAGGGTCCCTGGATCGAGAAGACCCTCGATAATTATGACCAGAAATGCAAGGAACTGAAGGATCTGGATGAGTCATCTTATCCGGATGTGGAAGGCGAATACTATGAATTAGAAATAGATCTTTATCGTGCGGATACGAAGGTGATCACTTTCGGATACTATCTTCGTCCGGAAACGGATGCGGAAGACGGTGGCAGTTTTTCCGGCGGAGTGGACACGGTAGTGAATATATCCGCTGAAACCGGAAAGGTACTTACGATTTCGGATGTGGTTAAGGATAAAGCCCTCTTCGAGAAAGTCCTCTCGGAGGAGATCCGATACGATGAGTATATGGATATAACGGATGATGTGAAGAAGGCCTGTGAGCAGACACGTCATGATCTGATCGAAAACGACAAGCTGGAATTCCGGCTCTTCTATGACCGGATCGAGGTACGGATGAAGCAGGACGCGGAATACTATGAAAATCTGGACATCTTTTCCATTCCGGTATATAGGTATCCGGAAGTGTTCAATCTGGATCTCTTCGAACATGTCCCGGAGTATTACATCATCACTGCGGATCCGGAGGAGCCTGTTTACTGGGATATCAACGGCGACGGAAAATTGGAGATCATCCAAAAGACTCTGGATTCAAGTAATGATGAAGGCAGTGAGATCTGTATCTTGAGCATTAATGACCAGCAGCTGAAATATGAAGCCCCCTCGTGGTTCGGGTATTCTTTCGTCCAGGCAGATGATGGAAGATATATGTACCTTATAACAGATGGTGGTGCTGACTGTGTACGCGTAAATGACGATCTTTCGATGGAAACACTTAAGAAAAGTGTACCATTCCCGATGAATGGCTGGGAAATCCCGACCTGCCAGGATCCGTCACACTTTACAAAGCTTGAGACCGTGCATTTCTTAGGCCTCAGCCAAATGTTCCGTTACTGGAACGTGATCGGCGTCAACGGCATTCCTCAGGCGACATCGGATTATTACGGCGAATATGGGTTCACAGATACGAGCAAAGTTGAGCTTCCGGCAGTGCTTTTCGATATGGAAACGAAGACGAAAGGAAAAGAAACGAAGATCCCGAAAGGCTCAACGTATGAACTTATCGAATACGATGAGGATGGAAATCAGGCGCTGTTTAAGATCACTCCGCCAAAAGCGAAAGATCACGAGAATGACTACTATGCCTGGGTCGAGTATATCCTAAATGCCCCGGAGACAGAGGATGCCGTGCCTATGGGAGATATCGGTGGCGTAAAGGAAACTGACGTCTTCGATAATATCGCATACGGCGGCTAAAGAAACCGTGCCGGATCCTCTTATCTCAAAAAGTAGTATTCCGGCGGTCTTGTGGGATTTTTCTGATCCTTTACCCGGACCAGAGTACCCTTTTCCCCGATCTCCATTTTATTGGTGCGCATTCTTGTGGCGGGGAGGCGGCGGACTTTTCCGGTTTGGTCCTGAACATGCAGGTAGTACTGCTTGTAGTAGGATCTTCCGGAGCCGTATATCTCGCTCGATTTTTCAAGAATAGATGCCGGAGCGATCTCATAGTCGCGGTTTTTCGCTGCTCTGGAGAGCCGGCGGTTTCTCGCGGTCATCTGAAGAAGCATAACGAGATATAGGATCGTGAATAGGATAAATCCACATGTGATGCCGGCGGTAATACCTGTTGAAAACTCACTCTGCTTCATTAGCGGAGTATTCCCGACCAAGAATTCACCGACTATAACGATTATCCACAGAAGTGTCGGGGGCTCTTTCGGGCCGTACCCGCGGTTCCTGCGGATCGTATAGATGGGAAGGACCAAAGACAGGAGCGTTAGAGAAAAACTGATGATCATTAAGACGATAAGATCCCCCGGTTCCACAAACAGGATCTGATACGCACCGAGAATATTTGCCAGAAGGAGCGGGATGAAAAACAGGAGCTTCCAGGGACGTGCTTCCTTCTTAAGAGAGGGAAGAAGTGCCTCATGTTCGGAGAGAGACGGAGTCTGAACATTCTGCAATTGAGCATATAATTCTTCTTCGATAAAGAAATAGGAATTCTGATCGATCGCATGTGTCGTCCGGTTAGGAAGCGCGACCAGCATACCACGTGCACCGGTATATAGATCTTTCGAGAACCGGTAATTGATGTCGATCAGCATCTCCTGACCTTCCGGGGTGTTCACAGAAATATATCGCTGCATGCCGCTACCGCTTTTCTGAGTGACGATGACCTCACGGACATAGTAGTCACCGGATCTGAATTTCCTTATGTACTCTGCCCCGAGGGAGAGCATCGCTATCGCGATCAGGGCGGTGGCAAATGTCAGAATGAAAAAGAGGGCGATCTGTCCTGCCTGCGTACTTCTAATGATCGAGGAGATCGCTCCGCAAAGGAAGAAACAGGTGAAGCCGGCAAGGACGATGCCGGCTTTCGTAAATCCGAGTCTTTTCTTCATGTGCTTGAGAATAATGTCCTGTTGCCAGGGCTCACTTCTTCTCCAAAAACTATTATTCGTTTCCATTTTTACCTAGTGTTACTTAATGTCGATATCGAGCGGTTTATCCAGCTCGTCCGACACGTATTTTCCATTTTTCTTTCTCTGTCTGACACACTCGGTCAGGAGGTATTCGATCTGTCCGTTGACGGAACGGAAGTCGTCCTCGGCCCACGCGGCGATGGCGTCATAGAGCTGCGCCGAAAGCCGGAGCGGGACCTGTTTCTTCTCAGCCATAAAGCCCAGACCCTCTTATCAGTAGAGGCTGCCGGAGTTCACGACCGGCTGGGCTTCCTTATTGCCGCACAGTACGACCAGGAGGTTAGAAACCATTGCCGCCTTGCGCTCCTCGTCCAGCTCGACTGTGTTTTTCTCGGACAATCTCTCCAGAGCCATCTCGACCATGCCGACGGCGCCATCAACGATGAGCTTTCTGGCATCAACGATCGCGGAAGCCTGCTGACGCTGCAGCATCGCCGCAGCGATCTCCGGTGCATAAGCGAGGTAGGTGATACGTGCATCGACGATCTCGAGACCTGCGTCTGTGACCTTGCTCTGGATCTCTTCCTTGATACGGTTGGCAACGATCTCGGTGGAACCTCTGAGGGAGCCGTCATCCGCCTCGCCGTCACCGGTGGTATCTACGTTATCTGTTACGTCGTAAGGATAGACCTTAACGACATTTCTTACTGCGGTATCGCACTGAAGTGACAGATACTCCTTAAAGTTATCTACGTTAAATACTGCCTTTGCGGTATCGGAGACCTTCCACATAACTGCGACGGCGATCTCAACCGGGTTACCGAGTACGTCGTTGACTTTCTGCTTGCTGTTGGAAAGAGTCATGACCTTAAGAGAGATCTTACGGGAGACCATCTCCATGGTGGTAGCAGCGGAAGTTCCTGTGCTGGCTGCAGCTGCAGCGGCGAGGATGGAAGAGCTCTTCGGTGTAACATCACCGCTCTGTCCGAGCTTGGTGCCGGCTGCCGGGTTAAATGCGGTGCAGAAGGGGTTTACATAGAAGAAACCATCGCCCTTGAGCGTGCCGACATATTTACCGAAGAGCGTCAGAACGAGTGCCTCGTTCGGCTTTAAGACCTTAAGTCCCAGGAGCGGGATCCATCCGATGCACAGATAAATGATACAAAGGATGAAGAGCCATGGAGGTGTCGGGCCATCTTCGCCTCCGTTCACTCCACAGAGGATCATGCCGGCAATAGCGGCTATCGTGAGGACGATCGTCAGAAACAGGACCAGTCCGCCGATCTTTCTGCCTTTTAATTCTTTCTCTTGAATGTTCATGTTTTTCATAGTCTTTTCATCCTTTCATGTGACGCAGATCTTTCCGCTCCCTTTCGAAAAGCACTTGCCGAGCCACGATTCTGCTTGATGTAAATTGATATCAAATTGATATCATCGTGATGATTATGCCACTCGGTAATAATCTTGTCAATAGTGAAAAGTATTTGTGAATAGTTGTCTAAGAAAATTGCGATTTTATAGGAGAAGAATTAAAATATATATATGTCAAACATGTGTAGAAAAAGGATTGCGGTGCTGCTTGGACAGCCCGAAGAATACTATCACGAGCGGTTCCTCAAGGGCTTCCTGAAGGAGGCTTTTGCCAGGGATTACGACGTATGCATGTTTGCGATGTATATCAAGTACCAGAACAGTCCGGCGCGCTGTATCGGTGAGACATCGATCTTCGGTCTGGTATCCTACGACAAGTTTGATGCCGTGGTCGTGATGGCAGATACCATCCAGACCGAGGGTGCGGTGGAGCGTATCGAGCAGGACCTTCGCGCAAATTATAAGGGACCGGTGCTTTTCGTAGATAAAGAAAGTCAGTATTATCCTTCGATCCATATCGATAATTATGCCCCGGAAAAGGCTGTCATCTCGCATCTGATCGAGAAACACGGCATGCGGGATATTGCTTTCCTTTCCGGAAAATCCTGGCATCCGCACTCGATCCAGCGGGTGAATGCGTATAAAGATGCGCTCCGTGAGCACGGGATCGAAGTCAACGAAGACCGTATCTTCTTCGGCGATTTCTGGTATACCAGCGGAGAAAGCCTCGCGGACAGCCTGACCGCCGGAGACGGCGTGCTGCCGGAAGCGGTCGCCTGTGCGAACGACTATATGGCGCTGGGTCTGGCGAAACGTCTGATCGAGAAGGGCCTGTCGATCCCGGAAGATATCGCGGTCGTCGGATGCGACTGCAATCAGGAGGGAAGACATGCACCGGTGCCGCTGACATCGACGGCACTTGATTCCTATAACCTCGGACAGAATGCCGCACTTCGAGTACATGAACTGATCACCGGGAGAATCGATCCGAAGATCGAGTCCGATATGGAGATGTTTATCGGCGGAAGCTGCGGATGTAACTGTGACAGCGCCAAGCCCAGATACTATACCAGAGACAGCTGGGATACCGACCTGTCGCTTAGATCGATGTTCTCTCCTTTAAACCAGATGGATGAGGACCTCCTTGCACAGTCCTCTTTTACCGGCCTGATCAGCACGATCTTCGTCTCTTTGAATTATATCCACGGATATGAGAGCTTCAGCCTGTGCCTGAATCCGAAGCTCGGAGAAGCCGGAGAAGGCTTCGAGGACCGGATCATGCAGGTCATTAGGAGCGGTTCGGACGGCAATGATAAGATCCTTGCAGATACATACTTTGATAAGAAGATGATGCTCCCGGAACTGTATGAGAAGCGCGAAAAGCCCGCGGGCTTCTGTTTCATGCCACTGTATTATCAGGAAAGTGCTTTTGGATATGCGGTGGTCAGCTACGGAAATAAAGAGAAGATCATCACACAGGAGTACCGCGCATGGCTTCGATCTGTCAGCCGCGGCATCGAGTGCTACAAGCGTTCGGACGAACTGATCGGCAGTAATACGATCGCCAAGACCGGCATCACGACGGATAGCCTGACCGGACTTCCGAATTATCTGGGATTCCTTGAGAGAGCAGAGACGCTTCTGCACCTGATGAAAAATAACGGCGGCTACCTGGGCGCGCTGGCGGTCGATATCAAGAACATCGCGAATATAAACGGGACCTATGGACGTAAAGAAGGAGACAACGCGATCTTTACGATGGCCAGTGTCCTGGAAAACGTTTTCTCCAGCAGAAACTGCATGTGCTTCCGCGTCGGAAATGATGAGATGGTTGCACTTCGTATCACGAGAAGCCCAGATGATAGTGAGATGCTCGCTGAGAAAGATAAGCTTATGAAGATGATCCGAGAGCGCATGTGCGATTCGGAGGCGCCGTATGACATCGATCTTTTCTACGGTATTCAGTGTGGCAGCCCGAAGTCATCGGAAGAACTCGAACGACTGGTCAATCTTGCGATCAGCAAGAAAAATACGGATAAGGCAAACGACCTGAAGCTCCTCGGAAAATGTGAACTGAGCGAGGAAGAGATGAAGGAAGCAAGGCTCGTCAGCGAGATCCTCGATGATAACAAACTCTTCTATCATTTCCAGCCGATCATCGATGTACGCACGGTAAAGATCTACGGATATGAGGCACTGATGCGCGCGGATGTCACACCGTATATGTCGCCGATGTCGATCTTAAGATATGCGGAGTACTATGACCGTCTCTACGATGTGGAGAAGGCAACGTTCCATAATGTGATCTCTGAGATGAAGAAGAATATTTCGAAGCTGTCGGATGGCAAGAAGATATTCATTAACTCGATCCCGGGCTGCATGCTCGGTGAAGAGGATATCCGCGTTCTGGAAGAGTATCTTCAGGAGCATCCGGACTCCATCGTTGTCGAGCTGACAGAGCACAGCGAGATCTCGGATGAGGCGCTGGATAAACTAAAGGAAGTCTGTGAGAAACTGGGGATCAAGACGGCAGTTGATGACTACGGAACAGGTTATTCGAATGTCTCGAACCTCCTCCGTTATCAGCCCAATTATGTGAAGATCGACCGATCCCTGATCGCCATGATCGAGGACAGTCCGCAGAAACAGCACTTCGTGAAAGATATCATCGATTTTGCACATGATAACGATATCCTCGCGCTTGCCGAGGGAGTCGAGACTGAAGACGAACTGATGACGGTCATCATGCTCGGGGCGGATCTGATCCAGGGATACTTCACGGCAAAGCCGGAAAAAGTGATGCTCCAGTCGGTAGGGCAACGAGCCGCCGATGCGATCCGCATGTATGCCGCGATCAAATACCAGGAAACTGTTTCATAGAGATCAAGGAGTTCATATGTATAACGTGATTATTTGTGACCATCAGCTTTCCACAGGAATACAGATCGAGAAACTTCTTCGTTCCGATTTTCCCGGTGAATTTGAGATCTTTGTAACTGATAACCCTCGTCTCGTTATGAGAAATGCTCTTACCCGGCAGGCGGATCTGGATATCCTGATCATCGATACGGAAGTCCGTGATTTCAGCGGCATCGATATCGCTGAGGATATTAAAAAAACAAATCCGAATACACAGGTGATCTTTGAGAGCGTTCACCATAAGTATGCACAGGATATTTTCCGTGCTTCACCTGTTTATTTCCTTAATAAACCAGTGCAGGAAGATCTGCTTAAGATCGCTATTGAACGTTGTAAGGAAAAACTGGATCTTGTTGATCGAAAAGCACTTACACTGAAAAAATCGGGAAGAGTATATCACTTCGTATGCCGTGATATTTTATATATTGAAAGTTCTAAAAGACTTGTCACGATCCATACGATCAATCAGGATGTGGAGATGTATTGCAGACTTGATCAGATCGAGGATCTTCTGGATGCTTCTTTCCTCCGATGCCATCAGAGTTATATCGTCAACATGGATTGTATCCGTGTATTCCAAAAGAACAATTTCATCTTGAAAAACGGCTCTCCGATACCGATCAGCCAGTCCAGATTTACTGATGTCCGGGATAGGTACGAAGTATTCAGAGAGAATCCGGACGCCATGTGATCCAAAATGTTAACGATTTTTAAACGATGTAATTTTTGAGGCGATTTATGTAATTTTCCAATGCGCACACAAAAATCTGAACGATACAATAGAGCCATAGATTAACGGTACACGGTACCAAGAAAGGCGGTAAAAACTATGGCACTTATTCAGGTAACTCCGGATCTTCTTAACGGAAAGGCAACAGAGCTTCGTAGCATCAAAGATGATCACGATCAGGCAATGGTAAGAATGAGAACTCTTATTCTTGGTCTTAACGAGATTTGGAAAGGTGATGCACAGGATGCATTCGTAGCAAAGTACGAGAGCATGCAGTCCACATTCCAGGCATTCTCTCAGATGATCGAAGATTATGCAAATCTGATGAATACTACTGCAGCTAGAATGCAGGAGAGCGACGCTTCTCTCGCAAGCTCTATCAACAGCTTCGGCGGTTAATTTTCCGGGCCGGCAGGAGCGGTCTCCTGCCGGCTTTTTGTACCCGTTTTTCGGGTTTCTATGTGATTTCAAGAGGTAATTATGGATAAATTAGTTCTTACGGCTGATCAGATCTATGCATTGGCCTATATAATGAAAGCCGAATATCTGGATTTTTACTATATTACGGCTTCGACTCGTGATGATAATACAAATTGGCTCTTCGACGTTACCAATCAGCTCGTATCGCTTGAGATCCTGGATGAGGATTTCTCAGGGAATACGACGATCAAGCCGGAAGTCGAAGAACTTGTTAAACCGCTGTACTTCGGTAAGAAAGAGTCATCTCTGGATATCGATATCTTCGGAGAAAAAGAATCTAACAACGCATACCGTTTTCACTTTTTAGATGACAAAATAACGATGGCAAAAAAAGTCAACAACGGCTATGAGTTCTCAGAAGTTAAAACAGATGATATCCGGAATCTTGTATCTTCCATTCTTCCGAAAGATTATGAAGCAGAATCGAAAAAAGCATATATCAAATATGATGAGAATGTGGTCTCTCGAGTTTTTGTGGCAAAGAATACAGAACTCGATGTGAAGAACCTAATCGCGACATTTGTTGAGACAGATGGCGTTGTGTATGAGGAAAACGAGAGTAATGAGATCTTCTCCTTGTCCGGTGAAGATTTTAATGAAAAACTATACAGCATTATGGCGGAGGTTTGATTATGGCATATGTAGATCAAAACGGACTCATAATGATCGAAGAGATGGAAGCAGCTGCAGATGTGAAAAAACTGAATGCTGCGAAGGATTCCTTAGTAGAGACACTGGCGGTCTTAAACAATATTGCAGGCATCAACAGTGCTTTTAAGGGGGAAGCGGCTACTACTATCGAAACGACAGTACTTGAGTTGATTAAGAAAGTTGAAGGGCAGAAGGCAGCGATTGAAAACGAGATCAATTACATCAATCAAGTCGTTGAGAAGTATAAGGTCATCGATGCCAACATGAAGAATCAGATCAATTCTGCATTGACATGAGGTGATTGAGTATGGGACTTATTACGAATTTTTTAAATGATCAGATCGAGAGAAGTAATAATTCTATTAACCAGTACAATGCCGATCTGGAGAAATATCAGCAGGCTATCTCTGATGCAAATAAGGCAAAAGCGATCTTCCAGAAAACCGCATCCAATATGGATAGGTATATTTTTGAAACAGATGGCGTATTTCAGGGTGATGCAGCTACGATGTTTGCTCAGAAACTGACTAACTACAATTTGGCGGTAAGAGGCATGGGTTCTGTTATGGAAAACCGCGTAAAAACATTTGAAAAACGGATCAAAGAGATTGAGGGACAGAGACGTTGGTGTGAAATGTGGAACAATATTTGCAGCAATCTCTTGAATTCCATTAAGGCGGTTGTTTAGTGAGGTGATATTCAATATGATTGTACAGATCAATGTAGATGAATTAAGAAGAATTGCCCTTCTTTCAACAGATGCGGCAGTGAAGATGAGTGAATCAAATACAGTCATTAGTTCTGTTATATCTAAGCATGATTGGAAATGCCCGGAACGCGTTACTATCGATGATACTTTGGAAGCGGTAAAAAGCAACTCGGTGGTTCTGAATACTGCATTTGAGGACTTTTCTTCAAAGGTGTATGAGTTAGCAAATAATTGCACAGAATATATTAATAATCAGATTCGGGATGACGCTGAATGCGCGGCTGAGCTTTCATCGATTATTTCAAATCTGAGTTTCAAGGGTGTTACATCGACAGTATCCGGTGGAACTAACACAAACGGAGTAACAGCAGCTTTGAAATCTTCTTCGATGAATGAGGCGAACATTGCGTCATTGCAGGGTGCTTCCCAGAAGATCAGTGTTATGGAGTTTTCAAAACTTCAATAAGGAAGACTTGCAAAGAAATGTGAGGTAAGTTATGAGTAAGCATACAGTAACAATTAATGAGGAGTATTTTGCATATCTTGGTGCACTATACAGGGGTGCATTTTCAGATGTGAATGAGGCGATTTCTTATGCGGAAAAAACGCCGGCTGAAGGTCTGTTTGATTTGTTCGGTTTATTCAAGAAAATAATGGATTCGTATCAGAGCAGCTTGGATTATGATATTACCTGTATATCTTCAGTGTTTAAAACAGCAGATGCAGAGATGAAAAAGAGGGCTGAGGACCTTATTGGACAAGATATTATTAATACTGTCAGTAACGGTGGGTCGGTAGTAATAGATTATTATGATATTAAACCGGACCTTGAAGAACCAAGACAGCTTGACCATACACAATATGGATATACCAAAGATGCTGATGGCAACCTAGTGTATGATCACCCAAAAGAAACTGAAGAATATCTTCATCGCAACCAAGGTGAAGCTTATGAGTTATTTCAAGGAACATGTGGACTTTGCTCTTGTGCTAATATTCTGCGCCTGGCTGGTGTAAATGCTACGGAACAAGAGATAGTAGACTACGCTATAGAGCATAATTTGTGTACCAAAAATAGTTCTGACTCTGGAGAAAATGGCGGCACAGTACCTGGAAACTGGCAAGCAATTTTGGGACATTATGGAATCTCTAGTAAATGTGTAACTCAGGATATAAACACTATTGCTTCTTCCATTGAACAGGGAAAAGGAGTTATTGTGGCGGTAGATCCTCATGAATTGAATCCGAATGTTTATAGTCCAGGCGGATATCATGCGATAACGGTAACAAGTGTGGTAAGAGATGCTGATGGAAGGATAAAAGGGTTTTATGTGTGCGATTCAAATGCTGATGTTAATGATTATTGCCGAGAGAATCTAACGAATTATTATTCGGTTGATACATTTGAGGGAGCATTGACTGACGTTTTTGATATGCTAGTCACTGATTCTGCTATTCGATAATATGGAGGGGAAAATGAAAACATTAAAAGAAGTCGTGTCCGTGATCAAAAAAACTGATTGTTACGAGAATCTGCGAGTTGGATGGTCTCGCTCAATGCCGATCCTGACTAAAGATGAAAGTGGAGTTCTAATCGATAATTATTTTACTTATGCAGATTCAATTTCAAACGGGTCAGTATCTTCTCCGATAGCTGTGTTTGGAGTATATACAGATGAGGAGAAAACTGCATATAATAATATGTTCCCTAAGGATGAAAGAAAAAGCTTTTCGATGGATGTTTCAACTATCGATCATTTAGCTGTAAGTGAAGCGTATGACCGATTTAAGGAGTTATTTCCTGAAGTAAGAGAATGCACATATAAAGAATGTACAGATGAGCAGAAAGCATTGGTTAAGGAATACGTATCCTGCCTGGAGACTTTTTCCGGTCCGATTATTTGGAAGTTTTATCAGGAATTATTCCCTTCATTTTTTGAGTGGGCAAACAGCTTGTAATTCTGAATTTTATCCTGTTTTGAAAGCCCTTGGTCCTTCTTTGGATCAAGGGCTTTTTCTGTACTGGGAATACGGTAAAACTGAAGATGATATTTTTCTGTTTTCAGTTGTAATTTTTAAGGCAAAACATGTAATTATCTAATGCGCAAGGTGCTGTTTTAGATACTACAATAAAGCCATAAATCAACCGGTACAAAGGTACCAGGAAAGGCGGTAAATATGGCACTTATTCAAGTAACTCCGGATCTTCTTAACGCAAAGGCAACAGAGCTTCGTGGCATCAAAGATGAGCATGATCAGACGATGGTAAGAATGAGAAATCTTATTCTTAGTCTTAACGAGATTTGGAAAGGTGATGCACAGGATGCATTCGTAGCAAAGTATGAAAGCATGCAGTCCACATTCACTGCATTTTCTCAGATGCTTGAGCAGTATGCAGTTCTGATGAATACTTCTGCAGCCAAGATGCAGGAGACGGATCAGAGTCTTCAGGGAACTATGAATAGCTTTGGTGGCTAAGAAAATTAGTTTTTGGGGAAGGTTGGCGGAGGATCAGAAGATCCTCCGCTTCTCGTTTCATTCACATTACTCTTTAATAATTCGTTCATACTTTTAAGGGAGAATAATTCGGCAGAGTATTGTATAATTAGTCTATTAGTTAAAATAGTTTGAGACAGTTGAGACCATATGGCTATTATAATCTCTGTAAAAACGAATATTTACGACGCGTCATTCGATGTAGAAGTACCGGATGACGTTGCTGTGTCTAAAGTAACGAAGGATCTTGTGGAATGCATGATGAGCCTGTTCAACATTACGATCAATGTTGAAGACGTTGTTCTTTCCTGTGAAAGGCTGGATGTGATTCTGGATCCTTCTGCTACGCTCGCTGAACAGGGTGTATGGAATGGCGACTATCTGGAACTGACATACTACGGATAGAAGATAAATTGAGCTATGGTGACAGATAAAGACAATTACTTGGAAATAAAGAGCAATCAGCACATGAAAGTGTGCATGTTTTCATCGATCGGGGATCGTGAAGAACAGCAGGATGCTGCGGACATGATCCTTAATGCGGATGACGGCATTATTGTCGTATGCGATGGAATGGGCGGACACCGTGGCGGTAAACTGGCAAGTTCCATTGCAGTTAGAGTCGTTCTTGACGCGTATAAGGATGGCGATTTTTCAGAAGAATCCGATATCGGAGATATTTTTCGTGATGTGATCGCAGATGCGGACTATGAGATTTCGAGACTTCGGGATGAAGACGGAGAACCGCTTAAGTCCGGTACGACTATAGTTTCGACTGTGATTAAAGGGAAGAACATTTATTGGGCTTCTGTCGGAGACAGCCGGATCTATCTGATCCGGAATAATGAGATGATCCAGGTTACCAAGGATCATACATATGAGCTGGCTTTAAAGGAAAACCTCGAAGCCGGACTGATAACAGCATCTTTTGTGGAAGAGCAGAAACAGAGTTCCGGTGCCCTGATCAGTTTCATCGGCAACGGGATCCCGTATATTGACAGCAATCGTGAACCATTCCATCTTTGTAGTGGTGACAAGATCATTATGATGTCGGATGGACTTTATAAATATCTTTCGGATGAAACGATCCTGAGCATTATCTCAGGTGTAGATAACATCGAGGAGACAGTTAAGATCCTTGATAATCGTGCAAAAATGGCCGCATGGGAGCAAGGCGTAAAAAGAGATAACATGACGGTCGCCATAGTAGAAATCAATTGATTACAGGAGGGAAATTACTTTGAGACCTGTAAAATGTACAAATGATCATTTCTTCGATGCGGACAAGTTCGCCTCATGCCCTCAGTGCGGTGCTGCGATCAAAATGTCTAATAGTTCGCTGTACTCGAGATATGAGGAAAAGAATCCGAAACAATCCCACGGAAGAAACGATCGGAGTGAAGAGGTTAAGATCTCCCTTCCTTCCGGCCGCGGGACAGTAGGCTTTTATTCTCCGAAGAAAGATGATTTCCCTCAGCATCCTCAGAATCAGACTCCGGCATTCAAGGAACCGCAACAGGCTCCTTCGTATCCGCAGCCTCAGCCGGCCGGTGCCTTTCAGCAGCCCCGACAGGCTCCTTCATATCCGCAGCAAGCGCCTTCGTATCCCCAGCCTGCAGCTCCGGCGATGTGGAATCAGCCGGTCTATCAGGAACCGGTTCCGCAGGCGATGCCTGTACAGCCATCCTATCAGCAGCCTGTGATGCCTCCGATGCAGCAGGCTCCATCCTATCCGCAACAGATGCCTGTACCATCTTATATTCCGCCGGCGGCCAATCCTCCGAAGCAGGAAGAGATATCGCGGCTTTATCATCAGGATAGTGTGGTTGAGATGGAGGTCCCGGATGAACCTAAGTCCGTATCCAAGGAGCCGCATACAAACTCAATTGCCGAAGAAATCAAGAAGGTATCTCCTGAAGTCGGCAAGACGATAGGCTATTTCAGTATGCCGGACGATAAGAAATCAGAAGGCGGTTCCAACAACAGTCAGATCGCCGATCCTGTCGTTGGCTGGTTTATCTGCTTGAAAGGCCCGAATTATGGTGAAAGTTTCAGTATCTATGCCGGCAAGAATTCGCTTGGGAGAAGCCATAGCAACAGGATCTGTATCTCAAAAGACGGTTCTGTCTCGAGAGAGAAGCATGCCTGGGTCATTTATGAACCGAAGAAGAGATGTTTCTTTATTCAGCCGGGTGAGGCGAGTGGCTTGATTTATGTGGATGGAAATATCGTCATGAACCCGACGGAGATCCGCGGGACCGAGAGGATCGATATCGGTAACACGACATTGAAACTGATTCCGCTTTGCGGAGAGGATTTTTCCTGGGAGATGGTCCCAGGTATCCTTGGAGGAAGATAAGCGATGAAGACCCTTTGCCTAAACTGCTTTTCTGTATATGAAGACAAGTTTGGAATCTGTCCGATCTGCGGGGAGACGGAAGTCGAAGCGAGAGAATCGATCGATCTGACTCCCGGTACTGTTCTGGCGGACAGATATCTTGTCGGAAGATCAGTAGGCTCCGGCGGGTTCGGGATCATTTATAAGGCATGGGATAAGAAGCAGGAGAAAGTCGTCGCCATTAAGGAGTATTTTCCGGTTCGTCTGGTGACGCGTGCATATGGCCAAAAATCGCTTAGTTTAGATGGTAAATCCAGAAACGAGTTTGACTATCGGAAGAATCGTTTCCTTTCCGAAGCGAGAACGCTGATCCATCTGGGATCCAATAAAAACCTTCCTAGTGTTTACGAATACTTTGAAGAGAACAATACGGCCTACTATGTGATGGAATTCCTGGAAGGAATGTCCCTGAACGATTATATGAAGCAGGAGCGGACGGCTCTTGATCCGGATCTTGCTCTTTATATCACGAAAGAAGTGGGAAAAGCACTTGTATCTCTTCATTCTGAGGGGATCATCCATAGAGATGTGACGCCGGACAATATTTTTATCTGTTCGGATGAGACGATGCATATCAAGCTCCTGGATTTCGGCGCGGCCCGTTTAACAGATGAAGACAGTGATATCATCGATATTATAGTCAGACCCGGCTACTCTCCGGTCGAGCAATATATTGAAAAGAAAGGTAAACGCAGTAGCCTCGATGAGCGCACGGATCTTTATTCTTTAGCGGCAACTCTTTATGCGATGCTTACCGGATCGAGACCGCAGGAAGCGCCAAACCGCAAGGCGAAAGATGCGCTGGTATCTCCCCGCGGTAAAAATGCGGATATCCCGGAGCGCGTAAGTAATGCCGTCATGAAGGCGATGGCCGTGGATAAGAAATACCGTTTCAAGTCCGTCGAGGAATTCCTTTCTGCGATCGATGGAAAGAAAAAAGTTCTCTCGCCTGAAAAGGAAAAGACGCTTCGGATCTCTGCAAGATGTGCCTGCGCACTTGCAGCGGCTGCCGTCGTGGGAACCGGTATTTTCCTTACTGTACGCTATTTCAGGAATAAGAGACTTCGTCCTGATCTGGATTCCTGTAAGATCGATATATGGTATATCTCTGATTCCGGACCGGCGAAAGAAGACGCGATGGAAGCGATCCGGAAGGATTTCAATAAAACATACCCGGATGTAAAAGTAAAGATGCTCGGTTATCCGAAAGATGAGTATGATGAAAAACTGAAGGACGCTGCGAAGAAGGGAAAACTTCCGAATCTTTTTGAGAGTTCTGATGCTTCATCAGATGATCTTTCTGACTGCCAGGATCTCAGTGATCTCCTGAAAAGCACACAAGCAGGCGACTGCTCACTTCTTCAGTATTATGAGGATTGCTATCCGGATGCAAAGCAGATGCCTCTCGGCGTTGATTATCCGATCGCCTTTGTTATCCGTGAGGGAGATGAGTCGGTAGGCTATGATAACGCCTATTTCATGAATCAGAGTGATTTTCCACAGGATAGCCTGGTAACTTTTGATTCCGCTTCCGAAAGACTTTTGGCGAGTAACTTTGACATTTCAAAGCTGTCGATCGATCATGGTTTTTATCATTCAGAGGGGGACGGGAGCTATGTGCTTCTGACCTCGACGATGAACAGTAAACATGTCCAGCAGGTCATCAGCAGCCGCGGATATCAGATCTCTTTTTCGGATTCAAATATGACCTGCGGACAGTTTGTATTTGAGTGGAGCGTAGGAGAGGGCAGTGAAGACGAAGTGGAAGCATCGAAGAAACTGCTTTCATGGATGATGGGGGAAACGTACCAGAAATATCTAATGGTATCTAACGATGCAACGGGAGCTCTCCCGATCTGCGATCAGACGTTCAAGAGTGTGATCAAAGAAAGAACAGAGCTCGCTCCGCTTCTCGATATCGAACCTTATGAGAGATTTATTCAGTATGAGCCGGAGGAAACTACCCGGGAATATTCTCAGGATGAGCTCCTGGTTTATTCGTGTTTTGAGTCGATCCTTCTTCGTGATCCATCGGATAGTGAACTTCAGACATGGCTTCCGGAGATGCAGAAAAAGCAGAACGGTCTTGCTGCGCTGAAGAAGAGTCTTCTGAGCAGTGATGAGTTCAGTCAAAAGATACTGGCCAATGAACAGTTCGTAAAAAAAGCATACCGTGCCGTTTTGAGAAGAGATGCTGATGACAAAGAGACGGAGGCAGCGCTTCGGTTTTTTGCGGAAGGTAAGACAAGAGAAGAGTGGCTGGATACACTTTTTGCTACAGACGAATGGATACAGTACAGTCTGTCAAAAGGGTTTTCCGGAACCGAAGAGTAATGACGCAAAAATATTGGAGCAGAACGATATAGTGAGGAATAAATGAAAGTAGCTGCTGTTTTATTACATAATAACCGTTTGTATAGAAAGGTCTTTGATCTGGGCGATGAGATCTCTTTTGGCTCGCACAAAAAAGATGATGTCATCGTGCCTGATTTTACCCGTCAGCAGATCGTTATCGAGTATAAGAAGAGCGGCATCTCGCTAAATGCGAAAGAAGCATATCAGATCACTATGAAATCTGTTTCCATGGAGAAAATGATCCTTCTTAACCGGCAGGATCAGACATGCATCCTTTTCACACAGCTGACCGACAGAAGCAGTAAAAGCCTGAAACTACCGTATCAAGGGATCTTTACTCTGGGACGGAGAACGAACGATAACGATATCGTTATTAATATGCCATTTGTTTCCGGACGCCATCTGACGATCAAGTGCGAAGCCGGAAATGTACGAATCGAAGATGCGGGAAGTACTAACGGTATCTATTTCAACGGACGGCGCGTGGATATTGCGAGGATGACGGCAGGAGACGTGATATCTATCCTTAGCGTGAATATTATCCTGCAGAATAACGAACTGTTTTTCGAGGGTGTCGGAGATAATCTTGTCATCCGGAAAACCGGAGAAGAACGGAATAAGCCGTTAAGTGTTCTGCCGGAGAATTCGGATAAAGGACTTCATTATCATAAGTCCCCGCGTATGCAGGAACAGCTTCCTTCCGAACCTATCGTTCTGTCGAATCCGCCGAGCAAAGGACAGAAGTATGAAAAGACCAGAGGCATGAGTTCCATGCTTCTCGGTACCGGCGCAATGGCTGGTGCAAGCATGCTGACCGGTGTGGTCTCTCCTGCCTTAGTGGCGGCAAGAAGCGCAAGTATGGTATCGCCGGTCGCAAATGTTTCTAATAATGCGAGAATAAATAAGCGTAGAAAAAAGTCTCTCGAGGAATATATCAGAGAACGTGCGGAAAAGTACGGAGCATATATTGAGGATCAGAAAGCAAGGATCGATTCTGTTGCCGACGTGCAAAGACGGATCTTAAATGTGGAGAATCCGACACCGTCCGAATGCATCAAGACCGTGTTCAAGCTCCAGAGAAATCTTTGGGAACGTATGCCGAACGATCGGGATTTCCTGGATGTACGTGTCGGTATGGGATATGAAGATCTCTGTGTTGAAGTAAAGACCCGCGCGGATGCGAACGGTTTCAAGATGGAAGATGATGAAGCAGAAGAACTCTGTGAACAGATCGTTGAAGAGACGAGGATCGTGGATAACATTCCGAGAAGGATCCCGCTTCTTAAGTATAATTCTGTCGGATTTATCGGACCGAGAGACAGAACGACTTCCGTTGTTAGAAATATGCTTATCTCACTGTCTGTGACACACAGCTTTGAGAATGTGCGCATTATCGGCCTTTTTGACGAAGATGAACGTGAGACCTGGAGCGCGCTGAAGTGGCTCCCCCATATCTGGGATACGGATATGGAGAGCCGTCATATAGCCTTTAACAGTGAGGCGGCAGAGCCCATCCTCGAGTTTCTCGTGGATCTTCTGCAGATGAGGACCAGGGATCTGTCTGATTCCAATAATCAGGGACCTCTTCCGGATCCGTATTATATCGTGATCTTCGGATCAAAGAAACTGATCGAGAAGAATATGATCATGAACTATCTCTTCTCCAATAATCCGTATGTCGGTGTTACCTCACTGTTCCTGTTCGACGATATATATCAGCTTCCACCGGAGTGCCGCTATATCGTCGATCTGGTGGATATGCCCTGCTGCTACGAGCGGGATAAAGCAAATGAGAAGAAGTTTTTCACTATGGATCAGGATGTTTCTGTTTCCAAGTTCGAAGGATTCTCCCGGCGTATGTCGGCTATTAAACTGGAAGGTTTCGCTACGAAGTCCGCGCTGCCGAAGTCTCTGACTTTCCTGGAAGGGTATGGCGTTCAGACCGTTGAAGAACTGAATATCCTTTCCCGGTGGGAGCAGGCGGAGTCATTCCGTACTCTTGGCGCGCCGATCGGAAAGCTTGCCGGAGATATCACATTCTATCTGGATATTCATGAAAAAGCACATGGCCCGCATGGCCTGGTGGCCGGTACTACCGGTTCCGGTAAATCCGAACTTCTGCAGACATGGATCCTTTCGATGGCCTGCACATATCATCCGTTCGATGTTTCGTTTGTACTGATCGACTATAAGGGCGGCGGTATGGCAAATCTTCTCGAGCCGCTTCCGCATGTAGTCGGAAAGATAACGAATATCGGCTCTAATATCAACCGTTCGATGGTCTCACTGATGAGCGAATTGAAGCGCCGGCAGGTGATTTTCGATAAGTACGGGGTCAATCATATCGATAAGTATCAGAAACTGTTCAAGCAGAAAGTCGCCGATGAACCGTTACCACATCTGATCATCGTCGCGGATGAGTTTGCGGAATTGAAAAAGGAAGAGCCCGATTTCATGGCCGGACTGATCCGTGCCGCCAGAATCGGCCGTTCTCTGGGTGTGCATCTTGTACTGGCGACACAGAAACCGGGCGGCGTGGTGGACGATCAGATCCAGAGTAACTCGCGTTTCCGCCTCTGCCTGAAAGTACAGGACACTGTGGATAGCCGTGAGATGATCAAACGTCCGGATGCTGCTTATATCCGTCAGGCAGGACGTGCATATATCCGTGTCGGTGAGGATGAATACTTCGATATTTTCCAGTCATACTGGAGCGGTGCGCCTTACTTCGGGCATCAGAACGTTATCAAGCAGGAAGAGAATGTCGTGCGGCTTGTCTCGACGAATGGAAAGAGGATCAACCCGCTTGAAGATAAAATGAAGAAGAAAAAGTCGGATATCGACGAGATCTCCGCGATTACCGGATACATCGCCGCATTGGCAAAGGGCGCAGGGATCCCGGCTGTGAAGGGTCCGTGGCTTCCGGAACTTCCGGAGAAACTTCAGATATCGGATCTGAACCTGAATATGGGCTTTAACGGTTCGACATGGGAAGGAAAGATGCGCTGGCTTTGCGTTCCTGTCGGCATGTATGATCTTCCTGCGAATCAGGAACAGGGTGTTCAGCTTCTGGACTTTGCGCAGAATGGACATCATGCGGTATATGGCGCACCGGGTACAGGAAAAACGACTTTCCTGAAGACCATGATCACATCTCTTTGCACGTTCTATACTCCGGAAGATGTGAATATTTATGTTATCGACTGCGGAGGATGGGGACTGAGCGTCTTCGATAATATGCCGCATGTCGGAGGTATTGCGCTGGATTGCGAAGAGGAGAAGGTCACCAAACTCTCTAAGATGATCCTGGATGAATTTGATAAGAGAAAGAGACTGTTTGTCCAAAATGCAGTCAGTTCCCTTGTCGCATACAGAGAGAGCGTGGATGCGAAGCTTCCGGCGGTCATTCTCGTGATCGACAATATCGTTCCGATCTTTGAGATGTATCCGGATCTGGAATCCTTCCTTCTGAAAGTGGCCAGTGAAGGAACGACGTATGGTATATACATGGTATATACATCGAATAGTACGACAGGTGTCCGTTATAAGATCGTGCAGAATATGAAGGGCGCAGTTGCCTTTGACCTTACGGATCGGGGTGATTTTGCCAATACCGTCGGTCGACTGACATCGGATATGTCTCTCCCTAAAGTAATGGGAAGAGCGTACGCCAAGTCCAATCCTCCGATCGAGTTCCAGACTGCTCTTTATGCGGATGGCGAGACCGACAGGGATATGACCAATTCGATCAAAAAACTGTCCGAGACGATGAATCACCGCTGGACCGGAAGACGACCGGAGCCGATCCCTGTCATGCCGGATGTCGTGGATATGGAACTTATGCTCCAGAGATATGAGAAGAGAGATATTATTCCTGTTGGGATCGACCGCACGGATGTCAAGACATCGTATGTCGATCTGACGAAGTTCCTTGCGATGGCTGTCATTGGTAATCCGAATGCAGGCAAGAGCCAGCTTCTTCTGAATATCGCGAAAATGATCGGAACACGATTCAGCGAGACTCAGTTCTACGTATTTGATTCGGATAACACGTCCCTTAAGGATATGAAAGCAGATGCTGTCGCGTATGCGGGAGGCAAGGATGATCCTGCAGTTACAGACGCCGTTTCCAAGCTTATTGCGACCTTGACGGAACGAAAACAACTGAAGGATGAGGCTGCAAAACAGGACGCGAAAGATCCGACGGATGATCTTCCGATGATCTGTATCCTGGTCGATGATCTGGTCGAATTTGTCACGGATATTTCCGATGCCAACCGTGATGCGATGGCCAGAATATGCCGCCTGTCAAAGGGCTACGGGCTGATCTTCCTGTGTGCGGCAAGAGTGTCGGATGTGATCAAAGCCGGATTTGATCCGCTGGTAAAGACAGTGATCGATTGCCAGAATGGCCTGGCTGTGGATGGAACACCGAAGCAGCATATCTTTTATAATAATGATCTGGCATATAATGAGAGAGATAAAGAACTTGAGAGCGGAAGCGGATACCTATATTATCAGGGATCGTGCAAAGCTGTTAAGTACATGAAATAGGAGGTGAACCATTATGGAGATCCAAGTTAATCTGGATGAACTGGAGCATCTGTCTGACGTGCTTCACAGAATCACACTGGATACAGAAGATATCCTGGCAAGAAGCAAGGCGCTTCGTTCGGAGATGGAATTGGACGTAGGATTTATGTCCCTTCCGCAGAGTGCCTCGATCCTGGAGATGCTCGATGAAGCGATCCGGTCTCTTGTGCAGACAAATGAAGATGCTATTTCACTTCGCAATATGATCGATAAGACACCGGAGCTTTTCCATGATCAGGAAAGAGCGATCATCGACCGTTTCAAGGAACTGACGGCAAAACTCGATCTCTTCGGTTCCCAGATGAGTTCGCTGATGACTTCGCAGCAGATCATTCTGGAAGAGAAAAATGAAAAGATGCATGTAGCAAACAATATTGAGCGGCTGATCGCAGATGAAGCCATGCAGATGGAGATCGTAAACACGATGGCCTGCATGAAGATCGTCAATGAAGATTATCCTGTCGAAGAGATCAAGGGATTGGAGTAAGAAATTGAGTACTGCATATCGAACAAAACTGACTTCAAAAGATATATATGTCCTTGCCTCACTTCTGAAAAAGGAGTTTGTAGTAGGCGTGGAGGGACTGACTCTCGTTCAGGAGATCCCGTTCCAGAGAGAAGGCATCCATTTTGTTGTGAAATCGCTTGAAGATCGCGGACTGATCAAATATGAGCTCAATGGTGTTCTTATGGTCGATCCGAAGATCCGCTATGTGATGAATATGATTTCTGATCCTGCGAAGGTCAGCATGATCCGCGAACGCGGAAAGAAGCGAAAAAAGCAGGTCGAGTACCGCTTCTATGATAAGTCCGGAACGGTAATGCTTACGAGAGATCCGATCGCAGGTTGCTATGAAATAAAGGTGGATAAACCATCCTCTCCGGAACAAACAAAAGAAGCTCTGGAAAGTGCTTTTTACGAGGGAAAAGAACTGATCTGCGGTGAGACCATACTTCTGGAAGAACTTATGCTGGTCAAGGACTACATCAAGGAATTCCGTGAAGCGTCCGGCCGTGAATATCTGAAGAACACCGTGAAAAATGAAATATCTCTGGATATCATTATGGAGGTCCTTCGCGGACGTGGCGAATCTGTCGTTGTCCGGAACTATGAAAGAAAAGGATACAGGCTGGAACTTAAGGATAGCCTGATCCTGGTCAAGACCCAGGATCATACCGTGAAACTGATGTGTGAAAACAATGTTGCCGTTGATATCGTGATCTTCGGACATGAAGGAGGTTAAACCATGCAAGAGTATTATTCTATGGAAGATACGCTGAGTCATTATTATCGTAAACTTCATGAGATCAATGATGACGTTCAGAGCCTGAAAAATAAGCTTCAGAATGCCTCTTCGATCGTCGAGGAGAGCTGGAAAGGACTTTCCGGTGAAGCGTGCGAAAGACAGCTGGAACAGAGTAAGGATGAGCTGGGTCGGGTAGAGAATAAACTGTCCGATGCTATTTTAGCGCTTTCGAGCATAGACATTGAGGGAGGAGATGTCTGAATGAGATGCAGATGGAAGAAGATCCTGTCCTTTGCTATGGCCGGAATGATCGCATTCTCTGCTTTCGGCTGCAAGAAAAAGAAAAAGACGAATGGCGCAGGTTCTGAGGAGTCCATGACGGAGGATACCGGACGTCATGAACAGCATATCAGCATCTTGAATGTGGAGATGAATGCCGTAAAACCACAGATCTATACATCACAGCCTGTCGTCTTCGATCCCGGTCTTACTTTCGAAAGAACGGAACTTGTGGAAGGAACGGATTACGAGATCTCTTTCTCCAATAATACTCTGCCCGGCGTTGCTGAAATGACGATCAGTGGTAAGGGTGTCTTTACAGGCGTGGTCAAGGTACCGTTCCGCATCGGATTTGATGAGGATTTCTGTGACGATCCTCTAAATGCGGATGTGCTCTACTTCGTCAAGGATGCTTTTGAAATGTTCCTCGGCCGCCTTCCCACAAGAGAAGAATGGGTCAACTATGCCAAAGGCCTGGGAATGAAGAGCCTGTTCGTGGTAAATCTCATGGAGACGCTCCTGAGCTCGAAAGAATATGAGAATAAAAATATCAGTGATATAGATACGCTTGATAAGGCATATCAGCTTCTTATGGATAGAGAATTGACTGATGAAGAAAAAGCAGAGGCAAATAATCTTCTTCAGTCAAAGAGCGAAAATGCGCTTAGCATCCTCAGATCCCGCTTATCTTCCCAGCAGATGATCGATGCCTGCCTGAAAAAAAGACTTCACTCGGTCAAGCTGAATCTCTCGGAACAGGAACTGGTTTCTGCACTGAGTTCGGTCGAGGGTGTGAAGTGGCTGGGCAATCCCATCATCGATGACTTTGACGGCGATGGCTTCCCGGAGGCTGTGCGTGAAGCAGGGGAAGAAACAGCGGACGGATATGTTACCAGCTTCTGGCATACGGACGGATACAATACATACCGTTTTACACAGGATAAAGGAACTTCGCAGCCGGAAACTAAGACTTTTACGATATTAAATGATGGAGGAAAATCCTTCGTCCACATTACGGCCTGGCCGGCGGATGCTTCCGGCAAAGTGAAGTATAATTCCCGTATTATCGGCCTTTCCCGAGAGTCTTATTCCAGCCAGTGTGAAGGAAGCTTTGTCAATGTTTCTACACACGATGTCAATACGATCACGCTCGTTATGCTCGATGGATCGGGCGCTTCCTATGAACTGAAGCTGAAGTATTCTGAAGGTAAATATGTGAAAAGCGAGTGAATAAGAATTGGAGAATGGAATTATGCAGGAACGATACATAATCAACTATTCATGTATAAGCGATAAAGGCCCGTGGAGACCCTGTAATCAGGATAACTTCCTGTGCAATAAGACCTATAACAGTCTTTTTGTAAAGGTGACGGACTATCCGCTGAAAGGTTCGCTTTCCAGCCTTTCACCTGCAATTCTCGGTGTGTTTGATGGCATGGGCGGAGAAGAGAGCGGCGAACTGGCGGCGCTCTTTGCTGCCGAAACCGCTGCGGGAAAAGAACTCTCCTCTGATCTGGAACACGACCTTTACGACATTTGCATGGACGCCAACAAACGGATCTGCGCATATAGCCAGGAAAATGACCGTGGTTCGATGGGAACCACTGCAGCGATGGTTGCCTTTGGCAATGACAGAATCGGTATCTGTAATATCGGTGACAGTAAGATCCTTGTTGTTCGAAACGGTATGGTCAAGCAGGTTTCTGTCGATCATGTGTGCGAGGCTCCGCCGGGACGCAAGAAGCCGCTTTTCCAAAACCTCGGGATCCCTGAGACCGAAATGAAGATCGAGCCGTATCTGGCGAAGATGAAGTATCACGATGGAGATACGATCCTGATCTGTTCCGATGGACTTACGGACATGGTTCATACAGATGAAATAGTCAGATATTTAGTGGAAAGAGACATAGTGGCCGCATCGCAGGACCTGGTAGGGCGTGCCTTGCAAAACGGAGGGAAAGATAATATAACAGTAATAGTTGCGAAAGTGACATTAGGAGGGTAATGCATTGGGTAAAGTAATCAAGAATTGGCCCTGGCCGGCATGGAGACCAGTGGAACTTCTCGGCAAAGGGTCATTTGGAGCTGTATATAAGGTAGAAAGAGACAATCCGGATCTCGGTAAAGAGTATTCTGCGGTTAAGATCATATCTATTCCTAAGAGTGAGGAGGAGGTTTCCGCGCTCAAGGCAGATGGTATGTCGGATGAGACTGTGCCGGAATATTATGAAAACATCACCAAGAATTTCGTTAAAGAGATTCAGGTCATGACTCAGTTTAAGGGTCTGAATAATATTGTCAGCATCGAAGATCACAGAGTATTTAAGAAACCGGACGGTGTCGGTTCAGATATCTTTATCCGTATGGAATTGCTTTCCACTATGGAGCAGTACACGGATAAACATGCGATGACACAGGTCGATGTGATCAAGCTCGGATGTGATATCTGCAGTGCGCTTGAAAAGTGTGCGGAGTTATCGATCATTCACCGTGATATTAAGCCTGCAAATATCTTCGTCAACCGTTTCGGCGATTTCAAACTGGGTGACTTTGGTATCGCGAGAACTCTCTCTGATACGACCAATGCCCTTTCGCAAAGAGGTACATATGACTATATGGCGCCGGAGGTATATAACGGCACCTACTATGATGCGAGAGTAGATATCTATTCACTGGGAATCGTTCTTTATAAGTATCTTAATAAGGGACTCATGCCCTTTATTGAAAATGAGAAGCAGCTGGTCAATCCTGTCGCGCGGACTGAGGCATTTAATAAGAGAATGCGGGGAGAGACCTTTAATCCGCCGGTACTTGCAGAACCTGCACTTCAGCAGGTCATCCTGAAGGCTTGTGCTTTTCGCCCGGAAGACCGTTTCTCATCGGCGAAAGAGATGCATCAGGCGCTTGAGCGCGTAAAGTCCGGACTTCCGGTCGATTTTTCTGCACCGAAGCAGATGTTCAGCGGATCTCTTGCGGCTCCTGTTGCCGCAGTCAGTGCAGGCGTTCCCGCACAGCCGGCAAATCCCTATTCGGCACCACAGAATGCGGCACCGATGTATCCTGCGCAGATGCAGCCTCGTCCGTATCCGCAGCAGCCATACCAGGCTCAGCCGTATCAGGGACAGCAGCAGTACCGCCCGCAGCCTTATGGAGTTGCAGCAGGTGGGGTGGCTCCTGTCGGAAATCCGGTACGTCCCGGAAATCAGATGCCGATCGGTGAGCAGACCGCAGCCCTGGAGCTTAGCGGGTCAGAGAGAACACCTGTGTCCGCTAAACCTCAGACGGATCGGAAACCGGCAGAAAAAGAAAGCAATAAGAAAATGATCATTGCCATCGTCAGCATCGTTTTGGTTCTGGCACTGGGTACCGGCGCGATCATCTGGCTTCTGAACTGGAAACCGAAGAGCGGGAAGAACTCGAACAACAAGCTGGACCGTAACGGAATAGAAGATGAAACGGATGAGATGGAGGATTCAGTAAAGGAGCCCAGAGACGATATCGAAGTCGTTCTGGACGGAAACTATATTACTATCTCCTTCGAAGGATATGACGGTTACGGAAAGGCGAAAGCGGATGTGAAGTGGGATCTTCTCGAGAAAGATGTCAAGGCGCAGGATCCGGATCTGGATTTTGAACAGCTGAAGATGTGCATCCAGGAAGGCAGCCTCTCGAAGTCGAGTCAGCTGAAGAACGGCGATCTTGTGAACTATGAATGGTTCTTCGATGCAAGCGCTGCACATAAGAACTGTGGTGTCATTCTGAAGTCTTTTACCGTAAGTAATAAGGTGGAAGGCCTTCCTTCTGTTTCGACATTTGACCCGTTTGATGGAGTGAATGTTTCGCTGACAGGCATTAACGGATTCGGACATGCGGAAGTCTCGGGTGCTCCGGCTATCCCGGCGGCGCAGCAGTTTACATACACCTTGTCAAAAACGGATAATCTTACAAACGGTGATGAGATCAAGATCATATATAACTGGAACGATGCACAGGCAGACTCTTTTATCGAGGCGAACGGATGCCGTCCGATGACCAAAGAGAAGATCATTATCGTCGATGGTCTTCCGCCGGCATATATCGATCACCAGAGTGCGCTTACACCGGACCAGATGACGGCGATGAAGAGCTTTGCGGTTAATAAACTGAAAGACTCGCTGTCCAAGAAGACTTCCCAGAAGCTGTCCTCTGAAATGGAGAACTATCTCGGATGCTATGTCCTTGTTCCGAAGTCTGACCCGGGTAAGAACAGAAGCCATGTCTGCCTGATCTATCAGATCTGGGTAGAAGAAAATATCGATGGTAAGCTGTTCAGAAGGCAGTTCTTCCGCTGTACTACTTTCCATGAGGTCTACGCGGACGGAACGGTAAAACTCGATGATGATTCCACGGATATTTCCGGCGATGCGATCTCTTTCGGTAATTGGAAGATCAACGGCTTCTATACATTTGAGGATCTTTATAAGACAGTCGTTGGAAACAATATTAAAGAATATAATGCCGAGGGCGATGTGGATGAAAACTTAATCAGATCGCTTCCGTACGATGACTACCGTGGAAAGAATATGTTCCTGAAGGATTTTGACTCGTATGTGATTCCGGACGATGTTCTTCATGCATATACCGATACTGAATTACAGTGGTCGATCGACGATATTCTTGCGCATTATGGATTTATTTTCGATAGAACGGATGTATTCAAGCGGTATATCCTAGGTGAACAATGGTATCATCCATGTATTCCGAAGAACGAATTTAATGCACATCCGGAAAGATATATCACGGATCCGATCGCGAAGCAGAACTTCGATAAACTCGTTTATGAACGTGATGTAACGAGGAAGCATTAATTCGGAACAAACACTAATGCCGGGTTGACCGTTTGGATCATCAACAGCGCAATATACTGCATTTACAGGGCTCTTCACATGTTTGCAAGATGTGTGAAGAGCCCTATTGACATAATCCTTATTAGGATGTAGTATCAATAGTAGAAAAGCACTTGGACACATCTTCAGAGGTCCAGGGTGACTGTTCTAAGATCTAAAATGCTGTTATGTCAGGAGTTTTCAGGATGCAGGAAAGAAATACGCTTCAGAAAAGAATCGTTCACGAGACTTTGATCCGTATGTGCAATCACCCTACCGCCGATGAAGTTGTTGCGGAAGTGCAGAGTACCTATCCGTCGATCTCGCGTGCGACTGTCTATCGTATTCTGAATAAGCTTGCCGATTCCGGCGAAGCTCTCCGCATCCGTATCAACAACGGCGCGGATCACTTCGACCACCAGACCTTCCCGCACTATCACGTGCACTGCAGTGAATGCGGGCGCGTCGCGGATGTCGTGATGCCGGTCAAGGACCTCGCCGATATGCTTTCTGATACTTCCGGCTATACGATCTTAGGATATTCGCTCCAGTTCGACGGACTGTGCCCGGAGTGCAGTAAAGAAGATGAAGAGCGCGGCGCATAAGACGCGGGGAGTGCTTTTCAAATCAAATCAGACAAGGAGAAATTGAGTATGACAAAGTTTGTATGTTCTGTATGTGGTTACGTTTATGAAGGACCTGATGCACCGGATGAGTGCCCGGTATGTAAGGCAAAGAAGGCTGCATTTAAGAAGATGGAAGAAGACATGGGTCTCGCTGCTGAGCATAAGTTCGGCGTATATGCAGAGACTGTGAAGAATAATCCTGATATTTCTGAGGAGGATAAGAAGTACATCTTCGACCAGCTGAAGGCAAACTTCACCGGTGAGTGTTCCGAGGTCGGCATGTATCTCTGCATGGCTCGTATCGCTTACCGTGAGGGCTATCCGGAGATCGGTCTTTACTGGGAGAAGGCTGCATTTGAAGAGGCAGAGCATGCGGCAAAGTTTGCTGAACTTCTCGGATCTGATCTCGAAGCAAACATGAAGGCATCCACCAAGGAGAACCTCAAGTGGCGTGTGGACTGCGAGTTCGGCGCAACAGCAGGTAAGACAGAGCTCGCAACCTGCGCGAAGAAGAATAATCTCGATGCGATCCATGACACTGTTCATGAGATGGCAAGAGATGAGGCTCGTCACGGAAAAGCACTGAAGGGCCTTCTCGACAGATACTTCGGTTGATTCTACGAAGGCGCCGGAGAGGGCGCTACCTAGAAAGAAGCATGAGGGGCGTCCGCAGAAGAGATGCGGACGCCCGTTCTTTAGTTAAGAAAGGGAAGCACTTATGTTTATCAGTAATGACATTAAGTATGTAGGCGTAAATGACCATAATATCGACCTTTTCGAGGGCCAGTATGTGGTGCCGAACGGTATGGCGTATAACTCGTATGTGATCTCGGATTATAAGGTCGCAGTTATGGATACCGTTGATAAGAATTTCACTCATGAGTGGCTCGATAATCTGGAAAAAGCACTGGCCGGTAAGGCTCCGGATTACCTCGTGGTCCAGCATATGGAGCCGGATCACTCCGCGAATATCGTGAACTTCATGAAGAACTATCCGAATGCGGAGATCGTGTCTTCCCAGAAGGCATTCACGATGATGAAGAATTTCTTCGGTACGGAGTTCGAAGACCGCCGCATCGTTGTTGGCGAGGGCGATGAGCTTCCGCTCGGCAAGCACGTCCTGAAGTTTGTCGGTGCACCGATGGTACACTGGCCGGAAGTGCTCATGACGTACGATACTTTTGATAAAGTGCTTTTCAGTGCGGACGGATTTGGTAAATTCGGCGCGCTCGATGTCGAAGAGGACTGGGCATGTGAAGCCCGCCGCTACTATATCGGCATCGTCGGAAAATACGGCGCGCAGGTACAGACTGTTCTGAAGAAGGCGGCAGGACTTGAGATCAAGACGATCTGCCCGCTGCACGGACCTGTCCTGACCGGAGATCTTTCCCCGTATCTCAAGCTCTATGACACATGGTCTTCTTATGGTGTGGAGACAGACGGCATCGCGATCTTCTACACATCCGTCTATGGCCACACCAAGGCAGCAGTCGAGCTTCTGGCCAATAAGCTCAAGGAGAACGGATGCCCGAAGGTCGTTGTGAATGACCTGGCAAGAGAAGACATGGCCGAGTGCGTCGAGGATGCTTTCCGTTATGGACGTATCGTACTTGCGACCACGACCTATAACGCGGATGTATTCCCGTTCATGAGAGAATTCATCCATCACCTGACCGAGCGCCAGTTCCAGAACAAGACCGTCGCCATGATCGAGAACGGTTCCTGGGCGCCGCAGGCGATCCGCACCATGAAGGCGATGCTCGAAAAGAGCAAGAACATCACCTACACAGAGAATAACGTCAAGATCATGTCGGCATTAAATGATGAGTCGAAGGCCCAGGTCGATGCTCTGGCAAAAGAACTCTGCCAGGACTATCTCGCGCAGAAGGAAGATACTGCGAATAAGAACGATCTGACTGCTCTCTTTAACATCGGTTATGGCCTTTATGTCGTTACCTCCAATGACGGCAAGAAAGACAACGGCCTTATCGTAAATACCGTTACTCAGGTGACGAATACACCGAACCGTATTGCGGTTACGATCAACAAGCAGAACTACTCGCATCATGTCATTAAGCAGACCGGTGTCATGAATGTAAACTGCCTGTCTGTCGAAGCTCCGTTTAAGGTGTTCGAGAACTTCGGTTTCCAGAGCGGAAGAAATGTCGATAAGTTTGCGGACTGCGAGAATATCCTCCGCGCGGATAACGGGCTGGTGTTCCTGCCGAAGTATATCAACTCCTTCATGTCCCTCAAGGTCGAAGATTATGTTGATCTTGACACCCACGGCATGTTCATCTGCTCGGTGACGGAGGCTCGTGTCTTAAGCGATAAGGAGACCATGACATACACTTACTACCAGAAGAACGTCAAGCCGAAGCCGGAGACGGAAGGGAAGAAGGGCTATGTCTGCAAGGTCTGCGGATATGTCTATGAAGGAGATGAACTCCCGGATGACATCGTATGCCCGCTCTGTAAGCACGGCGCTGCCGACTTCGAGCCGATCGGGTGATAAGCAGTCCGGTTATACTCGGATTAATTGTTGAAAAGAACAGGCTTTCACGGCCTGTTCTTTTTATGTAGAAAATGTTTAAGGTTTATCATGGACTTTACCCTATATATGAAATACAATAGCATTATGAGAAGTTTTGGTATTGGGTTATTAGGAGGGTTTCTCATCATGCAAAAGAAAAGCTTCAGAAAGATTTGCGCATTGCTGATCAGTGTTGCGCTGATGTGCGGTATCATTCCTATGTCAGTTATGGCTGATGTGGCGATGCCGGAAATTTCCTACGTAAATGAAAATGGTTCTACGAAGCATACAACCGATTATACGTTCCTTACGGGTAAGGAAACAGAGTTTACCGAAGGAACCTATGTTGCTCGTGGTTATATTCATTACAACCAGCGAATGACTATCAAAGGTGATGTCACGATCATTCTGGATGAGTTTGTCAATTCGTTTTCCGATGATACTGAAATATATGGGGCATCTACTCTAGCTGCTACTGGAGGTTTTTATGTTCCGAGTACAAGTTCCTTGAAAGTATATTCCTCGATATTCAATAATTGTTCAAGTACTCCGAGTTTTGGTGCATGGAATCCGATTCCGAACCAGTGTGCGGGAATCGGCGGCAATCAGGGTGAAGTGAATGGTCCTATTACGATTGTTGGTGTTTCCGGAACTGTTTATGGTGGATATGGCGCTCCAGCGATTGGAACCGGCGGCTGTGGAAATGAAGCAGCAGTAAGTGAATCAGATCCATATCTTTCTGCATCGGGAGCAGGTTCTATTATTCTCTGTCGTTCAGGTTTTACATGTATCGGTGGCTATAGTGCCGCAAGTATCGGTGGTGGCTTCCATGCGGATTCCCCGGATATATACATGATCGATTGTAATACTATTGGTGCATATCCGTCCGGATTGGATGCTGCAGCTATCGGTGGCGGTGCCGGCGGACAGTGTGGTGTTATTTCCATTTCCGGAGGTTCTGTCACAGCAATTGCTCCTCCCGGTAATAATGAAGCTGAAGCGAAAGGTGCTGCTATTGGAAATGGATATGGATGCCCGAATCCGGATTACTCAAAATGCCGTATATCGATCCGTGGAGCTCAAATCACAGCAGTATCCGTGTTGGGTAGCTCGCTGATATGCAGTGCTTCGGATGATTCATCTAAGATCTCAGATAGTTCAATTTCAATCGATCCGGGTGTTTCGATCCAGGTCCACGAAGAAGACAACGGTATTGTCGGGCAGCATTTTACAAAAGACGTAAGGGAATGTCTTGATCAACCGTATGTCTCGATGAATGTATGCAAGCATACGAATTCCACTTTTGAGTGCACTTCCCAGCAGCATCTTAGATCTTGTCCGGAATGCCGTACTGAATTTGTCTGGGAAAATCATTCCTACGAATCCGGAAAGAATGTATGTAAAGAATGCGGATATGGTGCAGATGCGATCCTGCGATCGGCGACAGTGATTTTCGAGGGAAAACTTTCTCTTCGTTACACGTTCTCTTTCTCGAAGAGACTGCTCGATGATGAAGGAGCTTATGTATCATTTGTATCGAAGAATACCGGAGTTGAACTCTTAAAGGTATATATTAAAGACGGGACCACTGTAGGAGAAGGTTCTCTACCGGTATATCCCTACAATACTCAGATCCTCTATCCGTTTAATATCACAGATGCTGCCATAGTCACTGTCATGAATGTTTACGATGGACAGGGCAATAAAGTATCTTTACACTCCGGGAATGATGTGGATTATACGAATTCCGGTTTCGAATATAGTCCGGCAAGATATGCAGGCAACGTCTATAATTTTACATATAAGACGATCGAAATGAAGAATCTTGCTCACGCATTTAGCCTCTACTCAATGACGGCACATGATGTGATATATGGTTATGAATATTCGCAGTATGCTCAGTTGACCGTGGGAGAAGGAATCGGCGATTCGGATCTGGATCCATATGCTCCTGTATTTGAAGGAACGCGTCCGGAGGATATAAGCAGGATCACTCTTCGTATGTATTTTGAAGATGTTCATACACTGCGCGTTACTTTCTATTTTAAAGAGGGTGTGAATCCGGGTGATTATGAATTCAAACTTGACGGACAAAAAGTCAGAGCGATCAAAACCACAACAGGAGGCTATGCAATCGAAGTAGGTAATATTTCTGCCGTGAATCTGTCGTATGTGTATAATTTCACTATAGCGAAGAAAGGCGGAGAGGAATACACGATCAAAGCCAGCGGCCTTTCTTATGGATATACATCCATAAAGACCGGGGATGATTACTACATGGCGCTTGGTAAAGGCATGTACTACTACAATAAAAATGCAATTGCATATTTTGAAAAGAGAGATGGAGCAAGTCAATGAAAAACGAATATCAGCCTTTAAAAATTGAATTGATCATTTTTGAGAATATGGATATCATTACGGACTCGTATGATGATGATCCTGGTCATGGCAATGGCGGAAACGAACATGGTATCTGACAGATGCTAGCAGATATCTAATATGGAGAAGCGGATGAAGAAAAAAGTCATTATCGCAGTTTCGGTATGTCTGCTTATCCTGGTTTCGGTTCTATGCTATTTGTGGATAAGAAAAGCAGGAAAAAAGAACACAGATGTGGTTCAGACATCACAAGTCATTTCCGGGGGTACAGCTGAGCTTAACTTGAATGATGATCCGAAGAAGATTGAAGGACAGAACAATGATGCCGGACAACAAAGCGGTACAGTTTTTCCTTCAACTGAAACCTCTATGGAGACGGATGTATCCCAAGACATTTCTGTTTCGGATCAGCAGCAGGAAGGGACCTCTACAGATGGAAAAACGTCCGCTGACAAAGAAACGGAGCCGGGAGAATATGTGATTGATGATGGGCAGCCGTCGAACACAGAGCCCGGAAAAGAAAGCCGTCCGGGCCCCGGTTCGAGTACAGATAAGACCCCGGGAAAAACGGATCCGACGAAACCATCAGAGAACCATCCGGACGAAACGAAAAAACAGACTCTTTATACCGGTGATATGGCAGGAGAAGAAGATACAGGTTTCTGACAGCCTGTATCTTTTTTTTTGCTGCCCGGTTACGAAAGTAAAAAGATTTTGCAGATTTGTGGACTTTGATCTGAGGATACATTAAAATAGCATTATGAATAATTGTATCCTTGGGGGTTTAGGAGGTTTCTGAAGATGAGGAAAAAGAGTTTCATTGCACTTCTTGTGTGCATTGCTTTAGTGATCGGGATCATACCGGCTTCGGTTTTTGCTGATCCTTCATCTCAAACGAAAAATGTTAATTTCTTCCATGAAGGCAGATCTGGTACCGCGGAGACCAGAACATGCGAAGTGATTACCGAAGAATCTACGAAATTGACGGATACCGGTGCTACCCGCGGATGGTATGTGGCAGATAATACTGAATATCTGAAGATATCCGACCGTATCGTGGTGGAAGGCGACGTAAAACTTGTTCTGACAAATACTATGCCGCTGCAGCCACTTAAGGGTATATCGGTCAATAAAGGTAATTCTTTGACGATATACAGGGGCTCGGATATTTTTAACACGATAGGCATCATCCTGATCATAGATGATGTCGGTCAGGGAAATGCAGGTATTGGCGGAGACGCAGGACAAGCAAATGGTGCTATTACTATTTGTGGCGGAGACTCCATTACAGCCAAAGGAAACGGTGGTGCAGGTATCGGCACAGGTGCCAATGTAGATCCTTCTCAACAGCCGGATGCTGTCATTATTAAAGGTGGTACTGTTTCTGGTAGTTCCTATTCTAGAGATGCCGGCGGAGCCGGAATCGGCGGAGGTAATGGCAGTAATGCATGTGGAGTAAGAATCTCCGGAGGAACAGTTACGGCTACCGGAGCCAGCTACGCTGCAGGAATCGGCGGCGGAAGAGGCGGCCTTTGCAATATGGTTCAGATCCTCGGAGGGGAGGTTACTGCTACCGGTGGAGATGGAGGTCCCGGTATCGGAAGCGGAATGCTTTCCGAATCAAGACACCTTAATACAGTGTTGATCGATATCAGTGGCGGAACGGTATTCGCGCAGGCAGGCCAGGATTCTGTTGATGCCAAAGCATTGATGCAGGCGGATATGGACGACAACCAAGCGACATATTCGTGCGGATATGGTTTGCCGGAGAAGCACAGAGCATACGTGACGAACGGTTACGGAGCAAGTGCCACCGGTGTGACTCTTTGCACGGATTATGATGATATCGTGAATTATAAGTGGCTGAAACTCGTTCCGTGTGAAGAACATAAAGATGAGGACGGAGATTCTCACTGTGATTACTGCAAAGCGCTGTTGACGTATGTCCTGATCAGTGATGGTTTCAGTAGTACAGATGCCGAGCTGCTGATTCCTACGGGAGATAGGATCGCACGTCCTGCAGATCCGGTTCGGGAAGGCTATATCTTCCTGGGATGGGATGAGTATAGTTACGATCCGGATACCCATACGAAAGAAAGGATCGGCCGATTCGATTTTTCTGAGCCGGTACATGATGGTAGAGTTTATATAATTGCTGCATGGGAGCCTGTCGGCAAAGCGACGATCTGTGCAGGTGATGTAGTATTCGGAGCAGGTATCGAGTTGCAGTTCCGCATCGAATTCTCTGATTATCTCAAAGAGAATAGCCAGAATGTGAAGGTCGTATTTACGGATACAGACACAGGTAAGATCATAAAAGAAACACCGATCTCCTCTCCGGATGCAGTGGAGGGGGATAATCTCTATTTCCGTGTTCCTGTAGATCTTTATAACTACAGGAAGTATATTGCGGTCAAAGTGGTGGATGAGAATGATGAACCGGTTCTGCTGGTGCACCCGAATGGTACTTCAGCATATGATGATAATGAGTGCTGGTATTCTGTCGCGATGTATATCCGAAATGTTATCTCTGCTTATGATCCCTCTGATCCCTATGATGAGATGACGCTTCTGGCAGCATACTTACAGGGTTACTGCGAGGCTGTTACCAGGTTCTTTGTCTATGATGACGGTACTGAATTCGGAAGGTATCCGGGAATTTATAATTTTGAGTATTCGCAGGATAAAATTGATAAATACGGTGTAGTAAAAACCGAGAATCAGGTCGAGGGATGTCTTGGTGCCTCTCTGAATGTAGATTTCCAGTACATCAATACTCTGAGACTGACGTTTAAGATCGATGATACACATCCGATCAGTGATTACAGCTTTACTGTAGATGGTCAGCCGGCAGAGGCGGTCAAGATCGGTAAGGGTAAGTATGCACTCTATGTGAAGAATATCATTGCCCAAGATCTGGTCGTACCACATACTTTTACCGTGACGAGAAATAACACGGATGAAAGCTTTACGGTAAAGGCCAGCTCGATGTCATATGCTCTGCTGGCATCCCAGTTTGCGGAGTCTGAACACGGTAGATATCTCGGCAAAGCTCTGTACTGTTTCGGCGAAGCTGCAGATAATTACTTTAATAAACAGTAAGACACATCGGTAAACAAGGAAAGATAAGGAGAAATATGATATATGGAAACCTATGAAGAATTAAAGCTGGTAATTGTAACCTTTGATGCGGAAGATGTGATCATCACAAGCTTTGGCGATGAAGTGGATGTGTAATTCTGTTTTCTAAAGATCTAGACCGGGTGCCGGGAAACTGGCATCCGGTCTTTTTTATATGCGGGCTTTTGTAAAGAGGGGCTTTTTGCTATACTTACGAAAGAAATCGAAAGAGAAACCGGAGAACTGAAGATGCAGAATATCGAACCATATAAGCACAAGGTCCAGTACTATGAAACGGATAAAATGAGTATCACGCATCACTCGAACTATGTGCGCTGGATGGAAGAAGCCAGAGTCGACTATCTTTCCAAGATCGGATGGGATTTCGATAAACTGGAGGAGACAGGAATTGCCTCTCCGGTCGTCTCGATCGATGTGCACTACAAAGGGACAACGACATTTCCGGAAGAGATCACGATCGAAGTGAAGATCCTTGCCTGTAAGGGTGTCCGGCTGACGATCGGATATGAGATGAAAAATGCCGATGGCAAACTTGTCTGCGACGCGAGATCCGAGCACTGCTTCCTGAACCTGGAAGGCCGCCCGATCCGTCTGGAAAAGGAATGCCCCGCATTTTATGAGACACTTATATCTCTGATGGATAAAGGAGAACAGACATGATCAGAAGGAAAAGAGTTCTGATTCTTTTAGTTGCCGGCACGATGCTGTTATCTGCCTGCTGGAAAGGAAAGAAGAAAAAGGGGGCATCCTCCTCTTCGGATAATGCTTCTGACACAAAGATCACAGCAGAAAGTGAAATGTCCTCTCACGATTCAGCAATATCTTCCGCTGAAGACTCTTCTGATACATCGAAGAATTCCGGGACAGAAGATCCGGCGTCAGATCTTTCCGAAAGCGGAACGGGATCCACTTCCGTAACTACCAAGGCACCGGGAAGTGATCCGGGCGCTCCTGACGAGCTGGATATAGATATCGGTGGAGATCCGGCGAATACTCTTTCTGATGGATCTTCCAAAGGCAAAGACGATATCAGGGAAACGAAAGCTCCCGGAGGAAAAGAGACAAAGGATCCCGGCAAAACAACAGATCCGACAAAGAAGCCGACAAAACATCACGGGGATCCGACTGGTGTAGAAGATACAAATATCTGAGTTATCAGCGGCGTATGTCTTTCGGGATCGATCCGTTATTTCTGTCGCGGTACTGCTTCGGAGTAAGACCGGTATCCTTTTTCAGAAGATTCGTAAAGTAGCTCTGGCTCGGGAAGGCGAGCGATGCGGAAATCTCGGCAATGGAATAGTCCGAGGAAGAGAGCATCGATTTGGCCGTCTCGAGTTTTTTTCTTAATACATACTCGCTTATCGAAAACCCTGTTTCTTTTTTGAATAAACGGGACAGATAGGGCGCGGAGAGACTGCATGTCCTGGCAAGCGTCTGCAGTGTGATGCGCGTATGCAGGTGCTCATAGATATAGTTGATGCAGGTACTTACGGACTTCGAAGTGACCGAATTCCTCTGAAGGTCGATCATGCGTCTGGTATAGTGAATACACATCTCGTTATGAATATCGGAGATCTCCTGCGGAGACTGAGCCTCGTCTGTCATTCGGATATAGTAATCGCTGAGACTATAGGATTCAGCCTGGCTTAATCCGCCGGAGATGCAGAAGCGGGCAACTAGAGCGATCGTGATCGTCAGATGGTATTTCAGATTGGACAGAGGATCACTTGAGAGCACACCGAGTCCCTTCTTTTCATGAAAGGGTTCTGTTAGCAGCGTCTCAAGTTTCTTCATGTCTCCGGCGCGTATCGTCTCGTAGAAGTCCATCTCGGGGGCTAGCGGAGCATGGAAAAACTCATACTCCCTGTGCAGAAACTCCTGATATGAGATCTTCTTTCTTTTCGTACCCATACGGCTTTCTCCCATGATTTCTTCATTCATCAAAAAAACGCAAATGCCAAGTGCTTTTTAAGTGGTATTGTAGCATGAAAAGATAAAAAAAGATATGAAAAAGCAATAATGGCAACGCCTTTCTTGGTATGTTGGAAGCAGAATAAATCTATCTTTATGAGGAGGGGACCATGAAGAAAGCAAAACTTTTGAGTATCGTTCTGGCGGCGCTGATGGTACTGCCATTGACATCGTGCTCAAATAAGAAAAAAGATGGAAACGAATCTTCTTCGGATACACAGGCTTCTGAAGTAAAGTCTGAAGTTCCGAAGATCGATGGCTATGATCTTCTGTGGAACGATGAGTTTGACGGGGAGAAGATGGATGAGAGCAAGTGGAGCTACGATCCGCATGAACCGGGCTGGACGAATAACGAGCTGCAGGAATATACGACATCCACCGACAATGTTTTCGTGCGGGATGGAAATCTCGTTCTAAAGGCCATTAAGACACAAAAGGACGGAAAGGATTACTATACGTCCGGTAAGATCAAAGGACAGAATAAGAGTGATTTTCAATATGGAAAAGTAGTCGTATCCGCCAAGGTCCCGGAAGGACAGGGACTGTGGCCGGCGATCTGGATGATGCCGAAGGACGAATCCCACTACGGTCAGTGGCCGAAGTGCGGTGAGATCGATATCATGGAGTCTCTGGGAAACGATACCTCGATCTCTTATTCCACGATCCACTATGGCGAGCCGCATGCCGAGCAGCAGGGCACGATCGAGAAGAAGGGAGCAGACAGCTTCTCCGCGAAATTCCATGAGTATTCTGTCGAGTGGGAGCCGGGCGAGATGCGTTTCTACACAGACGGGGAACTCGTGCTCAAGGTGAACGACTGGTTCACCGCTGTTGAGGGAGAAGAGGATAAGCCGTATCCGGCGCCATTTGACCAGCCGTTCTATCTGCAGATGAATCTGGCGGTCGGAGGAAACTGGCCGGGAAATCCGGACGCGAGCACGGATTTCAGTAAGGCGGAGTTCCTGATCGATTATGTCCGTGTATATCAGAAGCCTTCGTACGACACGAATGTCAAGAAGCCGGAAAAGCCCTTCCGTGAAGCGCTTCCGGACGGAAACTTCATCAGAAACGGTAATTTCGCGGAAGCGGAGAATCTCGAAGATGACATCGACTGGAAGTTCCTGCTGTTTAATGGCGGCGAAGGAGCGGCGAAGATCGAGAACGGAGAGATGATCATATCCTCGACAAACTGTGGTACGGAGGAGTATTCTGTCCAGCTTGTCCATCCGGATCTTCCGATGAGAAAAGGACACAAGTATAAGCTCACCTTTGATATCCGCGCGGATGAGGACCGCAAGTGCATCGTGTGTGTATCGGCGCCGAATGCAGGGTGGATCCGTTATTTCCCGGATACATCGATCCGGCTGACGACCGAGTGGCAGACCTTTGAATATGAGTTTGCCATGAATGAGAAGGACGATAACAACGGACGTCTCGAGTTCAATATGGGTAAGTATAAAGATACGGCAACGATCCATATTACGAATGTCCGAGTCGAAGATATTACTGTTTAACACCCGGGGAGCCGGGTGGGCAGATTATATGACCCCCATAAAAGCCGGAAAGCAGGAACTTATTCCTGTCTTCCGGCTTTCACTTATCATTCTTTGAATTATCGTGTTTTTTGTAAAGAAATCTAAAACATATCCTGTTTCCCGTTTAGAAAAGCACTCCCATCCGATACAATGAACTTATAAGCTACGTTGTAGCATCGGCCCGTACTATCCGATATGGAGGAGGGAATATATGACTACGAAGATCCAAAGAAAGAATATCTTTCTGATTCTTATATCTCTATTTGTTATTGCTGGCATGCTCCTGTCCGGCTGCAGTAAATCCTCGGCGGAAACTACCCGTGAAAAGAAGAAAAAGAATGCCTCGAAGACAGAGGATACTTCGGAAATAACAGAAGAGACCGAGACTGAAGCCACGGAAAAAGAGACGACGACAGAACCCGAGACATCGGAAACGACAGAGCCGCTTGATCCCGATCGAGTCCGGATCGCCGGGACATATGAAGGCTTTGCCATCAAGACGAAGGCCGAAGCGCATCCGGAGAACGGATCGGTCAATAATTTCCCGATCATTCAGGAAGGAAGAAATTTCCGATTGATCCTGAATGAAGATGGAACAGCGGGATGGGAAGACGACAAAGAAGGAAACCGCACGATCACTGAATGGAAAGCAACAGGGGAAGATCTGTCGATCGTATTCTCCGATATATCGCTGTCCGGTGTGGAGAGAAATGGTGTCATCCTCGTGGAAGATACCGATAAATACTGGTATTTTATATCTCCTTCGGCAAATGTTTCTTCGCTTTGGGCGATCACCGAAGCGGAAGCGAAGGTCGAACGCGGAGATGATTATCTATTTGCGCGGGCAGGAACAGAGCTTAACTTATCCGAGGCTTCCAAACTCTATCAGGAAGCTGCAGATGCCGGATGCGGCAAGGGATGGTATAAGCTTGGCTATATGGCGCAACATTATTCCCTAAAAGAAGACCACTATAAGACGGCGCTTTCCTATTACCAGAAAGCTTCTGATGCAGGATCGCTCTATGGTCTGGTCGGACAAGGGACGCTCTATGAGTTTGGCTCCGGCGTCGATATGGATAAAGATAAGGCTTTCTCTCTTTACCAGCAGGCAGCAGAGGGCGGATGCCTGCAAGGGTATAACAGAGTGGCGTCCATGTATCGGTTAGGTACAGCCCCGGGTCTTTCCGCCCCGAGTGGAAATAAAGCTATAGAATTATATCAGAAGGCGCTCGAGAGCCCGTATTGGTATGAGAAGGCATTTTCGACAAATGGTATAGGACTTGTATATGATAGAGCAACTTCAGATACTTCCAAGGATGATGCAAAGTCGGCCGAATGGCTTACAAAGGCGTCGGAAATGGGATATCCGTCCGGCTATTACAATCTTGCGATGAATTATAAAACAGGCGATGGAGTCCCACAGGACTTTGTCAAAGCCAGAACATTATTCAATGAGGCAGCAGCAAGAGGAGATGGCGATGCATATTATCAGATCGGTTTGTTGTTCGAATATGGACAAGGCGTCCAGAAAACATATGATACGGCGTTCAAGTGCTTCCAGAAGGCGGCAGAGTATGGAAACGCAAATGCTATGTATAAGATGGGCAGATTCTATGAACTTGGCTATGGAATAGAACAGAGCTTTACCAAAACCATGGACTGCTATTTGGTGGCGGCCAGAGAAAAAGTGCCGAACGCATATGGCGCGATCGGCTATATGTTCTCCGAAGGGGAGGGCGGAACGAAAGATGATGCAAGAGCTCTTGAATGGTGGCTGAAGGGTGCAGAACTTCAGGATCCTCAGTCTACAGCCAATGTCGGATGGTCATATCACTATGGGCACGGTGTCTCCATAGATTATGCAAAAGCACTGGAATACTATACGCTTGCTATGAAATACAGCAAGGCACAGAACTCTACCCATGACATCGAATATACGACGAATGCCATTAATAAGCTGCTATCTGAAGGACATATTACTCAGGAACAGGCAGATAAAGCACTTGCCGGCGGATAAAAATGACATTTGTCATGTCGCTTAGTGATAGCGCTCACTTACCGCGCTTTCTCCGTTATGTGATAATGGGATCATGAAAGAAACGGGATGGATCCCGCATGATAAAACACATACGAAGAAATGAGGTCAGGAAAATGAGTGAGATCATTAAAGTAGATGGACTGGTGAAGCGCTATAAAGAGCTGATCGCGGTAGATAACTTCAGCATGACAGTCAATGAAGGTGAGATCTTAGGTCTTCTGGGCCCGAACGGCTCCGGAAAATCGACAACGATCAACTGCATTCTTTCTCTTCTGGAATATGACAAGGGTACGATCACGATCCACGGAAAAGAGATGTCGCCGAAGGCGTATGATCTGAAGAGTGAGATCGGAGTCGTTCCTCAGGAAGTTTCTGTGTTCGAAGAACTGACCGTCTATGAGAATATCGACTTTTTCTGCGGCCTTTACATCACAGATAAGAATGAAAGAAAAAAGAGAGTGCAGGAAGCGATCGACTTCGTTGAACTGAATGACTTCAAGAAATTCCGTCCGAAGAAGCTTTCCGGCGGTCTCAAGCGCCGCTTGAATATCGCCTGCGGTATCGCCCATAAACCGAAGATCATCTTCTTCGATGAGCCGACAGTCGCTGTCGATCCGCAGAGCAGAAACAAGATCCTCGAAGGTATCGAGAAACTAAGAAAAGACGGTGCGACGATCATCTACACTTCCCACTACATGGAAGAAGTCGAGCAGATCGCAGACCGGATCATCATCATCGATAAGGGCCAGCTGATCGCCGAAGGTACAGTAGATGAACTCAAGAGCATGATCAAAAAGAGCGAGATCATTCGGATCGAAGCAAAAGGCATCTCCGAAGAAGATGTAGAAAAGATCAGAAAACTGGATAACATCTTCGGCGTGGATTACGACGGAAAGATGCTGAAGATCGAAGCCGGTAACGGAAACAATGTGGTCAAGGTCATCTCGATCCTTCAGGATAAAGGTTACCGCATCAAGAATATCTATTCCGAGCAGCCTACCCTGAACGATGTCTTCCTCGAAATGACGGGAAAAGAACTTCGTGATGACTGATCGTAGGAGGAAGGAAAAATGATGTTTACATATTATCTGCGCAAGACACTGCGCGACAAGGCTTACATCTTCTGGTCACTGGCCTTTCCGATCCTTCTCATGACATGTTTTAATGTCACATTCATGGGTCCTGCAAAGGGCGAGATCGACTTCAAGCCGGTAAAGAGCACCATGATCCGCATAGATTCCGGGGAAAGTGCTTTTGCAGAAGAATTCGAGGGAGTACTTACAAATCTCGCGGATGCGGAAGAAGTCAGAAAGAGCAGCATGGGATATGACCACGCGGTCATCGAGCTGATAGAGACCACATCGCAGGAAGAAGCCGAAAAGAAGATCCTTGATAAAGATCTCGAGGTGCTTTTCCTGGTGAACGGAAAAGAGGAGACGGTCAGTGTAAAGGTCGGAGATGGCGCGAACATGACCACTCTCATGGTCGCAAGAAGCATCACTGAATCGTATAAAAGAAACTACACGATCATGAAAGATGCGGCGATGACGGCACCGGATAAGATGGAAGCAGTTATGAAGAGCATCACGGAATCCATCTCGGTGATGAAGCCGAAGAGCACCTACCTCGGCGACAATGAACACTCCGCCAATGTATATCTGTGGTACTTCTACAGCACGATCGTCATGGGAATGTTCTTCAATGTGACAGCCGGGATCCATACGGTGTTCGATATCCAGGGAAACCTCAGCGGCTACGGTATGAGAACGAGCGTATCCCCAAAGAAAAAGTGGAAGATCCTGCTGTCGGCCTTCATGGCAAGATATGCACTGTCCTGTGCGATCACGTTCTTCGCACTGACCGTCATGAACCGGTTCTTCGATGTGCCGCTTGGCAACCGCTTTCCGCATATCATCCTGTTCGTCCTGGTCGGTAACCTTTTTGCCATGAGCCTCGGATGCATGTTCGGACTCTTTACAAAAGGAGACGAGAACCAGCGGGATAACAAGGCGACCGCACTTATCATGATCTCGGTTTTCTTAAGCGGTGAGATGATCGTGCAGCTCCCGGGACTTCTGGAGAAGTTCTGCCCGATCGTGAACCGGATCAACCCGGCAACTATCATGAACTTCGCGTTCTTCCGTCTGGTAAACTATCCGACACTGAATGGTTTCTGGATGAATATGATCAAGATCAGTCTGGCGACAGTCGTCTTCATGATGATCTCGATCCTGAAATTAAGGAGAGAAAAGTATGCAGCTTTATAAGAATTTCTTCAAACTGGTAAAAGCAAATAAGGCCGCGGTCATCATCGCATCGATCATCATGTTTGTTTATGCCGCTTCCATGATCTTTTCTGCTCCGCATATCATCGACAAGAACGAAGCGAGCCCGACGGAAAAGAGTGTCGATTACAATAATCTCGGAGTGCTTTTCCGTGATAACGATAAAAGCGAGCTCTCCACTGCGATCAGAAAACTGATCGACAACTACGGCGATGTCGAGGACGACACCACTTCTTCGGAAGAGTCCATCAATGATATCCTTTACTTCTCCATCTCGGATTTCTTCATCGAAGTACCGGAACATTTTCAGGAGAAGATCGACGCCGGCGAGGACATCTCCCTGAGTTATTCCTCCCACAGCCAGGTGTCCGGTAAGACCTTCAGCTTCGCCAATGATATCGATTCTTTCGTAAACATTTACAGAAGCTATCGCGCAATGGGAATGAATGCCCATGATGCCTCGGAAAAAGCAATGGAAATGACAGTGTCTGATGTAACCTTCGGTGTGGTAACAGAGAAGAAGGAAACACGGCACACGAATGCAAATGAATATGCGACCTACATGATCCTTAATTACTTCTGCTTCGTCTGCCTCTGGATCCTGGGCATGTCCATCGCCTCCGCGATCATCGCTGCGAATAAGAAAACTGTTGCCGCAAGGATCGAAGCGGCGCCGGTAAAGCCGGGAAGGAAGGCCTGGGCGCAGATGGCAGGACTGATGACCTGTGCTGTGGTACTGGTTCTGATCTACACCATCTTCAGTTTCGTCTATGCAGGTAATACCGACATGATGAGCAAGTATGGATGGGTCGTTGTTTTGAACCTCATCACCACCACCTTCTACATCAGCGGATTCGCTCTCTTGATCTCAAACTTCAACCTGACACCGGGAACACTCAGCCTTATCTGCAATGCAGCAGGTCTTTCCATGAGCTTCCTGTGCGGTATCTTCGTACCGTTCTACCTCATGGGCAGCGGAGTGCAGGCATTCGCACACTTCCTCCCGTTCTTCTGGTCGGGAAAAGTACTGAACACCATCTATGCCGGATCCGGCATGAACTACACCTTCAGCGTCGGAAATATCTTCGCATCCCTTGGTGTACAGGTGCTCTTCGGACTGGCCTTCATTATGATCTCCTTTGTTATCAAGAAGGCAAGACAAGGAAAAGCATAAATCAAAAAGACAGGTCTTCGGCTGGTCCTCGGCGCATAGGATTGTATGTCACTTTTGCGATATAATGTTCTCATGGTTTATAGACTTATCGACAAGTTAATACTGTGCGGGCTTTCGGTGGCAGCGCTGTTTCTGCTGTTCGGGGAAGAGTCGGGCCGGTACACGATCGTTCAGAATAACGAGTTCACAGTGGCCTGTGTTCTGGGGATTGTAATTGCCCTTCTGGTAACCGAGGTTTTCCGGAATCAGTATGTAAGCGCCGGAGTACTGATCCTTGCCGGAGCGATGTCTTTCTTGATACCGGAAGCATCGATCGCAATTCCGGCAGGTGTGTACGGGCTGTTTTCCGATAGTAAAATGGAGGCGATGCTTACGAAGTGGCACAGCCAGAAAAATGCATCGAAGAACGACTGGTCGATCGCCTCTGAGAAAGCGCTGTGGATCAAGGTGATCCTTCTTGCCGGTGCCTGTGCTGTCTTAGTAAGATCGTATCTGGTATTACTGATCCCGGTGGCGGCACTCATGGCGGTGAAGACCGTATTTATGCATAGAAAAGAAGCACTCCTGACAGAGAAGTTTGATGCTGTCCGCTACGATGCCCAGCAGACCCAGAGACTGAAAAACGAGATCGCGAATAACGTGGATATGCAGATCAGAAATGCCACTCTTTCCGAGAGAAACCGTATCGCGAGAGAGATACACGATAACGTGGGACATATGCTGACGAGAGCGGTCGTGCAGCTGCAGGCGATCTCCGTCATCAACCAGGATGAGAAGACGAAGCCTTACCTCGAGTCGGTCAGCTCCACGGTCAATGAGGCCATGACGAATATCCGCCGTTCGGTACACGAACTGCATGATGATTCCATCGATCTTTCAATCGGTATCCATGAGGTCGCCTCCGCGATCAAGGATCGCTTCGATGTGACTGTCAGTACATCGATCGAGTCTCCGGTGCCGAATGATGTGAAGAATGCGATCCTCGGAATCATTAAAGAGGGTGTGACGAATATATCGAAACACTGTAATGGTAAGAATGTGCGCCTGGAGGTCGTGGAGAACGTGACCTTCTGGCGCGTACTCGTATCCGATGACGGCAAATGCAAGGTTGCCGAGTATTCTCGTCCGTCTGACTTTGCCGCGCTCGAAGGGGAGCACGGCATCGGACTATATAATATCAATTCACGTGCGGTCTCCGTCGGAGGAAGAACATCCATCCAGAGCGGACCGAACGGCTTTCATATCACGGTAACGATACCGAAGCAGGGAGGAAAGATTAAATGAAGATCATGATCGTGGATGATGATCCACTCGTACAGGAGTCATTAAAGATCATTCTGGAAAAAGACGGAGATATCGAGGTAGTCAGTCTCTGCAGCAGCGGACGCGAAGCAGTAAGTGCTTTTGCCGAAGTAAAGCCGGATCTGGTACTGTCGGACATCCGTATGGAAGATATGGACGGACTTGCGGCAACATCCGAGATATTAAAGATCGATCCTCAGGCGAAAGTGATCCTTCTGACGACCTTTCTGGATGACGAATATATCAATCAGGCGCTGAAGGTCGGTGCGAAAGGATATATCCTCAAGCAGGACTGCGCCTCACTGTCGGATGCGGTGCGTGCGGTCTATGGCGGGCAGACAGTATTTGGCGGAAAGATCGTAGAGAGACTTCCTGACCTTCTGAACAGAAGCGAGTCGTTCCGGTGGGAGGACTATGATATCACGCCCAAGGAGCAGGAAATCGTCGAACTGGTAGCGGAGGGTCTTTCGAATAAAGAGATCGCCCAGAAGATGTTCCTCGGAGAAGGAACGGTGCGGAACATGATCAGCTCCGTTTTAAGTAAACTCGATCTTCGTGATCGCACTCAGCTGGCGTGCTTTTACTATCAGCGCATCAAGATCTGATGCTGTGAAAGTGATATAAATGTCATTATCATTTTCCCTCAAATGGTATAATGTAGAACGGAAAAAATGAAAAGATAGAGGGAATAGTATCTATGAAAAAGAGAATCATTCTTGCCGGCGTGATGGCTGTAAGCCTTGCAATGTCGGGATGTAACAAAGTTAAAGACGATGCAAAGTCCAAGGTAAAGAGTACAAGTTCGGTAAGCTCGGAGGAGCATGAGAAACTCGAACCCACACAGACTAAGTCAGAAGAGACAGCTAAGACTACAGAAGCAAAAGAGCCCTCTGAGCTGATGAAAAAACTGGATCAGGACATCAATTCTATCTATTCGGATGATTCCTTTACGCTTCCGGCAGAGATATATTGCCATCTTACGGCGCTTACCAGCTGGTACACGGATATTAAGATCGACAGCAAGAATAATACATTTACAGGCGGCTATGAAAGTGCTTTACCAAATTTAGATGGTGATGGATATGATATGCTGCAGTGCACATTTAACGGCACTATCGATGGATTCACGAGAGTCAATGAATATTCTTTCTCCGCACATGTGAAGACAATGGAGACAGAGAAGTTCGATAAGAAGAGCGACCGCTACATGGATCTTCCCGCAGAGGTGACCTATAGCGATCCGTATGGATTTACAAAGGCAGATGAGATCATTCTTTATCTTCCGAATACACCTGTTTCCCAGCTTTCGGATAAGGCGATCGAATGGATCGAGGCCTATCAGGAGATCGACAGAAACGGCTGCCTGGGTTCGTTTATCCTTTATAATCCGGCAGAAGAGGCTGCCTTTATGACACTGGTTCCGGCGATCCCGGCAACGAGTGATATATCATCTTCCGACCTGGCGAAGTGGCAGGGTGAGTATGTGGACAACCACGAAGGCATCAAGATCAGCTTCGACACATCCTCTGATCCGGCTGCTGTTACTGTGAAGCGCGGCGGCTCCACGTATGAGAATATGCATATTAAGGCAGTAAAGGATGATAATGCCTGTCTCATTATCTATGGTGAGAATGACGAAGGTAACGTGATCGTCGCGAAGTTCGGTACGATCGATCAGAAAATGACACTTCAGATCTGTGCCTCTTCCGATCCACAGCTTCCGAGTGGAAAAGAATTCCATCCGGAAAAAGCATAAATCTTCACGGAGGGGTCTTCTCAAAAACGGTCAATAGCGTAAAAATGGTATTAACCGATTCGGTCAATGAATCACGGAAAGGGAAAATACCATGAACGAGAAGTTTTACCAGCTCCCGGAAGAAAAACAAAACCGCATCTTAAATGCCGGCTTTCGTGTGTTTGCGAATAACTCTTATCGGAAAAGTCCGATGAATGAGATCGCAGCCGAAGCCGGCATTAGTAAATCCCTGCTGTTTTTCTACTTTAGAAACAAGAAAGAACTGTATCTCTTTCTCATGAAAACGGCAGAGGATCTGACCCGTCAGTATGTCACGCGTGCCGGATGCTATGAGGAAAACGACATTTTCGAGATGATGTACAGAGGGCTTCTTGCCAAGACGGAGATGATGCGCAAGTATCCGGATATGAGTGCTTTTGCATTAAAGGCTTACTACGAAGATGATGAAGAAGTAAGAAGCGAGCTCGTAAAGATCATCGAACCTTACTCGAAACTCCACACAAATACGACACTTCCGAAACTCGATCCTTCGGTCTTTAAAGAGGGGATCGACCTCAAGATGATGTATCAGGATATCTATCTCGCCTCCGAAGGATATCTCTATCAGATGCAGCACAAGGGGCCGATCGATATCGATAAGGTCATCTCGGATTACAAAGATCTGATCGGTTTCTGGAAGAAAATGTATTTGAAGTAAGAGGTTCTGAATATGGGAAAAGCACTTGCTATTGATACCAGGAAATTAACGAAGTCCTATGGCGGATCCCGAGGCATTGTGGATCTGGATCTGAAAGTGGAGGAGGGGGATTTCTTCGGATTTATCGGCCCAAACGGAGCCGGTAAATCAACGACGATCAGAACGCTCCTCGGCCTTATTCATCTTACATCCGGAGGCGCGACGGTTCTCGGACACGACATCGTAAATGAAAAAGAAAAGATATTAAGTAAAATCGGGTACCTTCCTTCGGAGATCTTCTTTTATCCGAAGATGCGCGTAAAAGACGCTATCCGGTACTCTGCCGATCTTCGCGGGGCGAGCTGCAGTAAGCGCGCACAGGAGCTCTGTGAGCGGCTCGATCTCGATCCGATGAAAAAGGTGGAAGACCTCTCGCTCGGAAACAGAAAGAAGGTCGGGATCGTCTGTGCGGTCCAGCATCACCCGGATCTTCTGATCCTTGATGAGCCGACATCCGGGCTCGATCCGCTGATGCAAAGAGAATTCTTCTCGATATTAACGGAAGAAAATAGAGAAGGATCAACGATCTTTTTCTCGTCGCATATCCTGTCGGAAGTGCAGGCATACTGCAGAAGTGCGGCCTTTATCAAGGACGGAAGTATCCTTCTTTCCGATAAGGTCGCAGACCTCGAACAGACGGGAACACGGAAGATCACTGTGACCGGCTCGCTTACCAGAGAAAAACTTCAGGGGATCCCCGGCATCACATATACAGAAGACGCCAGGGAAGATGAGCTGAAATTCTTATATAGGGGAGATATCCAGAAGCTCCTGACCATCCTGGCAGGCGAGAAGATCCGTGACATTACGATCACGGAGCCGAGTCTCGAAGAGATCTTCATGCATTATTATGAGGCGGGAGAGGAAAGAAAATGACGGTACTAAAGCAAGAAATACATATGCAGCAGAAAATGCTCCTGATCTGGAGCCTTGCGATCGGACTTCTGATCGCAACGTGTGTCCTGATGTTTCCGGAGATGAAGTCGCAGATGGGCGACGTGAATGAAATGTTCTCCTCGATGGGTAATTTCACGGAAGCATTTGGCATGGACCGCCTTGATTTCGGTACGATCATCGGATTTTACTCTGTCGAGTGCGGCAACATCCTGGGTATCGGCGGCGCTTTCTTCGCCGCGATCGTGGGCGTGTCCGCGCTCATGAAGGAAGAACGCGACCATACCGCTGAATTTCTCTTCTCGCATCCGGTTTCCCGGAAGAAGGTGATCACGTCAAAACTCCTGAGCGTTCTCTCGATCATCCTGATCCTCAATGCGATCGTTCTGGTTTTGTCGGTCGTATCGGTAGCTGCTATCGGAGAGGAGATCTTCTGGAAGGAACTGTTCCTGATCCATCTTGCGTATCTTCTGATGCAGCTGGAGATCGCGGGGATCTGTTTCGGTATCTCGTCGTTCCTGACGCGCGGTGGACTCGGAATCGGCATCGGAGTGGCCTGCCTGATGTATTTTCTAAACATTGTTGCGAATATCTCGACATCGGCGCGTTTTCTGAAGTATGTTTCTGCCTTCGCCTATACAGATACCGCGGACATTATCGAGAGCGGGCATCTGGAACTAAAGTATCTTCTTCCCGGGATGGTATTCATGATCGCCGGCGTCGTCATCGCCTATGTCAGGTATGAGAAGAAGGATTTAAGATAACAAAAAGGACCTCTCCTGAAAATACGAGAGGTCCTTCTTTTTTTCGTGGGATATCTCAGAACATCTTCTTCACGATCGTGTTTAAGATGTCGGTAACATCGAGCACATCGTCTTTCTTTTTCGCTGTACTCTTTTTCGTGGTCGATTTCTTTGCAGTGGTGGATTTCTTCGACGCAGATGTTTTCTTTGATGTGGACGAGGTTTTCGAGGAGGTGGACTTCTTTGCAGAAGTGGTCTTCTTCGCGGTAGAAGCAGAGGCCGCGCCTGTTACCGATCGAAAAGCACTATACACCTTCGCGCCTTTTACGACCTTGGACGGGAGCTTACTTTTATCTTCCGTAATCACGATGACATCGTGTTTGCTTGCTTCATGGAATCCGATCAGATAGGACAGGACCGGGATAAGTTCGGAAGTATTAGCTATCTCGACATATTCGATCTCCGCTTTTACTTCGGTAAGCGCTTCTTTGACAGAGGCGGGAAGAGTCTTCTTGCCTTTTACATAGAGAAAAACCAGATGGTCTGTCTTTGCGAGCTTTTCCGCTCCGGAAAAATCGATTTTGCTGCTTTCCTGAAGTGAGATAAATACGTATTTCATGACCGTTCCTCCCGACTCTTTTTCTATATTTCTCATTATATCATTCTAAAATGCAGTTTCAGAGAAAATAGGAGGGCTTATTTTACTTCGTATGGCTGTGTAACTTTTCGAAAAGGAGTAATAGAATAACTTCAAGGCAACCGAAAAGAATTGGAAAACAGTAACTGAAGCAAGGATGTGACTTCATGGATTTAGACAAAAGGCTTCAAATGATCCGCTTATGCGAGGCAATGCATACATTCCCCCAGCTGAGCAGACGGATCGGACTGGTAGATCAGTCGACCTTCCACGGACGAAGGGTCTGTCAGGAAAACAAAACACCTCCACTTTCAACAAAAGAGCCCGTATGAGTGAGACATACGGGCTCTTTTTTTATGTGCTGTTATTTGAAATTACTTGTTAAAGTCTTCCTTATTGAGAGCGCCGGCAGCGATCGCATTGTCGATCCACAGACGCAGGGAGTCGATGGTCAGTGCCATCTTATCCAGTTCATTCTTGATCTCGATGAAGTCGGGAAGCTCATCGTCATTGACCTTGCCATCTACAGTGATCTCGATAAGACGGTTCTTGTTTCTATCGATGGAATTCAGAGTCGCGATCATCTCCAGAGTGATCTGGGAAAGTTCTTTCGGTACTACTTCAGGAACATATTCCTGACCGATCGGGCACTCATGAGAGCAGAAGTAGTTGCAAAGGGAAGGATTCTTATAGCAGTCCGCCATGGCCAGGATCTCTTCCGGATGAGGGAGTGTCTTTTCGTTCTCGATCTTCTCGATACGGTCTGCCGAGATGTACTGCAGTTTCTCAGAAGCAGCGTCACGCGTAAGGTTTTGCGCCTCTCGACTGATCTGGTAAATATTCTTGTTTTCTTTCGTCGATTTTCTTCCCATATTCCCGCTCCAATTTATATTTTGAAGTTCAAAACAAATTAGCCGCCCCTAAAATGTATCGCGGACCGTTTTTTGTTTGACACCGTAGATTATAAACTATAGTCAGAACAAAAGGAATAAGCCATTCACGTTTATTTCTAAATTTGTTAAAAAAATAAAGAGGACTTATCCGCCGATATCATTTATCATTAATATGAGAGAACATGAGCTGGAAAGAGGGAAAAGCTCGAAAAAAGAGTAAAGGGTATTAGAAAACAACTCACGAAATCGCGAGAACTTATAAATTGTGCTACAGAAGGTCCGCGAATGATGAAGGAGGAAAAGCTATGAGAAACTATGAATATGTAAATGGCAAGAGAGTAAAGGAGAGAGGCTTCTTCTCAAAGTGGGGCCACAGACTCTTCGTCCTCATGGCCATCATCGGAATGTTTTATGTTGCAGTATTCGTCTTCGGATGGGGACGCTCCGGTAAAGTGAAGAACGGAGGATCCAGAGAGGCGATCATCGCGGAAGAAGAGAAATTCCACGGCATCATCCTGACAAGAGATAATGTTATGGAGCAGCTTAAGGATATCGCTGAACTGATGACCTATTCCGAGGATTACGCGGGAACCGCCAATGTAGTCGATAATCTTCAGATCCCTTATACGGATTTCGATATCTGGGGCACACAGCATAAGATCCAGATCGTATATGCCGGCACGATCAAGGTCGGTTACGATCTCAATGAACTGAAGACTGTGGTCAACAATCAGAAGAAAGAGATCTACATCACCATCCCGCTGAAGCCGAGTGTCGTAGATAACAATCTCCCGCAGGAGAAAGTGACGATCATGCAGGACAATAACATCTTTAATCCGATCCGTGCAGATGAGGTGAATGTACGTCTGTCCGAAGTAAAGGCACAGCAGCTTGAGTCTGCAGAGAAGAATGGTATCTATGAGAAGGCGGAAGCACATCTCAAAGAGATCATTATCAAAACACTTGCAAAGGTGCACAGTGAGTATAAGGTGGTGTTCCTCAGCCCGACGGAGCAGCCGCCCGTAGAAAAACCGACAACGTCTGTAGCACAATAATTGCGGGACCTCCGATGCGGAAACGCAAGTTTCCCGTAATCACCCGCAAGGAAGATGGGTCGTCTCAAGGAATTGAGGCGGCCCACTTTTCTTTGTGCATTTTACTATTTCTAATAAAATGCCTTGGTGCTATAATAGCGCGGGCGCGTGAAGATATTGACTCTTCCCGCGCAGGCTATACCGGCAACAGGACTTTGGATGCGAAAGGAGAAGAACGTGGATACCGCAGGGGAAAAAAGATCCCATCCGATCGTGGCGTTTTTTAAGAAAAACACGGTAGTGTGTATCGCTGCGCTCCTTGCCATAGTTACGTCTTTTTTCGTGCCGCCGGATAGTGAGTATCTCCATTACTTTGACCTTCGCACGCTGACCTGTCTTTTCCTGACGCTCGCAGTGATCTGTGCCCTGAAGGATATCCGATTCTTCGGTATCGTGGCGCAGAGGATCGTTGTGACGACCGGAAATCTCCGGCTTCTGGCCCTGGCTCTCGTATATATCACTTTTATCGGATCGATGCTGATCGCCAATGACATGGCACTGATCACGTTCCTGCCGCTTGGGTATTTTGCGCTTTCCGTAACGAAAAATGAGGAGAAGATGGCCTATATCTTCATCCTTCAGAATATCTCCGCCAACCTCGGCGGTATGTTGACACCCTTTGGAAATCCGCAGAATCTGTATCTTTATTCGTACTTCAAGATCCCGACAGGGGAATTCATGAAGATCATGTTCCCGCCGTTTCTTCTGGCGATCGCCATGCTGACGGCGGCCTGCTTCCTGCTTCCGAGAACGCCTCTGGTCATTAAGGATGATTCCGGACAGGGGCTGAATAAGAAGAGGACGGCGCTGTATCTCCTGCTTTTTGCTTTCTCGCTTCTTATCGTATTCCGCCTGATCCCGTACTGGGTCGGACTGATCATCATCCCGCTGGTACTGGTTTTCGCCGATAAAAAAGCATTCACCGAGGTGGACTACGGCCTTCTGGCGACATTTGCGCTGTTCTTCGTCTTTTCCGGAAATATGGCCAGAATCCCGGCAGTCCAGGACTTCGTCGGAAGTCTTCTCGGAAGATCTCCGCTTCTGGTAAGTATCGGATCCTGCCAGGTGATCAGTAATGTACCATCGGCAATTCTGCTTTCCCGATTTACCGGTAACTATAAGGAACTCCTTCTCGGCGTAAACATCGGGGGCACGGGTACGCTGATCTCGTCTCTGGCGAGCCTGATTACTTTCAGCCATTTCCGTACGCTCCGGCCGGGACACACGAAGAAGTACATCGGTCTTTTCGCTCTGATGAATATTATATTCCTGGTTGTAATGACGCTTTCCGCGTGGTTCTTCTTCCGCTAATCTGATAAAATAAGGCATGGAGGTCTTTTCTATGAACAGCAGAGTGATCACAATCGGACGTGAATTCGGTTCCGGCGGACATGAGATCGGCATGAAGCTTGCCGAGCGTCTGGGCGTGCCCTTTTACGACAGGGAGCTGATCACTCTTTCTTCTGAGCAGGGAGGACTGGATCCGAAGCTGATCGAGCGGAATGAAGAAGGGGCGCACCGCATATCCGAAAAGGGAAGATCCCGCATGCCGTTCTTCTCGCTGTCCTATACTCCGGACTTCTCGGATGCGATCTATCTTCAGCAGTGCAAAGTCATAAAAGACCTCGCGGCCCAAGGACCGTGCGTGATCGTAGGAAGATGTGCGGACTTCGTTTTACGGAATGAAGGCAGTATCAACATCTTTATCGCGGCGAGCATGCCGTATAAGATCGCCCGTAAGCGACGGGTGGCCGTCGAGAAGAAAGATTATACAGACGAACAGATGGAGCGGTACATCAATGATATGAATACCGCAAGAGCCAATTACTATAACCATTACACGAACCAGAAGTGGGGCACAAGCTCCACCTATCATCTGTGTGTACACTCGGATCTGGTGGGCGTGGACGGCGCCGTGGAGACGATCCTGGCATATCTTAAGAATATAAAGTGAGGAAATGACATGAAAACGAAAGTATTTGTTGACGGAAGTGAAGGAACAACAGGCCTTAGGATCTTCGAGAGATTCCAGGGAAGAGACGATATCGAACTTCTTAAGATCGATCCGGAATTAAGAAAGGATCCGAATGAGAGAAAGAAACTGATCAATGCATCGGACATTACGTTCCTCTGTCTCCCGGATGTGGCGGCAAAAGAATCTGCCGGCCTTCTGGATCCGGACAATGACCATACAGTGATCATCGACACATCGACGGCACATAGAACGGAAGAGGGATGGGCATATGGATTCCCGGAGCTCTCCGAAAAGCATAAGGACGCCATCGCCAACGGCCGCCTGATCGCGGTTCCGGGCTGCTATGCCACCGGCTTTATCTCTCTGGTCTATCCGATGATCGCCGGAGGGATCATCAGCAAGGATTACCCGGTAAGTGCTTTTGCATTATCGGGATATTCCGGTGCAGGCAAGAAGACCATCGCTGTTTATGAGAGCGAAGACCGTCCTTCCGAATTCTCTTCCGGAAGAGAATATGCACTTTCCCAGCAGCACAAGCACCTCAAGGAGATGAAGGCGATCACGGGTCTTTCCAGACTGCCGCTCTTTTCTCCAATCATCGACGATTACTACAGCGGTATGGTCGTATCCTGCCAGTTCTATGCAGATATGCTCAGCAAGAAGATGACTCCTTCTGAACTTCTGGAATACTTCCGCGAGTACTACGCCGGAAAGAAGTTCATCAAGGTCGCGGAAGCAGACGATGAGACGGCTGCCAGCGGATTCCTTGCCGGAAACTCTCTCTCCGGATGGGACGGACTGAAGATCTACGTTACCGGTAACGAAGACCGCATCGTCGTATCTTCCCAGTTCGACAACCTTGGTAAGGGCGCATCCGGCGCGGCGATCGAGTGCATGAACATCAGACTGGGCCTGGATGAAGCGAAGGGCCTGAATCTGTAATGGGAAGCGGCTCCTTACGATCTGCAAACGAGAAGAGAAGGCAGAGTATCCTTTATATCTGCCAGGCGGGTATTATTGCGGCGCTTTATGTCGCGCTGCTCTTCGTATTCGCGCCGATCTCCTTCGGCGCGGTACAGATCCGCGTCGCAGAAGCGCTTACGATCCTTCCGATCTTTACGCCTGCGGCGATCCCGGGCCTCTTCCTCGGATGCCTGATCGGGAATTTCTTAGGCGGCGGTATCATCATCGATATCATATTCGGAAGCATCGCCACTCTTCTGGGCGCGATCGGTACTTACTTTCTGAGAAATAGAAACCCGATCTTCGGCACGATTCCTCCGATCGCAGCGAATACCCTGATCGTACCGTTCGTAATTAAATTCGCGTATGCCGATGAGATGGCGCTTCCCCTGATCATTCTCGCAATCCTCGGCGGAGAAGTCCTTTCCTGTGGTGTTCTCGGTGGCATGCTGGGATTCTCTCTAAAAAAGACGAAGCTTGCTTTCTCAAAGGAGAAAAAGGAAAAGTAAGGAGACTTCTGGACGATGGATTTTGAAGCATTTGTATCCGATATAACGACGAACGGCTGGCGGGTCCATGGTGTGGAAGTCTATGAGAACTGTGTGCTTACACATAGCTTTGGGGACACGGAAAACATCCATGAGCTCTACTCGATAACAAAGGCTGTACTCTCGGCCGCAGTAGGTATCGCCTATGATGAAGGGAAGATCGATCTTGAACGCTGTGTGCTCGACTACCTTCCGAAAGAGAATGTTGAGAAGATGTCTGCATCACAGAAGGCGGATTTCAGTCATATCACGATCCGAAGACTTCTGACGATGTCGGTCGGCGGATTTCCTTTCGCAGCGGAGGGGGACAACTGGATCGACTTCGCCCTGTCATGCAAACTCGAAAATCCGGAAGAGAAGCCCTTTAACTACAGCAATATCAACGCATATCTTGTCGGTGTCGCCCTGACCGAAGCTGTCGGACAGGATGCCGGTGCTTTTATCGATGAACGACTGTTAAAGCCGCTCGGCATAAATGAGTTCTACTATGGCAGATCTCCGGAGGGATACTTCTATGGCGCGTCGCGTATGAAACTGAGCGTATCCGGACTCAGTAAGTTCGGTATGCTCTTTTATAACGGCGGAACATATGACGGGAAGAGGATCATTTCGGAAGAGTATGTAAAGATGGCTTCTTCAATCCAGCAGATGAACAGAGAAGGCGGGTACGGTTTCTTTCTGTGGAAGTACAGATCCGGCTTCAGCCTGAACGGGAAATGGAAGCAGAAGTGCTATGTTCTTCCTGATGAGGGCATCCTGGTCAGCTACCTTAGTGACATTCAGGATGACTCGCATGATCTCCTTCAGAGTATGGAAAAGAATATACTCGGTATTTCGTAAGAGAATAAAAGAAAAGGAGCTGTCAGATGACAACTCCTTTTTGTTTTCTGAATGATGGATCTTATTTCCAGTTGAATCCCGCATCTTCAAGGGAAGTATCCAGCCAGATCATGCTGTAATCCATGCTTTCAAGAACGTTCTCACAACGTTCCCAGACGTAATCGATGAACTCTTCTTCGGTTAAGTACGTGTTGCCGGGTTCTTCATCGAACATCTTCTTGATCTCGCTGTCACTCATTGAATCCCAGAGATTCTTTCCCCATTCCTCCGGGTCATCACCTTCCCAGAGGCGGAGTTCGGCTTTGCAGTTTTTGATGAAATCTTTCTTAGAGGAAAATACTTCATCGTATTCACCGGCGTCGGCAGTCAATTCCAGATAATACTCATATTTGTAGGAAACTCCTGTTCCGGTGGAATAAAAACCCTGTTCATAGGACACTTCAAGATCTGACTTGAGCATTCCACGACTTTCGGTGATATTGACTTTCCATTCTTCACTGCTGTGCACATCGTCATGAAGCTCCATATGTTTATATGAAACAGTTGCATCGTCTTCGTGCTCAGCTCGAAGCGAGATAGTATCACTGGCGCTGAAGTTATAAGAAGATTTCTGACCGTCAATGGAATGCCCCAGGTATTCGAATTCACCTTTGTCTCCATCTATTTTTTTGACGGTTTCATAGAAGTACTCAGGCCACGTCATCTTGCAGTCACGGCATACACCATCTACGAAAACGTGATCATTTACGATCTCGATCTCCTGACTGACTATCTGTCCAGGATCAATGTCCCTGTATTTGCTGCCGAAATCGAGCCCAAGATCTTCAAGGCCGAATCCCAGTTCGGGGAAAGCATTTTCTGCGATCGTGATCAATCTGGAATAAAGGATAGGAATATCCTTTGCTATGGTTTCAGAATTCGAAGCGAACGCGGCATCATCGTGTACATCGACTACACTCTTATCGCAGATGATCACACTGTCAATAAACGATTCAAAATCCCCAAGGCCTAACTCCATATTAGAAGGTGTGGTGCCATAGTAGCGGTCATCTCCATAATGAAGATCAAAAGTAAGGCTCGCCGTTTCCTTTTCCGGATAGATATGGAGAGTGATCGAAGTGTCTGCTGCTTCGTACGCGAAAAGGATCTGATCAGCATGAACTGAGTATATGACTTCTCCGCGGATGCCGTCTGCGTATGCTCCTAAGGTCTGGCTGTCTCTTTCTTTTTTGGAATCGCAATATGCGACCAGCTGCTGCAGCTTATCCTTGTCAAAGTGAAGCTCCCCACGGCTGCTCGGAACCGTGGTGTCCTCCGTTTTCTCCGTCTCTGCATCAGTGGCACTCTGCTTGCCTGTGTTCTCTTCCGAAGTAGTGGTCTCTTTTTTTGTCTCCTTTTCGTTCTTGCTCTTCTGACAACCGCAAAGAACAAGAGAGGACATCATGGACGCACACAATACCAGAGAGATAATTTTCTTCATTTCCCCATTCCTCCTTGTGAAAAATATGACCTTGCCATAGGCCGTTCAGCAACATCAAATTTGCTTGATGATACCAGTATAGCACTACGAACCCTGCATTATTAGGTCGGAAACTGCAAATTAAAAAGCGGAATAACGCTGAATTCTTGACTTTTCGAGATGGCAAGCGTACAATTTGCCCATGCAATGAAGGTGCGTAAGTAGTTTTGGCTTAGAACCTGTGAGAAGAGATTCGTGTCACCGGCTGAGAGCACGATCACAGAGAGCGCAAGATGAATTTCAACACCGGAGCTTCTGACGAGGGCGTGAAATACCGTAAGTAAGCAGATGCAGGCGCAGCATTAAAGGCGCAATAATGAGAGCAGAACTTCCGAGGACAAGTGCTTTTGCCGAAGAAGACTGAACATGGGTGGTACCGCGAAGGTGCACGGATAACGTGAATTCGTCCCATGACAATGGAAACGTTGTCATGGGATTTTTGTATGCCTAAGGCAAAAAGAACAGGAGGAAAACATGGCGGAACTTGGTGAATTGAAAGAGAAACTTTCAGAAATCAGAAGTAAGATCGAGAGCGATCTTCAGGGTATTTCCAGTTCAAAGGGTGTCTATGAGTACAAGAAGAGTGTCATGGATGCCAAGGAAGGAAAGATCGGATCTCTCATGAAAGAGATGGGCAAGATCCCGAAGGAACTCAAGGCCGATTACGGTAAGATGGTCAATGAGATCAAGAACTGGGCGCAGGGTAAATTTGACGAGATGGACGAGAAGTTCAAGGCGCAGGAGAGAAAAGCCCGCTACGAGAAGGAGACTATCGATATCACACTCCCTGAAAAGAAGCACAAGCAGGGCAAGCTCCATCCGAATACACAGGTAAGAAACCAGATCGTGGATATCTTCGGTTCCATGGGTTTCTCTATCTACGAAGGAAACGAGATCGAGACCGACTACTATAACTTCACCGCGCTGAATATTCCGCAGGATCACCCGGCACGCGATATGCAGGATACGTTCTACTTAAGTCCGGAATTCCTCTTAAGAACACAGACTTCCGCAGGCCAGATCCATGTTATGGAGAACCAGAAACCGCCGATCAAGATCATCTCCCCCGGTAAGGTATTCCGTTCCGACGATGACGCGACGCATTCTCCGATGTTTACCCAGATGGAGGGACTTGTTGTAGATAAGGGCATCACACTCTGTGACCTGCAGGGTATGCTCGATGAGTTCGTAAAGAAGATCTTCGATGAAGAGACAAGAACACGTCTGCGTCCTTCTTACTTCCCGTTCACAGAGCCGTCGGTAGAAGTTGACGTAAGCTGTTTCCAGTGCCACGGTAAGGGCTGCAAGCTCTGCAAGGGTACAGGCTGGATCGAAGTTCTCGGCGCCGGCGTCGTCAATAAGAAAGTGCTCGAAGGCTGCGGCATCGACAGTAACGTATATTCCGGTCTTGCCTTCGGTATCGGTATCGACCGTATCGCGATGCTCAAGTACGGCATCAACAATATCAAGCTGCTGTTCGAATCGGATCTCAGAGTACTGGATCAGATCGATGACTGATAAGGAGGAGAGCATATGTTAGTACCACTTAGCTGGTTAAAAGATTATGTAGATATCAATGTTACCCCGGATGAACTGGAGGAGAAGCTCTTTTCCTGTGGTTTCGAGGTAGAAGAGAAGTATGAGGTCGGTCACGACATCAGTAATGTTGTTGTAGGTCTTGTTAAGACCTGTGAGGACATCGAGGGCACACACCTGCATCTCTGCCAGGTCGATGCTGGATCTCACGGCACACTGCAGATCTGCTGCGGTGCGGATAACGTAAAAGCAGGCGGTAAGTATCCGCTGGCACTGATCGGTGCGCAGGTATATGCGACCGCAAAAGATCACGTTACCGTAGAAGGCCTGATGACCATCGGCCAGGGCAAACTCAGAGGATACGATTCCTATGGTATGCTCTGCTCCGGCGTCGAGATCGGTGTGAATGAGGATATGTTCCCGGGTGCCGGCTATAACGGACTTCTGGTTCTGCCGGATGATGCTGAGCCGGGTGCGGATGTCAAGCCGATCCTGGGCCTCGATGACTATATCTTCGATATTTCTATCACGGCGAACCGTCCGGACTGCCAGAGCATCTTCGGTATTGCCCGTGAGGTTGCTGCCGTTCTCGGCCAGCCGCTCAAGGAGCCTGCGCTCGACTATACAGAGTCAGACGTCACGGTTCCGTTTGATATCCGTGTCTCTGCTCCGGATCTGTGCCCGAGATATATCGGCCACTATGTATCTGATGTCAAGATCGCTGAGTCTCCTGCCTGGATGAAGCGCCGTCTGTCTCTGGTCGGATGTTCCGCGATCTCCAATGTCGTAGATATTACGAACTATGTATTAAAGGAACTCGGACAGCCGATGCATGCTTTTGACTTCTCTTATCTGGAGGGCGCAGAGATCCATGTTCGCCGTGCAGAAGAAGGAGAAAAGATCGTTACTCTTGATGAGAAGGAATTCGCTCTGACATCTGAGAATCTCGTTATTTGTGACGGCAAGAAGCCGGTCGCTCTTGCGGGTATCATGGGTGGTCTTAATTCCGAGATCCTGGATTCCACTTCGGCAGTTATGTTCGAGGCCGCGAAGTTCGCACACGACAATATCCGAAAGAGCAGTAAGGCACTGGGTCAGGTATCCGACTCCAGCATGCGCTTCTCCAAGGGTGTCGATGAATATACGACCGTAATGGCCATGAAGCGTGCCCTGCACCTGATCGAGGAGCTGGGCTGCGGTAAGGTAACTGCCACGAAGTTTGATATCAATACAGGAAATTCTGTTGAGCCGAAGGAACTTAAGGTCAGCGTGAAGCAGGTCAATGGCGTACTGGGTATCACGGTTCCGGACGAGGATATCGTACGTATCCTCACCAACCTCAACTTCGCACCGAAACTTAACGGTGACGAGCTGACGATCGCGATCCCGGGATACCGCGTAGATATGGAGTCCTATCAGGATGTTGCAGAAGAAGTCATCCGTATGTATGGCTACGAGCACATCACTCCGACCTTCATTCCGACTGCAGAAGTTACATCCGGCGGATATAACCTCAAGCAGAGATCCGAACTGAAGATCAAGCGGGCACTGTGTGCGGCGGGTGCTTTTGAAGGAGTACATTATTCTTTCTTCTCTCCATCTGACCTGGATCTGCTAAAGCTCCCGGAGAATGCACCGGAGCGTACGGCGATCAAGATCCTGAATCCGATCAATATCGACCTTTCGCTCATGAGAACGACACTGGCGCCGCAGATGCTGGCCGCTATCGCCCGAAACCAGAAGAGAGGCATCCTTTCCGGATGTGTCTATGAGATGGGTAATAAGTTCCTGCCGAAGAGCCTGCCGCTGACGGAATATCCGGACGAGCGCGAGACGATCTGCATCGGAATGTGGGGCGAAAGCGAAGACTTCTTCTCCCTGAAGGGAATCGTCGCGGTCATCGCAGACGCGCTGGATGTGAAGTTCGATTACGAGCGCGATGAGAAGACGTTCCTGCATCCGGGAAGAACCGCAAAAGTCCTCTGCGATGGAGAAGTCGTCGGTTATCTTGGTCAGGTGCTCTATGAGATCTGTGACGATATGGATATGCGTGTTCCGGCATATGTTGCCGAGATCGATCTCAAGGCACTGAGCAAGTACTACGGCAAAGACAGAAAGTTCATCCCGCTGCCGAAGTTCCTCGAGGAAAAACGTGACTTCTGCTTCGTCATGAATAAGGACATCACCTGTGCAATGGTCGAAAAAGAGATCGCTGCTTCCTGCGAGTACATCACGAAGATCGAGCTCTTCGATATCTACGAGGGCGCTCAGCTCGGAAATAAGAAGAGTCTGGCATTCAGCGTTGTCTTCACACCGAAGGATGAGGAATTTAAGCCGGAAGTGATCGATGGATTTGTTAATACGATCCTTTCGAACCTGAAGGAGAAGTACGACATTACTCTCCGTTCGTAAGTCGCTTACATATCTCTGGAATGAATAGAAGGGGGCTCAGAGGGCCCCCTTTTTCTATCGATTATTCATCATTTTGTTTTACACTGAGGCCTTGCAAGATGAACAAAGTGATGAATATGGTCAGCGCTTGAATTATTTAGGGTATAAAGATAAAATTTAATAGATAAGATTTATGAGGGTGAATATGAAAAGAGTATTAGCATTTTTAACAGTTATTATTTTAGCTTTGGGACTTGCGTCCTGTAAGAACGGTTTCAGTTCAAAGGTCAGTGATGTGAAGAGCGCACTGGAAGAGACATGCCATGCGCAAAAAGCAGAATCTGAACAGTATGAGAAGATGGTCGATTCAAAGTATTCGATCAATGAATATGCTGCGGATTTTAAAGACGGTGTATTTACCGAAGTGAGATCAAAGGACATGACTTTCTTCGCGTTCCATGCGACCGTTGATAGAAGTGATATCAAGTCTGTGTTTAAGTATCTGAAAACAGATCCGAACAGTAAGGACGAGGGCGGCTATGTAGCCAATATGGAAGTGCTGGTCATCCAGTTTGAAAACTCAAGTGCAGCACAGAAATACTTTGAGGATATCCTGAATGCAAGAAAGCAGACCTTTGAGAGCTTCGAGAAAACGGCAGGGATGAAAAATGAGTTCGTCGAGAAAAAAGAGTATTTCGCCTTTGCCAGTGAGTCGGATTTCATGACATATAACACGTATTGCAGTATCGATGGAAGCACGGTCATGTATGCTTCGCTTGAAGGACCGAATGCGGAGTCGATGAAACCTGAGTATTATGCATTTATGAAGAAAATGGAGTGTTCAATCATAACCCTATAACTGAGAAGGAGGATTTTTATGAATTGTTTAAAGTGTGGTAATCCCGTAAGAGACGGTGATCTTTTCTGCATGAACTGCGGAAACAGACTGGATAGCATTCCGGCAGCTCCGGTCGCGGAAGCACCTGTTGTTCCCGAAGCTCCTGTAGCTCCTGTAGCTCCGGCTGCTCCGGAATTTCCTGTTGCTGAAACTCCGGTACAGGCTCCGATGCCGGAATTACCTGTTACATCGGAATTGCCGGAAGTTCCTGCAGTTCCTGAAGTACCTGCTGTACCTGAAGTACCTGCCGTTCCGGAAGTTCCAGCAGTCCCGGAAGTCCCTGCAGTCCCTGTAGCTCCTGTTGCTCCTGTGGAAGACAGACTCCCTGAGCCGCCGCCGTTCCAGCCGGGCGTATCCGCATCTGATCCGGTCCCGGGATCCGACAGACTGCCGGAACCTCCGCCGTTTAACCCCGGATCATCCGAAATAGTTGGCGAGCCGGCCGGTTCCGGAATTGATGTTCCTTCTGAGTATATAGCTCCTGCTGAACCGCCGGTACCGGTAGTAGGCACACCTTCGACTCCGGTTTCCGGTGATACCCAGTATGCTGCACCGTTTGCGGCCTCAGCGGAAGGCGATCCGATTGCCGCACAGGCAGAACAGAAAAAGACAGACCTCGAGAATATGTTTACGAGAAAATCCTGGAAGGATGAGAGCACAAATAATGGCGGTATCGTCAACAGAGGACCGGTCAACCGCTGATCGTAACTGAGTAAAACTTCGTAAAGGAGAATAACTATGGGTTTATTTGACAGTTTACAAAATGGTATTGCAGGTGCCCAGAGCGCAGCAGCGAATGCATCCGCTGAACTTCCGAAGAAGACAGTGGTTTTCCAGGAGATGCCGGAGACGCTGGAGCAGCTGAAAGCTCTTCCGGAAGCTTCCATGAAGGATCCTCTCGATGTTGCTGCCCTTACGGTCGCAGCTCTCTGTGTGTATCCGTTCAATAAGGATGAGAGCATCCGTATGCTGAATTTTCTGAAGGGACCGCAGCCGCTGTCTCCGTATGAACTCTCTTTTATTGCGGACCGTTTCAGGGATTCCGACTATATACCGCGCTCTTATCTGAATGGCGCGACACCGCAAAACAACTATATGCCGCAGCGCCCGTATTCCGTGACTGTGTATGAGCTTGCTCACAGCAGAGATAATATCAACGAAGGATATCTTACGGTGAACCTGAATTCCGGCGGCGCGGACAACCCGAGACAGATCAAGCTTCGCACGAAGCCCTCTACCGGTGAGTGGTTCCTGTGGGAGCAGTTCATCCTGGTAGGGATCCGTGTACCGGATGCTGCGAACCCGTGGGCATAAAGGGAATTCCCCTATAATTGCAAGCAGGAAGACCGTCGGAAACGCCGGTCTTCTTTTTTGCAAAATCAGAGTATTTTTCCACAAGATCTGAGTTCTTTTGGAGGTGAGGATAATGCTATACTCTTTATATGATTTATTCTTAGGAGGCACCTTATGGCATATACTAGAATATCTGATGCAAATGAGATCACGGCCAGGTATATGGACAGTATTCTGATCAAGGAACGCCTGATCGATTCTGTAGTAGCGGATACATCGACGGAATTATTCGGAGAGACTTTTGAAAGTCCTGTCATGACACCGGCTTTTTCCCATCTGATGCAATTTAAGGGAAGAGAGCTGACCGGACTGGAGGAGTACTCCATCGCAGCGAAGAACATGAATATACTGAATTTTGTCGGTATGATGGAAAATGATCTTTTCCAGAAGATCGCCGATACCGGTGCAAAAACAGTACGTATTGTAAAGCCGTATGCGGATAATGGAAAAGTAAGAGACCAGATGCAGTTTGCTGAAGCGGCGGGTGCTTTTGGCATAGGAATGGATATCGATCACATCTTCGGAAATGAAGGGCTGGATGTCGTTATCGGAGAGAAGATGGCAGTACAGACATCGGAAATGATCCGATCCTACATCGAGTCCACGAAGCTTCCATTCTTTATCAAGGGTGTCCTGAGCGCGGAAGAAGCCGTGAAGTGCGCAGATCTCGGAGCCAAGGCGATCATCGTCAGCCACCATCATGGAAGACTTCCATATGCAGTTCCGCCGATGATGGTGCTTCCGGAGATCAAAGAGGCACTTTCCGGAAAAGATGTAAAGATCATCGTTGACTGCGGAATCAGCTCCGGTGCGGATGTGTATAAGTGTCTGGCGCTTGGCGCAGATGCGGCTGCGGTCGGAAGATCCATGCTCCCTTCTCTCGAAGAAGGCGGTATCGAGGGCATGACGAAGTTCCTTACCGGTATCAATAATGAACTTCGGTTCGTCATGAGCTGCACGGGATTTGCAAATGTCCGTGATATCGATGACAGATGCCTGGTGAAGACATCCTTCTGATGACCGTTATTCTGTATAGAAAGAGAAGAAGAGAAAGTAATGTTTCAATATGCCTTTTTTGATCTGGACGGAACGCTGACACAGTCGGAGTTCGGTATCCTTAATTCGATCCTCTATGCGCTTCAGAAGATGGATTATAAGGTGGAGGATAAGGAAAGCATCAAGTGCTTTATCGGACCGCCGCTGGTGCAGTCTTTCATGCAGTTCTGCAATATGTCCGAGGAAGATGCGAAGCAGGCGACCGCGTACTACCGTGAATACTATAACGGGGGAGAGATGTATAATGCCCCGCTCTATGACGGTATTGAGGAGATGCTTCGGGATCTTCGTGGAAGGGGAATAAAGCTCTATGTCGTGACTTCCAAACCAACATTTTTCGCGCAGAGGATCGTAGAGCACTTCGATATCCTGAGGTACTTTGAGAAGGTCATCGGTCCGGAATTAAAAGACGTGAACTACACCAAGGAAGAACTGATCCGGCAGGCGATGTGCGATATTTCTCCGGAGGATCCGGATGTTATCCGCAGTTCCTGTATCATGGTAGGGGATCGTATGTATGATATCGAAGGTGCCGTGAAAAACCATATCGCTTCCATCGGTGTCCTATATGGATACGGCTCTGAAAAAGAACTTCAGGATGCCGGTGCCTCCTTCATCGCAAAAGATGCAAATGGGGTGGGAAGGATCATACGATCTGAAGAAGATAGAACTTAAGGTAGTCGGTCTCGGGAATCGCCATGGCAACAGGGTGATCCGGGGCCGCTCTTCTTTCTTCGATCAGGCGGAGTGTCACGCCGGCATCTCTGGCCGCTTCCAGAAGCATCTTCCGGAAGAGTTCATTTGGCATGAAGTGTGAACAGGAGCAGGTCGCAAGATAACCGCCTCTGGGCAGCATCTTCATGGCTCTGTAGTTGATCTCCTTATAGCCGCGCTTGGCGTTGTCCGTGGTCTTCCTGCTCTTGGTAAATGCCGGAGGATCCAGGATGATGAAGTTATAATCAGCGTGCTCCTTCTCGAGCTTCGGAAGAAGTTCAAAGACATCTGCGCAGATGAAGTCCATCCGATCGGAAAGACCGTTGATCTTTGCATTCTCGGCAGCAGTATCTACGGCAAACTGGGAAACATCCACGGCGGTGACATGTGCTGCTCCGCCTTTTGCCGCATTCATGGCAAAAGAACCCGTATGGGTAAAGCAGTCGAGGACTTTCATGCCGCGGGCGAGCTTGCTTACTGCCAGACGGTTATATTTCTGATCGAGGAAGAAGCCTGTCTTCTGGCCATTTTCGACATCCACCGTATATTTGATCCCGTTTTCAGTGATCTCCACACGGGGAGAAGAAGGTGTGCCGACAAAGTCTCCCTGATACCAGCCCTTTTCGAGAGGGAGACCTTCCTTCTCGCGAAGAGCAGCTTCGTTTCTTTCGAAGATACCGCGGACGGTGACCCCGTCTTTGGCGAGTTCCTCGACGAGTGCGCGGTAGATGATGTCTTTTACCTTCTCGGTACCGTAGGAAAGGACCTCAGTGGAAAGAATATCTTCATAGCGGTCCACCGTAAGACCGGGGATACCATCGGCTTCTCCGAAGATCAGGCGGCAGCAGGAGTAATCGTCCTGCATGACGGTCCTTCGCATGTCGAGCGCATATTTGACGCGGCGCTGCCAGAAGGTATCAGAGAAGGTCTCGTTCGCATTATCGGAGAGGATACGGATGCGGATCTTACTGCTTAAGCTCAGAAAGCCGGTGCCGAGATAGCGTCCCTTGGAAGAAAGAACGTCGGTCAGTGCGCCGTTTTGAACGTTGAGGTCTTCCGGGAAGATCCCGTCTTTTACTTTCTTTTCACAAAAAGAAGTGATCTCGGTATCATAGACCCACGGATGGCCGCGCTTAAGTGCGGATTCCGCTTTCTCGGTGACAACAGCTTTGGGAAAATTTCTCTCCTGCTTCATACTTACTCCAGTACCGTCTTCAGTTCATCCAGAAATACTTTGGAAGTGGCGTCGGAAGGAAGCTTCAGATCGCCTCTCGGAGATACATCGACCGATCCGACCTTCGGGCCGTCCGGCAGGCAGGAGCGCTTGAACTGCTGGGAGATAAAACGTCTTAAGAAGTTTTCTTCCCACTTATAGATCGTAGCGTCATCGTATTCACCGGCAAAAGCAACCTTCGCCAGACGGTAGATCTTCGATGGAGCGAATCCCAGACGTACGAAATAGTAGAGGAAGAAGTCGTGGAGTTCGTAAGGTCCGACGAGATCTTCCGTCTTCTGCGAGATCGTACCGTCCGCTGTCGGAGGCAAGAGCTCCGGAGATACCGGAGTTGCCAGGATGTCACGAAGAACAGATGCGAGCTGCGGCTGTGTATCGTTGACGCGGTCTGCCTCATATGCAACGATGTGGCGGATCAGGGTCTTCGGCACAGAGCCGTTTACGGCATACATGGACATGTGGTCACCGTTATAGGTCGCCCAGCCGAGCGCAAGCTCGCTGAGGTCACCGGTGCCGACGACAAGGGAACCTTCATCGTTTCCAAGATCCATGAGAAGCTGCGTACGCTCTCTGGCCTGGGCATTCTCATATGCGACATTATGGTTTTCGGGATCATGTCCGATATCCTTGAAGTGAGAAAGAACAGAGTCCTTGATGGAGATCTCATCGATCTTGGCGCCATATGCTTTTGCCAGCTCGATGGAGTTATTCTTCGTTCTGGATGTGGTGCCGAAGCACGGCATCGTGATGGCATGAATATCGCTCTTCGGAAGGCCCATGATATCAAAGGCACGGGCGCAGACCAGGAAGGCCAGCGTGGAGTCTAGACCGCCAGACAGACCGAGGATGACTTTCTTACTGTTGATGTGGGTCATACGGGTGACCAGTCCCATCGCCTGAATGGTGAGGATCTGCTCACAGCGGCGGGTGATCTCTTCCTTATCTTCCGGCGCAAACGGATTTTTGCCGACTTTGCGGATCAGATCAAGATCCTCATTCAGATCCATCGGGAATGTGATGATATCGAAGTCTGATTCAGAAGAGGAATTTGCAAAGTCCGTTCTCCAGGCGTCGTCTCTTAATCTCTCGGAAGCAAGGAGCTTGAGGTCGATATCCGTATAGATCGTTCCCTCTTTAAAAGCACCGCTTCGTACGAGTTCTTTTCCATTCTCGAAGATGAAGTTCGTGCCGGCGAAGACGAGGTCCGTGGTGGATTCGCCGAATCCGGCATTGGCATAGATGTATGCGGCGTGGAGCTTTCTGCTCTGGGCACAGAGGATCTGTGCGGACTTTTCATCGGAACCGATGGTATAAGGACGGCTCGAAAGTGCCGCGATGATGTGGCATCCGGAAAGTGCGGCATCGACATCGTCAGAGATCGGTGCACGAAGATCTTCGTCGAAGACAACGGAGAACGAGAACAGGTCGTTCTCACAGAAATAAAGCGGCTGGCCGAAGGAAATCTCATCGTCGAAGTGCTCGTCGTAGAAAGAACCGTTGATCTCATAAGGGGAGAAGTAGCGGGACTGTTCTTCGGTAAGGGTGAGCTTGACGTTGCATCCGAGGATCACGCCTTCATGGATAACGACTGCGAGATCCAGGAGTTTTCCCTCGATATAGGCGGGAAGACCGATGATAAAGACGGAAGATGCTTCCGATGTCTCATCTGCGATGCGGTAGAGTGCTTCCCATGCTTTCTCTACAAAAGCTTCCTGACGGAAAAGGTCGCCGCAGGTGCTTCCTGTCACGCAGAGTTCCGGGAATACCAGAAGGGCACAGTCCTTATCTGCACTGTTTACACTGGAAATGATCGCCTCTGCATTGGCGTCAATGTCTGCTACACGGATCTTCGGCGTGGCGGCGGCTACTCGTAAAAATCCATCTTTCATAAAAGATCATCCTCCTCTTTCTGTGCTACGCTGGATGGGGTAAGAATATCGGCGGCTGCCGGCTGTGTATTTTCTTCCATGGCCGGAGCATCCTGCGGTTCAGAAGGGATCTCTGCTGATCCTTCAGAGACACTCTCTTCCTGAGTATCATCTGTCTGATTGTACACCTGATCGACAAGTTCATTGAAGTGCTGATAATACATGCTCTGATTCTCAGGGATAAAACCATACAGTGCTCTGGGCTGTAACGAATGCACGGACTTACAGAGAACCTCGGCAGTTGTGGCAGTTTTAAGTGAATACTTCACACACTCATGGTTCCTGGTGTAGAAGAAGGAGTAGAAGATCGACTGACTGCCGCTTGCTACCGCCGAAAGGCTCGGGTAGAGCCAGATAACATCCTCGATCTTCAGAAGGCTCGGGGAGGCGGTCACCTGGATCACATGCTTGTTGCTGACATAGATATTTGCGACATTGAAGATAGGGTCTCTGAATTCCTCATCGAGATCCTTCAAGGTCATATTTTCCTTTTCCAGACGTTTCTTCAGCGGCTTGAGATATCCCTTCGTAAATGCGGTAATTGCCGTAGCGACCGCTCCTCCGAAGATGACCAGGATGATCAGGATGAAGAATCCGGTCTCACTAAGAAGGATCTTTTCTACCGGGTAGAAGACGAACTCGGTATCACAGACGTAATCTCTTGCAGACTGGGGAAGTCCGGCATAATCCATATACTCGTAGCAGTACCGGTACGTGGTGGAATCGACATCGTCGAGGAATCCTCTGCATTTGATCGACTCCGTCAGTATGCTGTCATCTCCTGTTTCCATCCATTTATAGGTCTGGTCGATGATCGCCATGGCTTTTTCTTCATATTTGTTCGGAATAAACACGATCAGGAAGCGGTCTTCGCCGGCATCGTTTTGCGCCGGCGCGAGATAGAATCCGCCGTCATCATTGGTTCCGAAGCAATCATAAAGGTAGTAGAGCTCACCTTTATAGAACTTTCCATTCTTGTAATTATCGCAGGAAGTGGAGAATACGTTCTTATTTGCAAGAAAATATCTTGTGGTCTTCGGGATCTCGATAAAAGCAATGACGACTCCGATAAGAAAAATAACCAGCGCAATCAGCAAACGGTTGCACATATTCTTTCTGGCGATCTTTTTGACGATGGAAAAATTGCTCATATATGACCTCGCTTATCTAGTAAATACACTTTCCTTGAGAAAAGAATGCATTAAGTATATCATAATATAGTACAAATTGATCGAAGGACAGAATCGGTGCAGTAATATGGACAACCGTGTGAATCAACTAAATACGACAGCAGGTGCTTCTCCCGCTTATGAGGCAAAAGCACTTTCAGGCGGCCTCCCACCGTTTACGAAGCAGGAGATACGTGCTTTCCGTCACAAGGCTGAAATGCCGATGTATATCACTATGGTCATCCTCAACATCGTGATGCTCGTGGGTGGTATCATCATCTGTATCCTGGCTTTCTATGGAGAGGGCCCGCTGTCACAGTCGTTCGGTGCTTTTTTCAAAGAACAGATCCTTGGCGTAAGCCGGTTTGTGGAGGTGCATCAGGAACTGCTCGTTGTTCTGATCATGCTTCCGTTTGCTCTGATGATCGCTGCCTATCTTTACTATGCGCAGTACAGGGCGAATTCTATCCGCATCACGGAAAAGAACTTCCCGGAGATCTATGCTGTTGTGGAAGAGTACTCCAGACGGCTCGGTATGAAGAAGACTCCAAAGGTCTATCTGACGCAGGAGAACGGTCTTCTGAATGCATTTTCGACCTTTATTCTTAGAAGACAGTATGTGGTCCTTCTGGCTGATCTTTTCGAGGTGGCCTATCTGGAGCACCACGATCTGGAGAGCATCAAGTTCATCATCGCACATGAGATGAGCCATATCCGGCTCCGTCATGCGACTTTCCTATATCAGCTCAGTATCCTTTATGCGAACTATATTCCGATCCTTTCATCCGCACTTTCCCGTGCCAGAGAATACAGCTGTGACCGCGTTGCACAGCATCTGGTCGGAGTCAGCGGAGTCGAGCCGATGCTCGCGCTGGTGGTCGGCAAGCACCTGTATAAGAAGGTCGATGTCGAGGATTATGTCAATCACTGCCGTGAGACCAGGGGCTTTTTCGTATTCGTACTGAATCTCATGAGCACCCATCCGATCATGCCGAAGCGTATCCAGGCACTGCTTAAGGAATCCGGTAGCGGAAGACTCTTTTTCTAAAAGAATAATTAGATAACGGAATCACCATTCATGCAATTTGGACAAAATCATCTTGCAAAAAATGAAGGTTGAAATGAAAAAGTAGAAAAAACGATTTTGCCGTTGACAAGCGCTCCCGAAACCTATTTACTATATATGCGCACAAAGACGTGCAGTTTATCATTTTGCAAGCAGGAGGAACACAACATGAAAAATATCGCGCTGAGTGACAAGAGCAATCTTCTGGAACAGGATCCGTACCAGTACACACTGCAGGATGTCGAGAAGCCGGAGCTTTTCCGTGAACTGTTCCCGTATGCCGAAGTCCCGAAGATCGCTTATAACTATAGAAAAGTTCCGATGAATATGCCGGAAAATATCTATATCACAGATACAACATTCCGTGACGGACAGCAGTCCAGAGCTCCTTATACCACCGAGCAGATGGTCGAGATCTATAAGATGCTGCACCGCCTTGGCGGCCCGAAGGGTATCGTCCGTCAGACGGAGTTCTTCGTATATTCCCAGAAGGACAGAGAGGCACTCGAGCAGTGCATGGCTCTCGGATACAAATTCCCGGAGATCACGACATGGATCCGTGCGACCAAGTCCGACTTCGCACTCGTACGTAATATCGGTATCAAGGAGACAGGTATCCTCGTTTCCTGCTCTGACTACCACATCTTTAATAAGATGGGTCTTACCCGTCAGCAGGCGATGGATAAGTATCTCGGTATCGTAAAGGATGCTATCGATGCAGGCCTTCGTCCGAGATGCCACTTCGAAGATATCACTCGTGCCGATTTCTATGGCTTCGTAGTACCGTTTGCTACAGCTCTCATGAGACTTTCCGAGGAGAGCGGTATTCCGGTAAAGATCCGTGCCTGCGATACGATGGGCTACGGTGTTCCGTTCCCGGGTGTCGCACTGCCGAGATCCGTATCCGGTATCATCTATGGTCTGCAGCATTATGCAGGCGTTCCCTGCGAGATGCTCGAGTGGCACGGACATAACGACTTCTATAAGGGTGTCGTGAATGCTACGACCGCATGGCTCTATGGTGCACAGGCAGTTAACTGCTCGCTCCTGGGAATCGGTGAGAGAACAGGTAATGTACCGCTTGAGGCGATGGTCTTCGAGTATGCGCAGCTCCGTGGAACACTGGATGGTATGGATTCCCGCGTGATCACTGAGATCGCGGACTATATCTCCCGTGAGACAAACTATGATCTGCCGCCGATGACACCATTCGTAGGTAAGAACTTTAACGTGACCAAGGCCGGCATCCACGCGGATGGACTTCTGAAAGATCCGGAGATCTATAACATCTTCGATACCGAGGCACTCCTCGACCGTCCGCCGCTTGTTGCTGTAAGTAATGTTTCCGGTCTCGCGGGTATTGCCTGCTGGATCAATAACTACTACCGTCTGGCCGGCGAGAATACTGTCAGCAAGAAAGATCCGTTCATCGCTAAGATGAAAGAGTGGATCGACAAGCAGTATGATGAAGGCCGTATTACCGTGATCTCTGATGAAGAGATGGTTCATCTTTTCGAAGAGACAGCTCCGGAGATCTACGCGAAGGTAGCACGTCCGAAAGTCTGATATAATGTTTCCGATACTTAGATCCGAATAGGGACGGGAAACATTATGACAGAAACGAAAAAAAGCAATAGGAAGAATATCCTGATCCTGGCCGGTGTCTTGATCGCCGTGCTGGGATTGCTTGTTTTTATGGCCTTTGCCTTCTGGGGGCTGGGAGATAAGATCAAGTACATGAGCTATACGAAGATCAGTTCTTCCGAAGATCTTTATAAACTTAAGGAAAAACCGGACGGGAAGTTCCTCCTGAAATCGGATATCGACATGAGCAATATAGAGTGGACCCCTTTTTCCTTCAGCGGAACTCTCGATGGAAACGGCCATACGATCTGGGGACTGACAGTCACCTCGACCGGAGATGCGAAGAGAGATACCTACGATGGAAATCTGAAATCATATTCCACAGCGCTTGCCGGAATGTTTGATGCGCTGGATCACGCGGAGATCAAGGATCTGACATTTCGTGATTCACATGTGGATATTACTTCGGATGAGCCCTGTTTCGTCGGGACTCTTGCCGGCTATATGAGTGATTCAAAGATCGAAAATGTCAATGTGATCGGGGATGTCTATCTTCGTGCGCATGACCGCATGTTCGGTGTCGGCGGTGTTGTCGGCTACGGGCAAGGTTCTTTTACCGGGGTGCAGACAGATGTCACACTGGTCTGCATCGATACAGACAGAACCACCAAAGACGAGCAGTTTATGGGCGGTATCTGCGGCGCAGGTTATCCGGATATCGTGAACTGTACGATCGATATAGACGGCTATGTTTCCGAGCATGGATACACGCATAACGGCGGTATGATCGGACTTTATATGTTTTATCCCGAAGGAATGACTTATAAGGGAAGAATGACAGGAAACAGCGTATATGGGAAGATCACGTTCTTTGAAGATAATGACGACAGAAGAGCATACTGTAAGGGTATGATCGGCGAATATCTTGATGAACTGGAAGTGTTTGAGAATAATGGTGAATCTTTCCGTTCGGTCGAGGTGAAAGAATACGATGCGGATCTTCTTCCGAAAAAGGTGACGCGGGACTTTGAACTGGAAGCCGATACGGCCGGAACATATGATATTTCGATCTCCTATAATAACTCCAGAGAAGATGCTACTTACGGTTTATTTATCAATGACAGATTCATCAAGAAGGCTTTCTTCCCGAAGGGTGAGGGGACGATCACGGAGACGGTCCATCTTGATGCGGGAAAAGCACAGGTCAGTTTTAAGTATATCCCGGGAGATGGAAGTATTAATGTTTCCAATGTTTCTTCGGTAAAGTCGGAAAAGAAGGTCACGCTGATCGTCGCGCCGCATGAGGATGATGAGATCCTGGCCTTTGCCGGCACGATCCAGAAGACGATCGCAGAAGGAAATATCGTGAAAGTGCTTTTCCTGACGAACGGCGATTATTTCGGATCTGATCTTACACCGGTGCGGTATGCCGAAAGTGTAAATGCTCTAAAACGCTTAGGTGTGGAAGAATCGGATATCACCTTCCTCGGATATGGAGATCTGACGCTGGGGACGATCCTGCAGTCGGACAATTGGGATGGGATGTTCCGTGCCCACAGCGGATACTATCAGACATATGGTGTACCGGAACAGAACCTGTTTGATTACCATTTCCTCCGCAGCGGTTCCTATGGATATTACAACCGTCGGGATCTTACGGAAGATATGCATGAATACATCCTTGCGAATCTGCCGGACCGTATCTATACGACCTCGGAATTCGAGTGGCATGAAGACCATAAGTATGCATTCCTTCTGGTGAAGTCAACGATCGAGACGATCGTCAAGGAGAGAGAGTACCACCCGGTACTCTGCGAGAGCGTGATCCACGGAGAAGAGACGACCTGGCCGGAGTATCTGACCTATAATGCAGACGGATCTGCCGTGATCACGGAATTCAGCACGCCCTTCCCGACGATGCAGACAACGCTGGACTGGAATAATGTCACCAGGATCACACTGACGGATGAGGAAGTACAGAAGAAGATGCAGGCGATCGGGGAATTTAAGTCCCAAAACGATGGCGGCGAAGAGTACGCAAGCACGAAAGACTATAACTACGCTTTCTGCAAACGTGATGAATTCTACTGGGAGTTTCAGTTCTGATCTGTTTCAGCATCATTCGGAGAATCATCACATGGTCCGGTCACACGGACCTTTTTTTTACGCTTATCACTCTCCAGAAAGGTAACTACGATCAGGAGTACGATACCACATACCGAAAGAAGAATGCCTGCGGGAAGTCTCGGAACAGTGTAGGTCATCTTGATGTTGGATGTGGTTTTACTAAGAAGGAACGTAGTAAATACACCATCGATAGGATCGACGATATACTCCTGAGAATCTCCGCTGATCTTCCATCCGTCCGCATAAGGGATCGAGATGAACAGTCTGGTTCCATCTTCCTCGGTTATCAGAGCGAAATCGCAGGAACCATCGAAGAGAGAATATGTATCGTCGATAGAGTATGTGATCTCCGCGCTGTTACTACGGACAGCGGCGACAGCTTCCTCGAGAACGGTAAGATCGAGATCGTAGATCTGGGCCTCGGTAACCTCGGAAGACTCCGCGTCAGATCCTGTAAATACAAGATCCAGGGTAGCTTTTCCGTTGATGGCATGCGTACGGATGAAGGTCGGGGCCATATCTGTCGAGTAGATCGTGAGCGGCTCACTGTTCATGTACAGCTGTGCGCCGGATGTAGTGTTGGTGATGAGATTGGCGTAAGGAATACATGTATCCGAAGCCGCATCGATCTCGTAGCGGTAGATGATTCCGGCCGGGAAACGCGTGTCGGAGCCGGAAAGATTGTCGATACGGGTACTCGTATATTCAGATGGCGTAAAGATATCTTTCTCCACATTCGAAAGATATCTGTAAAGATCATTGAGGTAGAGTGCAGGAGCGTGATCATGGGTGCTCTCAAAAGCCTTGACCTGCTTAAATGTAAAGACCGGGGGCAAAGCATACGGGTTCAGATACAGATCCTTAAATCCGTCGATCGAGGCGATCTTCTGAAGACCGGCATTGTTCTCATCACCGGAAGGAAGCATCACATATTTGACCGACAGAAGACTGTCGAGTGCAAGGTTTTCTGATACCGTGACCGGGATCGTATCGTAGTAACCGGGATAACCTGCGCGGTCCAAAAAGGCGATGGAATTCTCATCCGGCGCCGATACAAAAGAGGACACCGAGCGGAAATGATAGGCCAGAGGTTCGTTATACGAGGCGTCCAGACCGTGGTGGCTGCTGTGATAGGTGGTCTGCACGATACGGTAGAATGAAGTATCTTCGATCTTATCCAGAAGAGCGGTCTCGTTATCGGAATAGTTCTCGAGCTCCGGAGCATCGGCTGTGGCATAGACCTTGGAAAGGACCATCTGAGAGAGCGTGAGCTCAAAGGTGACAGCAAGGGCAAGAAGTACCGCGCTTATGCGGAAAAGATCCGGCTTCTTCTTTCTTGCGAAGATGACAAGACAAAGGATCAAAGAGATGAGGATCGGGAAGAGGAGCTTCGAAATGATCGTGTCCGTATAAATGCTCGGGGAACGGTGCAGTATCGAAGAAAGGTGCGAAGAGAAGATGATCTCGGAAGTAGTATGCGAGCCGGGTTTTGTCATGAGCAGTACGATGACGGAAAAAACAGCGGCGATACATGGCGGCATCCAGATCTTCAGTTTCTTCCTGTCGGAACTAAGGTAGAAGAGCGCGGCCAGATAGATGAGCGCGAAGCTTCCGACATAGGAATAGCGGTACCAGAGAGACTCTACTTCGCGAAGCATGGAGAAGATAGCCACCAGCGGCTGGAAGTAGAAAGACAGGACGATCACAAGAAGAAATCCGCCATAGAGGAGTTTCTCCTTGAGTGCTTTTCCCGTAGCGATAAAAAGAAGAACGACACCGAGAAGGACGAAGAAACCTGCAAACAGGTTGACGCCGCCCTTTACGCTGACGAATCCGAAGGAATAGTTACTGATGATATTCGGGACAAAGCCGATCATGGAAAAGTCGGTAAGCATTCCGATGCCGGACTTGCCGTACGATCTTCCGGAGAGCATGCTGAGCGTCGGAAGAAGGACCGCGGCAGAACACAGGATCGCGCTTATGCATCCGATGGCAAAGCGCAGGACCGAAAAGCCAAATGCGGAAAGCGCCGGATGGGAGGAGCGGACTTCTTTTGAGGACAGCTTCACTGCTTCCGGATCTCCGGTGATGGCAAGACGTGCTGACTCGAACAGGAACCAAAGTCCAGCAAAAAGCAGGTCGATGATGCCGACATACCAGTTGAAGATCAGGGTGAGAGAAGTGGATACGATAAAGAGCGTGCTCTTCTTATCGGAGATGAGCTTCTCGACCCCGGCGAGCATGAGCGGAAGCATATATGCGCCATCGAGCCACATGATGTTGTTGCTCTGGGCGATGAGGTACTGGCTGAATGCATAGGAGATCGCAAGAAGGACGGTGAGGCCGTGCTTCGTTTTGGAATCCGGACGGAATCTCCTGCCGAGGTAATACGCGGCAAAGAGTGCTGCGAGGGATGCCTTCAGAAGAAACAGGATATTCATGAAAGCAGATGCCTGGGACTTCGGAAAAAAGACGATCAGAAGGTTCAGCGGAGATGCCAGATAGTAGGTGAAGACCGCGAAGTTGCTGCCGCCGAGATATTTGGAGAAAGAGTAGCTGATCGAGGCTTTCCCGGTCAGAACATCCTTGAACCAGCACAGAAGATCGACCAGCTGCTGCTGCCCGTCTTTATAGATCAGGGCCTGATCCCCAAACGGGGCAAATCCCAGGATGATATAAGTGAAAAGAACGATCAGGGCCGTCAGACCTGCGGAAATAAGACAGGTCAGAAGAAGAGGCTTGCGCGCGGATGTTTTTTCTTTTAAGGGAAGGGTTATTTCTTTCTCTGTTGAATTCGTGCTCAAAGCTGCCTCCTTCAGTATTCTGATGTATCATTTTCCGGATCAGGTGCCGCTGGTGGCAACCACGCCCGGCAGGATCTCATCGCCGACAGATACCGGCGCATCAACAATTGTGCTGTGGATCTTTCCGGCCAGATCGAAGATCTCCTGCTTCGGGATCTCGCCTTTAGATTTTACACTGATACGGCCGATCGTGCCATCTTCTTTTCGAACCCGGATCGTTGTGGTCAATGTCCGCATCGGATGCGAGATCTCTGCGATGGCATAGGCTTCCCCTCGGGGACAGGCATTTCCCGTGACCTTCGGATCATCTCCGAGTGTGACCGTGAGCGTGCATCCGCGCGGGCAGATGATACAGGTCATGCGCTGAACAGCCGCATCGCCGTCGGTATTCCCGGAGGCGGAACTTCCGTTTCTCGCATCTTCCGAGGTGGCAGAAGCCAGAGGCTTTACTACTTTTCCGGGGAAGACCTTCGGGTTATTCTTTGCCTGATCAGAAGTCGATGAAGCAGCTCCCGACACATAAAGTGCCGCAGCTTTTCCCGCTTCGATCGATTCTTTCGTCACGTTATCCGCGAGGTCATGGACATGAAGGACATTTCCGCAGGCGAAGATGCCCGGGATAGAGGTCTCATGAACATCGGAAGAGAAAGGGCCTCCGGTCTTCGGATCGATGGAGATACCGGCTTTTCTGGATAGTTCATTTTCCGGGATCAGGCCGCAGGAAAGAAGGAGAGTATCGCACTCGATCTCCTGTTCTGTTCCCGGGATGGGAGTATATTTCTCATCCACTTCCGACACCGTAATGCCGGTGAGACGATCTTTTCCGTGGATCGCGGTGACTGTCTTTCGGAGATATAGCGGGATCCCGTAGTCCTGGAGACACTGCGTGACATTTCTGGCAAGACCTCCCGGCTGTGGGGCGATCTCGATACATGCGAGAACTTCGGCACCTTCTAAGACCATGCGGCGGGCCATGATGAGCCCGATATCGCCGGAACCTAAGATTACGACTCTCTTTCCGACCATGTATCCGTCGATGTTGACGTAATGCTGTGCAAGTCCTGCGGTCATAACACCGGCCGGACGTGTTCCGGGGATCGAGAGCGCGCCGCGTGCTTTTTCACGGCAGCCCATCGCGAGGATGATGGCTTTCGCCGAGATCTCGAAGTAGCCGTCTTTTTTATTCATGGCATAGATCTTCTTATCCGGTGTGATCTCCATGACAAAAGTATCCAGAAGGATCTCGACTGCCGGAGTATTCTTCCCGGGAGCCTGATCACTTAGCGAATCCACGGTGTTTCTTAATTCTTCATATGCCCGAAAAGCATATTCCGGGCCGGTGAGCTCTTCACCGAAGTGGGAAAGACCGAAGCCGTTATGGATACACTGGTTTAAGATCCCGCCGAGCTTCGTGTCACGTTCGATGAGAAGGATCGAGGTGCAGCCGTTATCTGCTGCACTTTTGGCGGCTGCCAGGCCTGCCGGCCCGCCGCCGATGACAACGATATCATAAGAGCTCATGATCCCACCTCCTTCTCGGCATCCCGTGGAACGAACAGATACGAGCCGTCTGCATCCTGCTCGATAGAAAGATGGGCAGGAGGAAGCGGTGTGCTTCCGCAAGGTACAGCTATGTTCTTTCCGTTTTCGATAAGCATCTCCACGATTCGTGGACCGCAGAATCCGCCCTGGCAGCGGCCCATTCCGGTTCCTGCCCTGCGCTTGACGGCATCAAGGGAAACGGGCGGGATCGGGCTTAAAAGCGCATCCCGGATCTCGCCTTCGGTGACTCCTTCGCACCGGCAGACGATGCGGCCGTAGGAGGGATCTTTTCTAACCAGTTCCGCTCGTTCTTCGTTCGAGAGATCACGGAAGTGGATCTTCTTGCGGGTGAGCGTATATGTATTTTCTTTCGGTGGGAGATCTACTCCGCTTTCTTTTAACAGTTCGACCATATACGGGCCGATCGCCGGACTGCTGGCAAGTCCCGGAGACTTGATGCCTGCGGCCTCAAAGATTCCTTTTCTCCCGGGGATCTCACGGATGATAAAATCATCGGATGTCGAATTGGCGCGGATCCCGGAGAAGTTTCTGACATTATCACGCCAGGAAATATCACGGACAGATCGCGTGGCTTTTTCCTTGATCTCGGAGAGCTTGCCGGAGGTGGTGGAAGTATCGTCGATATCTTCCGATAACACCTCAGAGGTCGGTCCGCAGATCAGATTGCCGTGAACAGTCGGAGCGACCAGTACACCTTTTCCTTTTTCATTCGGACACTGGAAGACAACATGAGAGACCTTGTTTCCTTCGGACTTATCAAGCAGATAGTACTCGCCCCGGGTAGGGACGATCTGAAAATCCGGCTCACTTATAAGGGCATGCACTTCATCTGCATGTGTGCCGCAGGCGAAGATGATGGTATTCGTACTGTATGCATCATTACCGGTCGTGACTGTATAACGGTATGGAGCTTCGGGCTCGTTTTCTTCGATCTTGGTGACTTCGGAGTGAAAGAAGATCCTTCCGCCGTTTGAAACGAAGACCTCCGCCTGGGCCAGACACAGTTCCCAGGGATTGATGATGCCTGCAGAGGGTGCATATAGGGCAGCAACGGCTTCTTCCGATACTCCCGGTTCCATTTCCCGGAGTTCTTCCTGATCCAGGATCCGAAGATCCGGTACGCCATTTCGTATGCCACGATCCAGAAGGTCGGACAGAAGTGCTTTTTCCGTATCGGAAAAAGCCAGAACCAATGAACCGCAGCGGGAGAAGGGTACACTTAGCTTCCGGCAGAGCTCTTCGCAGAGACGGTTTCCCTCGACATTGAGCCTGGCCATAAGTGTCCCGGGTCTCGGGTCGTAGCCGGCGTGCATGATCGCACTGTTAGCGCGCGTGGCGCCCATGGCTACATCGTTGTTTTTCTCGAGGATCAGTACTTCTTTCTCATACGGGATAAGGCTGTAGGCGATCGAAGTGCCTACGACGCCAGCGCCGATGATCAGGATATCACATGTCTTTTTTGCGTCCATAGAAGCCTCCTTTATGAACGAAACAAGTGCCCGGAGTTTCTTATGTCCATTTTACTACTTTTGAAAGGGGATTTGCGGAGACGGCTCGAAAAGTCGGTGAAATTGACATTGACAGATGAAATCATTATACTTTTGTGTGCTATCTATTTATATATGCGCGTATGTGCGCGACGAAAGAGGAATCAATCATGCGAGTATCTAAGCTTTTCATGTCCACTCAGAGAGAAGTACCATCCGATGCCGAGATCGTGAGCCATCAGCTCATGCTTCGTGCCGGCCTGATGCGTAAGGCCGCTGCCGGTATCTATTCTTATATGCCGATGGGCTATCGTGCCTATCGTAAGGTCGAGGCTATCGTCCGTGAGGAGATGGATAGAGCCGGCGCACAGGAACTTATCATGCCGGCGGTCCTTCCGGCAGAGACCTATATGGCTTCCGGACGCTGGGAGAAATTCGGACCGGAGATGTTCCGTCTGAAGGATAGAGGAGGACGCCAGTTCTGCCTCGGTCCGACACATGAAGAGCCGTTTACCGAAGCAGTAAGAGATACGATCCGTTCTTATCGTAATCTGCCGGTGACACTCTATCAGATCCAGCATAAGTACAGAGATGAGAAGCGTCCGAGATTCGGTGTCGTCCGTTCCCGTGAGTTCGTCATGAAGGATGCATACAGCTTCGACGTCGATGAGGCAGGTCTGGATAAGTCTTACCTCAACATGAAAGAGGCCTACTGCAAGATCTTCGACCGCTGCAACCTCGACTATATCCTCGTTGATGCCGATTCCGGCGCGATGGGCGGTTCCGGCTCCCAGGAGTTCATGGTAAAGTCCGCAGTTGGTGAAGATGCGATCGCTTACTGCCCGGCATGCGATTATGCTGCAAATGAGGAAAAAGCACCGTGCCCGAAGGTCGAGGCTCCGAAGGATGTCGAGATGCTCGAGATGGAAAAGATCGAGACACCTCATGTAAAGACCATCGAGGAACTCATGGAGTTCATGAAGTCTGAGCCGACTGCATTTGCCAAGACGATCCTTTACAACATCGACGGCAAGATCGTGGCCGTTATGGTAAGAGGTGACCGTGAGATCAATGAGACCAAGCTCGGTAATCTCTTTGATGCAACAGAGATGAACCTCGCTTCTTTCGAAGAAGTAGAGCGTGTAACCGGTGCGGCTGTCGGATTTGCAGGACCTTGCGGCCTGAAGGAAAAGATCGAAGTGATCGCTGACTATGAGGTTGCTGCTATGACGAACTTCATCGTTGGTGCTAACGAGACAGACTTCCACTTTAAGAATGTCAATATCGGCCGTGATTTCACACCGGACCGTATCGTAGATGTAAGAGGCGCTGTAGAAGGTGATCCGTGCCCGAAGTGCGGCAAGCCGATGTCCATGTGCAGAGGTATCGAAGTAGGACACATCTTCAAGCTCGGTACAAAGTATTCGGACGCACTCCACTGCATCTACCTCGATAAAGACGGTAAAGAGAACTCCATGATCATGGGCTGCTATGGTATCGGTGTTTCCAGAACTTTAGCTGCGATCATCGAGCAGCACTACGATGAGAACGGTATCATCTGGCCGATGTCCGTAGCTCCATATCAGGTCATCGTCGTTCCGACCACTTCCCAGGATGAAACAGTCGTGAAGATGGCGGAAGAGATCCACGACGCACTCGAGAAGGCAGGAGCTGAAGTCCTGATCGACGATAGAGAAGAGCGTGCAGGCGTTAAGTTCAAGGATGCTGACCTCATTGGTATTCCGGTTCGTATCACCGTCGGCCGTAAGGCAGCTGAGGGCAAGGTCGAGTACAAGCTCCGTGCCGGTTCCGAAGTTGTTGAGATGACTGCTGAGGAAGCGATCGCCGCTGCACTCAAAGAGATCGAGACCGCCAAGGTCTGATCCGGTTTTGAAATAGTATGTAAGTTTACAGAAAGAGCCGTCTTTTCTAAAGAGACGGCTCTTTTTTTTGAATTATGAAAAGTTTTTTTGGAAAAAACTGTAACGAATCCCGTTTTTCCTGCATACACATACGAGAAGCAAAGGAGGTGAGAAGTTGCAGTCTTTTGATGAAATCTACCAGCAGCACGCGAAGACGGTGTACAAGTATCTGCTGTCACTGACCTATCAGGCCGACCTGGCAGAAGAACTGACACAGGAGACCTTTTATCAGGCGATCCGGACGATTGACCGGTTCGATGGCAAGTGCAGGATCTCGACGTGGCTTTGCGGTATTGCGAAGAATGTACTTCTTACCTATAGACGGAAGCATCCGCCGCACGAGGATATCGATGATCTGGCCATTCCCGTGCAGTCTGCGGAAAAAGAACTTGTCGAATCGGCCGAACGGGTCGAGCTCCTCAAGAAACTGCACTCATTAACGGAACCCTACCGGGAAGTGATGTATCTGCGCATCTTCGGAAATCTTTCATTCCGTGAGATCGGAACGATACACGAAAAGACTGAAAACTGGGCCAGGGTGACATACTATCGCGGAAAAGAAAAGCTGAGGAAGGAGTTGGAAAAATGACAAAACTGCCTTGTGAGATCGTACAGGATCTTCTACCGCTTTATATCGACAAATTAACTTCTGATGTAACGAATGGCGAGGTCGAAGCACACGTTTTACACTGCCCTGCCTGTCAAAGTGTTTATGAAACCATGAAAAAAGAAGAGGGTGGAGCACTTTCGCCGTCTGAAGCGGCAGAGGAGAAAAAGCACATCGACTTTATGAAGAAGTACCGTTCCCGAGTGAGAGTCATTGCTTTGTCTGTGGTACTGGCTGTGGTGGCTCTGATACTTGGCGTACTCGTGACGAGAACATACATGATCGGAGAAAAGGGTGATTCCGGGAAGGTCACGTACAATATAGAAGTCGACGGGAAGAACGTGCATGTTACCGCAATTCCTGTTGATGATAAGGAAGCGATTTCGGACATCAAGTTTGAGGAGAGTGAGGACGGCGATATCTGGATCACCAGCCGGATCGTGAAGAAGAGCCCTCTTCATCAGGGAATGAAGACGGAAACAATCACATATTCGTATGATGCGCCGCTGGCCATGATCTTCGTCGATGAAGAGAGAACGATCGTCTGGGAGGACGGAGAAACGATCCTCGATCAGACTTGGCAGATCTGGGGCACCAAACATATGTATGTAGGAGATATGTCGGCCAATTCCCGGACTGCTTCGGCTTTGGGACTCCGTGATAAGATCGGTGCTTTTACCAATGAACTGGAGACGGAAAAAGAACCCTACGGATGGACAATTATCTTCAGCGAGCCGCTGGATAGTAAACTTGAAAAATACTATCGTTCCGAGATGAAGAAAGCAGCCTACCAGATGATTGCGCTGACCCAAAACCTGGATCACGCCTCGTTCCGGTTCTCGATCGGCGGGGAAGAGTTTACGGAGACATACTATGCGAATGATGCGTCAGAACTATATGGCCGGGATATCAAAGACTGCTGGGGAAGCGTGAAGCTGTTCCAGGAATTTGTGAGATGGCTCGATACGATCAGCTGACAGTCTCTCTTTTAGCGTAGATCAGATAACTGGTGTCGTATTTATATCCGTCCCCTTCACAGTAGACGCTGTATCCGTACTTCTCGAAGAAGCTATAGAAGCTCTGCATGACGCGGGGATCCTGGTCCTGAGGATTTTCGATCACGATGACATCCGGCTCGCCTCTGGCGATCGTACGGAGCTGTTCGGTCTCCATCTCGTCCGTGGCGCGTGCCGGGATATAGAAGTAGCGGAAAGAAGGAACTTCCGTGGTCATATCGTAGAACATCGGAGACGCAAATGTGTTGCTCATAAAGAACAGATATGTCGCATCCGGATGTGCCTCTGCGTAAACTTCCATTTTCTGTTCGAATTCGGTAGGTTTGGCCGGTACAGAAGGCATAGCGATAAAGTTGATCAGAAATGAGATCAATACCGGTACGAGAAACATCGCACAGATCTTCGGTCTGGAAAGAGAAAACTTCTCGCGTATCGTGATCAGCTCGGCGGGAAGAGAGATGCCGACCATGTAGATCGGGAGAATAACGATAAATGAGTAGTAGTAGATCTCAGGAAGTGTGATGAAGAAATAGATCACCGCGCCGAGAATGAGATAGACAGTGTTCTGAAGCTTGAGTCCCGGATTCTTCTGCGAGGAAAAACGCATAACGATCACCGCGCAGATGATAAGAAGGATCGTGACGGCCTGAGTCGTGACCGGGATCGGCGGCTGGAAGATGTGAAGACGCCAGTGCCCTGTCCATCCGGAACGGATATTGAACAGGAAATACGTGCCGATCATGTCGGACAGACCGCCTCTGACATAGTAGTAGATGCAGAAGACCGCGGTGATGGAAACAAGTCCCGCGAGGAAGATGCCTACTCGTGAAAAGAACTCGCGCCAGCGGCCTCGGATCATCAGCCAGATGAAATAGGATCCGATGAAGCACAGATAAAAGACACAGATATTGAACTTGATGAGAAAGACGCATCCGCAGCATAGCCCGATGACCAGCATCTCCTTTATCGTAAAGACAGGAGTTTCCTTCTGCTCGTCGAGAAGAAGATCATCGAAGCGGATGAGTGCTTTTACAAAGGGATACGCGGAGATCATCAGGAACATGCAGATGATGTTTTCCGGACGCGAGGAGGAGCCGAAGAGAGAATCCTTGAAGAAGGTCAGGAGGAACATCAGAAGTGCGGTCGAAACGATGGAGAAATCCTCGTCGTATCTCAGTCGGAAGACTCTGTACATCGTGGTGAACGTGAGCGCGTTAACGATGCAGAAAACGAGCCACATACCCCAGTTCTTTCCGCCGGAGATCAGAAGACCCAGCGAGTAGAAAACGTAGGAGAGAGGTCCTTTGTGATCGAAAAGGTCACGGTAGGGGAGTTTTCCGCGGATCCAGCCGAGAGAAACAAGACGGTACACGGTCTCATCTGTTTCAAAACAGTAGCGGAACCAGGGCGCATACGGGCAGACGAAGGACGTCAGAAGGATCGAGGTCAGGGCAATGAGAAGAAGTGAGAAACGATCGTGAGAGTCAGAATTCAGCCGCGGCTTATCCATTATCTTCTCCTTCATTTCGACGGTAAAGGAAGTAGGTATCGGTTCCCACCTCGCCGTCAAAGTCGATCTCGGTCAGATCTGCCGAAGCGATCAGATCGTAGTTCTTGAAATTATACGCGTGATTCCTCGTGATGACATACTCCACGCGGCGCTCGGCGATCGCCTGGATACGGCTGCTCACGATCTCGGGAAGAACATCGTCGAGATTATATTTGCAATAATACTTCTCTGTAGGCACAGAACCGGCGGCGGAATAGAAACCGCTGTCCGGGAAGTCGAAATTCAGTATGGAGACATTCTCCGAAGTATCCATATATGACGCAAACTTATAAGACGGAAGATCCGATCTCTTGGTGAGGATCTCGAATGTTGCGCAGGACGCGGAGAAGGAGAAGATACAGAAAGCGACAAGTGCCGCGGCGGAGATGACCGTGAGAAGACGCTTGGAATCCTTCGGCGCCAGTGCTTTTCTGACAAGAAGGATCCAGGGGATAATGCCCGGAAGAGCAAAGGCCGCCAGCCCGAAGATGTAGTAGAACATCTGGGAGTCGCCGAAGAATACGAAGAAAGCAGTCGTGACGAAGGTGACCGAATAGAACGTGATATACCTCTTATCCTTCAGGGAACTCAGATAGAAGATCGCTGAGATGATCAGAGCGGCCATGACGCGGTTGGTGTCTAGCTTCATGATCGTTAGGATCAGAGAGTAAGGGAGCTTACCGAAGATCGGGATACCGCCGTTTAAGCTCTGGTAACTGAACATGTTGTTATAGAAATATACGGTGAACATGTCGCCTAAGGTGGAGGTAGCTGCCAGATAGATCAGGATCGGGATCGAAATGGCGATGCAGGGAACACAGAACCACAGGGCATACTTCAGAAGCTTCTTTGCTTCGCGTCTGCGGATGAGGCGGACGATCATGTATAAGATCGCACCGATCCAGAATCCGCAGAGCGTGAACTTGATCCAGAAGGCAAAAGCGGCACCGGTACCGAGAATGACCATGTCGCTTTTGGAAAGATCTTCTTCTTTCCGGAAAGACTTAAAGATGACATAGATGCCGGCTATCACGAACGGGAGAAGGATCTCTTCCGTGGAATCACCGTAGAAATATGCATTGGTCGAAAAGAGAAGGAATAAAGCCGGTATGGACAGAAGATATGTGGTACGGTCATTCTTTATAAAAAGACCGGCGGTCTTGACCATGAAGCGATGGGTCATCGCACATAGCAGCGACTGGATGATATACATCCCGAGGAAGGAATCCGGAGAGATCAGTGCGGAGACGGTGTGGATGAGATATAGCAGAGGTCCTTTATGATCAAAGACTTCGCTATACATCTTCCTGCCATGCAGAGGTGTCCTTCCGAGTGTCAGGAAGCAGTTGGCGTCAGACCAGTTGTTACAGGGATAAAGAGGAGAGGACTGCGACAGAATAAGGACGGTGACAAATCCGACGATCAGCGAGAAGCCGATCATGCCAGCTCGTTTCTTATCCTTTTCGGAAGGAAGGTCGGGAAGTGCTTTTTCCGCCGCGCCGATCTGTAAAGTCAGCGGGACGGACAGAAGCAGAAGGACGATACCGATGATCATGGCGAGCATGATATTCAGATCCTCATATCTGCCGTAGCAGTTGATGATGAAGTAGATGACCAGGATCCCGGAGAGCGCGATCGAGCGTATCAGCGGCTTTTTCTGAATATTATACAGTGAAGATGTGGGGATCTTCTGCTTCGATAGGGCAAAGAGAAGCACTGCCAGAAGAACAGCGAGCAATTCGGTTCCCTTCGGTAGAAGGAGAGCCGAAACGCTGAGAAAAGAGGCCAAAAACAGAATCATCCCCGACATATCTGTTATTCCTCCGTATTCGTCCGTGGAGAAGTGGCGAGATTTTTCCTTTTTGCTTCTTCCAGAAGCTTTGCAAGTTCTTCCTCGGTGTGTTCGACAGGAAGGGAAGCGCCCTGCTTCGTCTTCGCGTCTTTCGGGAAAGCCTTGTGGAAGTAGTCTTTCCGGTATTCTTCCGGTGTCAGGCCGGTCTGCTTCTTAAAGGCCTGGATGAAATGGCTCTGTGTCGAAAAGGACAGGAACTGTGAGATGCTGAGACACGAGTAGTCCGAGTGCTTGAGCATATGCTTGGCGGCATCGATCTTCTTCAGGCGGATAAAGTCACTGACGGAAACACCGGTCTCTTTCTTAAAGAGCTTCGAGAAGTAGGCGTCATTTAATCCGAGGTATTCGGAAAGATCCGGAACCAGGATACGGTCCTGAAGATGACTATAGATATATTCGATCGCACGCACGACGTGCTTACTGAAGATGTTATCGAGGCGGAGGGCTCGCATTCTGGTGCAGTAGTCCTCGATGCAGGTCTGCTGGATAGCATCAAGCTGCGCTGTGGAAGTCGCGGCATCGCACTGCTGGATATAAATGTCGGAAAGAGAATAGGATGTCTCGACGTCCATGCCATAGTTGATGCAGTAACGGGCAATCATGGCGATACTGATGATCAGGTGATAGCGGACGTTACGAAGACGATCAGGGGAAAGCATGCCTACGCCGCGGAGCTCGGAGATGTGATACTCTCTGACCTGACGCATTACTTCCTCGAGCTGGCCGGTCGCCACAAGATCATAAAAGTCGAATTCGTGTTCATAAGAAGAGCGGACCATCAGGCGCTCACGCTGCATAAAAAGAAGCCTCTGTAATTCCTTATTAACATCCTGATCCATAATAGCCTCCCTGTCATAAGCGGTCGAAACTGCTGATATTACGGCGGCAACCCCTTCCGCCGGCACTTCTGTGCGATATAATAAACTTACGCCATTATTATGACATAAAGTACAAAAATTTGGTATCGCATTTTCAAGTTTAATATAAAATATAATTAAGTAGGGGGCGGTGTGAACAGACAACCCCAATGCCTCCGTTAGAGAAAGTTTGCCATCTTTCTGACGCACACGACTCTGGCCCCCCACGCTTGTTGACAACTTCTTGCATTATTATCGACACACTTTTGATGCAGGAAATTTAATTGTAACTGGATCCCGCCGATATCTTTCGCCGGGATCAGTTTTTTTATCCGGGAAACCAATTTTTCTTAATGCGGATTCTTAACAAAAAGACAATGAAAGTGATATTGGCGAAATCAGCCCAGTCCCAGAAGCATTCCGATCTGATATACACCGAAAGCTACGATCCAGGCGACAGCGCACTGTGAGATCACGACGATAGATGCCCATTTCACACCAAGTTCACGTCGGACAGAGGCGACCGCTGCTACGCAAGGAGTGTATAAGAGACAGAATACCAGGATGCTCATGGCGGCAAGCGGAGACAGAAGTGAATGTACCATGGCATCACTTCCGGTCAGAACGTTCAGGGTGGATACGACACTTTCCTTTGCCATGAATCCGGTGATCAGGGCGGTGGAGAAACGCCAGTCACCAAATCCCAGAGGAGCAAAGATCGGTGCGATTGCTCCGGCGATCAGCGCCAGGATACTCTTACTGGAGTCGTCGGTCAGCGTCAGTCCCGTGTCGAACGACTGCAGGAACCAGATCACGATCGTCGCGATAAAGATGACCGTAAATGCACGCTGGAGGAAGTCCTTGGCCTTTTCCCACAGAAGCTGGGTGACGTTCTTCGCACCCGGCATACGGTAGTTCGGAAGCTCCATGACGAAAGGAACAGCTTCTCCCTTGAAAACAGTGCTTTTCAGGAGGAAAGCGATAATGATACCCGTCAGGATACCGAAAAAGTAAAGACCGACCATGACCAGTCCGCTGTACTTCGGGAAGAATGTGCTGGCGAAGAATCCGTAGATCGGAAGTTTCGCGGAGCAGCTCATATAAGGAGTCAGAAGGATCGTCATCTTGCGGTCGCGCTCGGAGGGCAGAGTACGGGAGGCCATAACACCCGGGACCGTACAGCCGAAACCGATCAGCATCGGTACGATCGAGCGGCCGGACAGACCGAGCTTTCTTAAGAATTTATCCATAACGAAGGCAACTCGGGCCATATAACCGGAGTCTTCGAGCAGCGAAAGGAAGAAGAAGAGGATCACGATGATCGGAAGGAAAGAAAGGACGCTTCCGATACCATTGAATATACCGTCGATCACGAGCGATCGTATCACTTCGTTGACGTTCCAGGAGGCAAAGGCGGAATCAACTGCAGCCGTGAGCTTATCGATGCCGGTTTCAAGGAGCCCCTGGAAGAAAGAACCGATCACATTAAATGTCAGGAAGAAGACGGCGGCCATGATCAGGATAAAAGCAGGGATCGCCGTGTATTTGCCGGTGAGGATCTTGTCGATCTTGCGGCTTCTCTGATGTTCCTTGCTTTCTTTCGGCTTAATGACGGTCCGATCGACCAGCTTCTGGATGAAGGTGAAGCGCATGTCGGCGATGGCGGCAGATCTGTCCATACCGGATTCTTCCTCCATCTGAACGATAATATGCTCCAGGGTCTCTTTCTCGTTCTGGTCGAGATTGAGCTTCTCGAGGATACGTGTATCTCCTTCAATGAGCTTCGTGGCGGCAAAACGCTCCGGGATCCCGGCAGCTTTAGCGTGGTCATCCACGAGGATCATGATACTGTGCAGGCATCTGTGGATCGCGCCGCCCCGGTCATTTTCATCGCAGAAGTCCAGACGTCCCGGACGTTCCTGGTATTTCGCGACGTGAAGGGCATGGTTTACCAGCTCGTGGATACCTTCGTTCTTGGCCGCGGAGATAGGGACGACCGGAACACCGAGCTCGTGCTCCATCTGGTTGACGAGGATGGAACCGCCGTTGCCTCTTACTTCGTCCATCATATTTAGCGCGATGACCATCGGAACATTGAGCTCCATGAGCTGCATGGTCAGGTAGAGGTTACGCTCGATATTCGTAGCATCGACGATGTTGATGATGCCGCAGGGCTTTTCGTCGAGGATGAACTGTCGGGAAACGATCTCCTCGGCAGTATAAGGGGACATACTGTAGATGCCGGGAAGGTCAGTGATCTCCGTGTTCGGGTTGTTCTTGATCGCACCGCTCTTGCGATCGACAGTAACACCCGGGAAGTTTCCGACATGCTGGTTCGATCCCGTGAGCTGGTTAAAAAGTGTCGTCTTACCGGAGTTCTGGTTTCCGGCCAGGGCAAAGGTCAGCTTGGTACCGTCGGGAAGGGGATTCTCATCTGCTTTTACGTGGTATTTACCGCCTTCGCCAAGACCCGGGTGAGCGATGATGATCCTTCGCTCTTTTTTCTTCTTTTCGCCTTTTTCTTCGGGAAAAGCACTTTCCTCGGACGGCTTTTCTTCTTCGATTTCTTCAATATCGATCAGACGTGCGTCATCGAGTCTTAGTGTCAGTTCGTATCCGTGGATGCGAAGTTCCATCGGGTCTCCGAGAGGCGCGAGCTTTTCGAGTTTGAGCTCGGCTCCGGGGATAACTCCCATGTCCAGGAAGTGCTGGCGCAGAGCGCCTTCACCGCCTACTTTCAGTATCTTGGCGGAATGGCCTGTTTTCAGTTCAGCGAGATTCATTGGTGTACCTCATTATCCTCATTAGAATAAGATGCGCATTCCGGCTCCCCTCCGTTTATGCGCTATCTATTAGATCAGTCGATGACGCGGATCTCCTTGATCACCGGACGATCCTTTTCTTCCACGGCACCGTTTTCACCGTACGGAACCTCAACGAGTTTATCGATGACGTCCATGCCCTCGGTGACCTGGCCAAATGCCGCGTAGCTGCCATCCAGATCCGGACGGTCCTGGTGGCAGATGAAGAACTGCGATGTGGCACTGTTGTTGTTATCTGCTATTCTGGCCATGGAAATAGTTCCGCGGAGATGCTTGAGAGTATTACCTTTATAGCCGTTACCGGAGAATTCTCCCATGATGCTGTGAGGCGTATCTCCTGTCCAGTTGGCAGGTGCGGTACCGCCCTGTACCATGAAGCCCTTGATGATGCGGTGGAATGTAGATCCGTTATAGAAGCCTTTCTTGGCAAGTCCCAGGAAGTTATCGACGGTGACCGGAGCCATGGCGCTGTCGAGCTCGACCTTCATTACGCCATATCCTTCGACCTCGATCTCCACATGGTGCTTCACTGCAGCTTTCTTTTCGTAGCGGGTCGTCTTACAGGAGGTCGCGCATACGAGTGTGGATATAAGAAGCACAGCAGTGGCGGCCTTTGTCAGTATTTTCTTAAAACGGTTCATATTATTATTCCTTTCTTTATAAAGAAGTTATTTTAGTTTTACGTCATAAAGAGGCTCGATCGAGAAAGATCTTCCGGAGAGACGGTGATGAATGTTATCTTTCGGGATCTTACCGAAGAGGAGAGTAGAGGCAAAGAGCTGCTGGTAGCGTACCTTTCCTCCGCGGAGATTCTTAAAATGCAGATTATACTGGTTTCTTCCGTAGTTGCCGTCGCCGATGATCGGATGGCCGAGATGGGCAAACTGTGCACGGATCTGGTGTGTCCTTCCGGTAACGAGCTCGACTTCGATATCCGAAACATCTTCGCCATCGGGACCTGCGCCCTTATAGACATTCAGCACGCGATAGCGGGAAGTGATGGGAAGATCTCCGTCTTTCGGGATGTCGTGGATGAAGACATTTCCCGTCGGCGGTTTCTCAAGGTAAGCGGAAACTTCCTTCATGATGGCTTCATCGCAGCAGATGACATTCGTTCCGCAGGACGGGACACCTCGTACCAGGCAGCGGTAGCGCTTAGTGATCAGATCTGCCTTAAAAAGCGCGATGGCATCTTCGAGGCTCTTTTTATTCTTGGCCGTGAGGATGATCCCTCCGGTATTCATATCGATTCGGTGGCAAAGATCGAGTGAAGGATTGTGCTGGTCTTTCCGTAGAATATCGATCAGGCAGTCGCCGGTCATTCCTTTGCCGCCATGAACAGCAAGTCCCTGACGCTTGTTCACGAGAAGAAGATCGTCCGACTCGAAAACGACCTTATAGTCGTCATATTCCGGATTCTTCGTCTCCTGGGACTTCTCGAAAAGTGCATCCGGGATCCAAAGCTCCACTTTATCTCCCTCATTTACCGTGGTGTCAGAGGAGATGCGCTTGCCGTTGATCCGGATATCCTTATGTTTCAGAGCTTTTTGAAGAACAGCCGGTGTCAGGTTCGGAAACTCCAGGATCGCGGCACGGATCACTTTCTTACCGTCACTTTTAGCAGAAACCATAAAGTCCTTCATTGTAAACTCCTATAAATTCCTCTCTTAAGGAAACACTTAAACTGTAATATCAAATTTTGCCATGCCTATTATTTACTATTTTAATAGAAATCTCAAGTGCAAATACGCATGAGTAATGAAATCAGAGCAATAAAGCGAATAAATCTACGGCGGCGAGTTTTGCGTAAGCAAACTGTTTGAGCCGAAGGAGAATAATTCGCTTTAAGATTGCTGTGATTTCCTTTTCCAGTTCATATTTGCGCTTGAGATTTATGGTAAACTAGTCTCATTCATTGGTTTGTAAGGAGTGCAGAGATGGAGAAAACAGCCTGCCTGGTTAGCATCAAGACGGCTTTTGAGGAAAATGAGAAAAGTTACGAGGGGGCATTCGAATGTACCGAGGATCGGATCCGTGTGTCCTGGGTCCAGCCGGAGGAGCAGAAAGGCGAGGGCGAGTCAAAGTTCCTCTTAAGCTACCGTGTGGGGGAGAAGCTCCTTCGTATGACGAGAAAAGGTTCCACCGAGATGGAGATGACTTTTCAGGAGGGAATCCTTACGGAGGGCGTCATGCGCACAAGCCACGGGGACTTCGACCTGAAGATGGAGACATTTAATATCCTTTTCTTCCCGGAGACCGCAGACGAGGAGACCACGATCGACGGCCGGGAATACTGCGTGAAGAAGGCGATGCTCGAGTACGATCTTTGTTTCCCGAACCAGGATCCGATGCGAAATACGATGTTTTTTAAAGTGCATCTTGCCAAATGAGAAATTTATGTATAAAATCTATCGGTAACTCTTTGAAAGTTGCTTGACAAAGGGTTTTCATTAGTGCATAATATCATTCGCGCCTCAGGGATTTAGTGTGGCTGCGAATGAATTAGAGAGATCTAAGATTTGTATTGGAGGTGGATGCGATGGCTCATCCGAAGCGTAAATGGTCGAAAGCTAGAACTTCTCGTCATAGAAGTGCCTGGAAGCTCGTATTGCCAGGTTTGGTAGAGTGCCCCAATTGCCACACTAAGATGTTGCGCCATAAGGTCTGCAAGACCTGCGGTTATCTTGATGGCAAGGAGATCATCAATAAAGCAGATGAGATGGCTTAATAGCTAATCGACGTACTACTACGAATAATCGGCAGTGATCCTACTCAAACAAGTTGAATCACTGCTATTTTTTTGTAAAAGGAAAGGAGAAGACACATGACAAAGCCCGTGGTGGCTATCGTGGGACGCCCGAATGTGGGAAAATCGTCGCTGTTTAATGCGCTCTATGGCGAGCGTATCTCTATCGTACACGATGAACCCGGTGTTACCCGTGACCGTATCTACGCCGAGACAGTCTGGCGTGAGCGTGCTTTTGTCATGATCGATACAGGCGGTATCGAGCCGGATTCGGACGATGTGATCATCAAGGGCATGCGTATGCAGGCGGAGATCGCGATCGAGACCGCGGATGTCATCCTTTTCATGTGTGATCTGCAGTCGGGCTTAACGGCCGCTGATGAAGAGATCGCGACGATGCTTAGAAAAGCGAACCGTCCGGTCGTTCTGGCGGTCAACAAGGTCGATCATGTCGGTGAACCGCCGGCAGAGCTCTATGAGTTCTATAACCTCGGCCTGGGGGAAGTCTATCCGATTTCTTCGTCCCACCGTCTTGGTTTAGGTGAGATGCTCGATGCGATCTACGAGCAGTTCCCGGAAGAAAAATCGGAAGAGGAAGATAATAACACCATCCGTGTTGCCCTGATCGGTAAGCCGAATGCGGGAAAATCCTCTCTTTCCAACTATATGACCGGATCCGAGCGCTCGATCGTCTCGAATATTCCCGGTACGACGAGAGATGCGATCGACTCTCTGGTCGAAAATAAACACGGAAAGTTCACGATCGTAGATACCGCCGGACTTAGAAAGAAGGGCCGTATCGAGGATGCTGTCGAGAAATACAGCATGATCCGTTCTCTTTCCGCGATCGAGAAAGCAAATGTCTGTGTCATCCTTATTGATGCGACAGAAGGTGTTACCGAGCAGGATACGAAAGTTGCAGGTTATGCCCATAACGCGGGCAAGGCCTGCATTTTTGCTGTAAATAAGTGGGATCTCGTGGAAAAGGATACCGGAACTCTCGAAGTGATGGAGAAGATCCTGAAGGATCGCTTCGCCTTCATGAGCTACGCTCCGGTCGTTTTTATCTCCGCGAAGACCGGACAGCGCGTCGATAAGCTTTTCGAGCTGATCAAGCGCGTCTATGAGAATGCCGGAAGACGTCTTAAGACCGGTATGCTCAATGACCTTATCACCGAGTGTGTGGCGATGGTGCCGACTCCGCAGGATAAGGGCAAACATCTTAAGATATACTATGGAACGCAGGTGGCCGTATATCCGCCGCAGTTCATCCTTTTCGTCAATGATAGCAATCTGATGCATTTTTCATATGAACGGTATCTGGAAAACCAGTTCCGAAAGAATTTTGATTTCGCCGGTACGCCGATACGAATATATATGAGGGAAAAAGATAAGAAGAAAGATCTGAAACCAGAAGGGGAAAAGAAGTATGACAAAGATTGAGAACTTAAGAAACATCGCTATTATTGCTCACGTTGACCATGGTAAGACAACGATCGTTGACTCCATGCTCAAGCAGGCGGGCATCTACCGTGAGAACGAGCAGATCGTCGAGCAGGTCATGGACAGTAATGACCTCGAGCGTGAAAGAGGTATCACGATCCTTGCGAAGAATACCGCGATCTCCTATAAGAACTACCGTATCAATGTCGTTGATACTCCCGGCCATGCGGACTTCGGCGGTGAGGTCGAGCGTGTCCTGAAGATGGTTGACGGCGTACTTCTGGTCGTTGACGCATATGACGGACCGATGCCACAGACCCGTTTCGTTCTTAGAAAAGCACTTGAGATGGGCTTAAAGCCGATCGTCTGCATCAATAAGATCGACCGTCCGGATGAGCGTGCGCTCGAGGTAGTCGATATGGTACTCGAACTTTTCATCGAGCTCGGTGCGGATGACGATCAGATCGATTTCCCGATCATCTACACTTCCGGTAAGGTCGGGCTTGCAACAACTGACCTTCAGGAATATATCGACGGAAAAGAACTCAATTTCTGCCCGCTTCTGGATGCAATCATCGATAACATCCCGTGTCCGGAAGGAGACACCGAGGCTCCGCTTCAGCTCCTCGTAAGTAACATCGACTCTGACCCGTATATCGGACGTATTGCGATCGGCCGTATCGAGAGAGGTTCTATCAAGCAGAACCAGCCGGTCGTCGTCTGCACATATGATGACAATACCACGAAGAATGCACGTATCGTTAAGCTTCTCCGCTTCCAGGGCTTGGGCCGTCAGGAAGTACAGGAAGCTTCCGTCGGTGAGATCGTCTGCGTGGCCGGTATCCCGGAGATCAACATCGGTGATACCATCTGTGCGCAGGACTGCCCGGAGCCGCTGCCGTTCGTCGATATCGATGAGCCGACCATCGCGATGACATTCTCCGTTAATGACAGCCCGTTTGCCGGCCAGGACGGTAAGTTCGTAACCTCCAGACACCTCCGTGACAGACTCTTCAAGGAGATGGAGACCAACGTTTCCATGAGACTGGAAGAGACCGATACGACCGAGGCTTTCGTAGTTAAGGGAAGAGGTGAGCTGCACCTTTCTATCCTTATCGAGACCATGCGCCGTGAAGGCTACGAATTCCAGGTATCCCGTCCGCAGGTCATCCTGAAGGAAGTAGATGGTGTTCTCTGTGAGCCTGTTGAGATGCTCCTGATCGATGTTCCGGAGGATTTCGTAGGTGCGGTCATCGAGAAGCTCGGTGCCAGAAAAGCGGAGATGGTCAATATGTTCCCGCCGGAAAAAGGATATACACGTCTTGAGTTCAAAGTACCGTCCAGAGGTATCCTCGGCTATCGTACCGAGTTTTTGACCGACACTAAGGGCAATGGTATAATGAACAGCGTAATTAGTGGCTTTGAGCCGTTTGCCGGCGAGATCGAGACACGCTCCCACGGTGTACTGGTAGCGTTCGAGAGCGGCGAGGCAATGACTTACGGTCTTTATAACGCACAGGAGAGAGGACAGCTCTTCATCGGCGCCGGAACTCCGGTCTATGAGGGCATGATCGTCGGTATCAACCCGAAGAACGAGGATATCACGGTCAATGTCTGCAAGAAGAAGCACGTTACGAATATGCGTGCTGCAGGTTCTGACGATGCGCTTCGTCTGACACCGCCTCTCAACTACAGCCTCGAGCAGTGCCTCGAGTTCGTAGGTGATGATGAGCTCTGTGAAGTAACACCGAAGAATATCCGTCTTCGTAAGAAGATCCTTTCTACCGAGCTTCGTGCGAAGGACCGCGCCGCGAAGAAGAACAGCTGATAAGGCAGGTGCTTTTGCCAAGGAATAAGGGCAGGCATCCGTCGGAAGGAGATATAACGTCATGTTTTCGAGAAAAGTATCGATTGCATTGCGTGTACTGATCGTAGTGACCGCGCTGATCGTGTGCGGTGTCATCGGTGTGTTCCTGGGATATAACTATGTCCTTTCGCAGAATTCACGTTTTAAGACGCTCGAGAAGAATATCGCCACAAAAGAACTGGTCATCAATCAGGATACGCCGGATGCGGTCATGATCGTGATCCGTTCCGGTGATACGACAAGTGATATCGCCGATAAGCTGAAGAAGGCCGGACTTATAAAGAACACCATGACGTTCTCCATCATGAGTAAGTTCAACGGCTTTGACGGCGGCTATCTCGCAGGTACGCATTTCCTTACGCCGGATCTCACTTACGATGAGATGATGTATCTTCTCTGTCAGGAGCCGGAAGTCGTGCGTATCACATTCCCGGAAGGTATCACCTATCGTGAGGTGAAGCTGAAGCTGAAAGAGAAGGGCCTGGCCTTTAATGAGAAACACCTTGACGAGTGCATGAACAGCCCGAACCTCTTTGTAGATTATCCCTTCGTTTCTGCGATCGCAACGAATGAGGACCGTGACTATATCTTAAGCGGATATCTGTTCCCGGATACATATGACTTCGATATGAATGCCAGCGAAGAGGAGATCATCGGAACGTTCCTTCGTAACATGAACTCCAAGCTCTATGACGAGTTCTATGAGCGTGCGCAGAAGCTTGGTATGACGATGGATGAGGTCATGACGCTGGCTTCCCTGATCCAGAAGGAGACCACGGATAAGACGGACATGCTCTTTATCTCGGCGGTATTCCATAACCGTCTGAAATCCGAAGATCCGGATATGCAGTTCCTGGGATCGGATGCATCGATCAACTACCTGCGTGAGCTCGAAGGTATGAGCCATGTCTGGGCGGCATCGGGAACGGATCTTGAGTGGGACAGCCCGTATAACACCTACAAATACAGAGGTCTTCCGCCGGGACCGATCTGCATGCCGAGTCTGGATGCGATCCAGGCTGCGCTTTATCCGGAGCCGAACTGTAACTTCATGTACTTCTGCGCGAAAGGCGACGGAAGAACGGCATTTGCAGTCACGAAGGAAGAGCATGAAGCCAATGTAGAGAAGTATAAGGATAATTGGAACGATAATGCGGTCATCGATGACGAAGGACCGACAGGTGATGAGGGCTGATCCCCAGTCCTTTTCACGGAATATCCGGGAGATATGAAATGACAAGAGATCCTCGTGCGCCGGAAGTTCTCGCTCCGGCGGGAAATCTGGAAAAACTGAAGACTGCCGTCGCGTATGGTGCGGACGCGGTCTATATGTCCGGAAAGTCTTTCGGACTTCGTACTTTCAGCGATAATTTCACGCATGAAGAGATGAAGGAAGGCGTAGAGTATGCACATGCCCATGACGTGAAGTGCTACTGTACTGTCAATGTCATGGCACATGAGGATGACATCTCCCGTCTCGATGACGAGATACTCTTCCTGTCGGAGATCGGCATGGATGCCCTGATCATCTCGGATGCCGGTATTTTCCGTAAGGTAAAAGCACTTACCCCGGATATGGAGATCCATATCAGTACCCAGGCGAGCGTCACCAACAGCGAAGGCTGTATGTTCTGGTATGAACAGGGTGCGAAGCGTATCGTGCTGGCGCGCGAGCTTACACTGGACGAGATCATCAAGCTACGCGCGAAGCTCCCTTCCGATCTGGAACTGGAGTGCTTCGTCCATGGCGCGATGTGTGTTTCCTATTCCGGAAGATGCCTCCTGTCAAACTATTTTACCGGCAGATCCGCCAATTCCGGCTCCTGTGCACAGCCTTGCCGCTGGGGCTATTATGTCGTCGAAGAGAAGCGTCTCGAAGCACCGCTTCCGATCCAGGAAGATGAGCGTGGTACGTATATCTTTAACTCCAAGGATATGTGCATGATCTCGCATATTCCGGAACTGATCTCTGCGGGGATCACCAGCTTCAAGCTCGAAGGCCGCATCAAAGGTGCTTTTTACGCGGCATCCGTAACGAAGGCCTACCGTGAGGCCGTAGATCTCTACATGAAGGATCCCGAAAACTATAAAGAGGATCCGAGATGGCAGGAGATGCTGAATAGAACAGTTCACCGTGAATTTGCTACCGGTTTCTACTATGACCGTCCGGGCGAAAACGCCCAGATCTTCCCGGATAAGACCTATCACAGACCGGCTTTCGTTGTCGGTGTGGTTATGGGATATGACGAAGAAAAGGGATGTGCGATCGTTTCCCAGAGAAATAAGATCTTTAAGGGGGATACGCTGCATGTCCTGACACCCGAAGGGTATCCGGAGCCGATCAAGGCAGAGGAGATCTTCGATGAGAATGGAGAGCCTATTGATTCCACACCGCACGCGGAGATGACCTATCTTCTGAAGGTGGCAGAGCCGCTTCCGGCATATACATTCTTAAGCCGTGACGGCGATAAGGACGAGGGGATCTTTAAGAGCGGAGACCAGCCCACACAGACAAAACCGTAAGTGCTTTTCCATACGAATATTCTGAGGGATAGCGGTCCCTGTCAGGACATGATCCAGCAAAGCAGAAGGCAGCATACGCCGATAATGAAATCGACGTGAAAATGTTCCGCCAGAGGAATGGCAAGTGGCTTTCCTTCCTCGGATCCGCAGCGCATGTCTTCATTTTTCTGAAGATAACGGAGAAGACGGAGCTGACGGATCAGGACCAGTAGCATAACGATACCAAGCGCAATACCGATCAGGGAAGCATAGATCGTCATGCGGTCGTAGTCCATGACATTCTGGACTTCGTTGGCGCCCTGTGTCGGAAGGATCGGTGCCATCAGGACTTTCGTGCAGAAGAATCCCAGCCTCGTAAGACATGAACAGATCGTATTATCCGTAAAGTAGCGAACCAGTGAACATAGAAGCCCGATCACGAAGTAAGCCGGAAGCTCCAGCCGGTTGACGGCAAAGAGCGTGCTCAGGATCGCCGGGACAAAGATCCGGATCCACCATTTGTCCGGAAGTACCGAGAAGACCAGGCCGCGGAAGAACAGTTCCTCGATGATCACCGGGAAGATAACGACCATGATGATCATAAGGATAAGCCCATAAACAGAACCTTCCGAGGTGATGTAGTAGTAGAGCTGCGGCGGGATCGGATTTCCGATCTTTAACTCGAAATAGATAAACAGGTTATGAATGCCGATTGCGATCAGCATGGCGGGAACGCCGACCATAAAGGCGATGAAATGACCGCCCAGACCGGGATTTCGCCCCCAGGTGTGATGATCCTTGATCTTGTAGTGCTCCGTGACGAATACATATATGAGAAGAAGTGCAAGCATGCGGAACAGCGTGATCACCGAGAATCCGATCAGAGAAGTCTTGGAGAAGAAGAGCTTCTCATCCGGGATCTCCTGCCAGATCATCTGAAGCAGAAAGGAAAGACCGAATCCTCCTGCCATGACGATACCGATATTCGGGTAGGACGATGGAAGAAGGAAGGGAAGAACGCCGTTTTTCAGGATGGATGTGAATCCTAAGGAACCTCTTTTCTGATGATCCGACATTAGAGAGCCCCCGAGATCTGACCAAAGTAATGATCAAACAGTTCCAGGAAGAACGGTTCATACAGCAGGAAAAGCACTGTTCCGAGAACCAGAAACGGTCCGAAGGCCAGGTAATCCGGGTCGTCGGCGAAGTGCATCTCACGTTTTTTCTTGGCAAGGATCTTTCTGGCTTTCGCCGGATCAGGACTCTCACGGATCGCCTTTTCCTCTTTGGCGATACGGATGCGCTTCCTAATCACCATCGGTACTGCAACGACACCGGCAGTGACAAAGGCGATGAATACGACGAAGATCAGTCCTTTTAGACCGGAAAGAAGTCCGCAGAGGAACAGAAGCTTAACGTCTCCCATACCCATGGCCTCCGTCTTCGCGATCGCGGAGGAGAGAAGACCGATGAGGAAGAGTGCGCCGCTTCCGACGATAGCAGCAAGAATACGATTGAGAATGAAGTAATACCAGGCTTTTTCATTGCTGATCCAGAGGTTGCCGTCTGCAAAGTCACTGATGAAGTAGAGGACGGAAAGCGCGATATTAAAGACGATCACATGATCCGGGATGATTCGGTTCAGCTTGTCGGACATGATGATCACGGTAAAGCCAGGAAGTGCGGCAAAAAGCCCGATCACTCGAAGATAGTGGTCGAAGCTTAGAAAATCCGGATATTTCGCGGAACTGATGAAGACTAGTACTGCGTAGATAACGGCGAAAATAGCGATGTGGAAGGGCTTCAGACGCTTGGCCCACCTTACGTTCTCAGCTTTAGGGTCAAAATCGTAGTCCTGAAGCCAGGCCTCAGGCATCTTATTAAACATGAAAAAAGCCGGAACAGCCATAAGTGCTGCAATCAGCGTCAAAACAATGGTTTGCGACGTAACGGTCATATATTGCCTCCCGAAAAATCCTATATATAAGAATACATTGATTTGCAGAAATTGTGAAGTCTGATAAAATAGCAAATGTGGTTTTATAAAAGCCTATGGGGAAAAGGAGGTGCATCGTTATGAGTGAACGTGCACAAAAGAAAGAAACACAGAAGAAAGTAACATCGAAGACATCTTCCAAGAAGCCGGCAACAGCGAAGAAAGCCGCACCGGCAGCGAAGAAGACAGCAGCCGCCAAGAAGGCAGCTCCGGCAGCAAAGAAGGCTGCACCTGCTGCAAAAAAAGCTACTGCTTCCAAAACAGCTGTGAAGAAGGCTCCGGCAAAGAAAACTGAGGTAAAATCTGCTGCCCGCCGCGAGGTCACGGTAGATCCGAAGACAAATACCCGCAGCATTACGGCACAGCAGCTTCACGATATGATCGCGTTTCAGGTAAAGTCCTGCTCCGGTAAGAGTGCGGATAAGGGAACGATGAGAGACTACTGGCTCGCACTTTCCCGTTCCATCGTCGAGATCATGGCAGATGACTGGGAGAAGACACGCGAGAAATACGGAAAAGTCCGTCAGGCACACTATCTGTCCGCAGAGTTCCTGGTAGGACGTTCCATGCTGAATAACCTTGTAAACCTGGGTATCTACGAGCAGGCTGTTGAGGCTATGAAGGCCTTTGGCATCGACCTGACCGATCTTCTCGAAGAAGAAACAGATGCAGCGCTTGGTAACGGCGGTCTTGGCCGTCTGGCTGCCTGCTTCCTGGATTCCTGTGCGACACTGGATCTCCCGGTAACAGGTTACGGTATCCTTTACCGTTACGGTCTGTTCCGTCAGACATTTGAGAACGGCTTCCAGAGAGAGCATCCGGATTCCTGGATGGAGAACGGTTATCCGTTCGTTATCCCGAGATATGAGGATAAGATCCGCGTACATTTCAATGACTTCGACGTATGGGCGATCCCGTGCGATATGCCGATCTCCGGTTACAATACACATAACGTAAATCGCCTGCGCCTTTGGAAGTGCGAGCCGGCTCAGGAATTCGACTTCAATCTCTTTAACTCCCAGCGTTTCGATGACGCTGTGATCGAGAGAAACCGCGTAAACGATATTTTCCGAGTTCTTTACCCGAATGATACATCTTACGATGGTAAGGTGCTCCGTGTTCGTCAGCAGTATTTCTTCGTATCCGCATCCCTGCAGGATATCGTAAGAAACTATAAGGCTGTTCACGGCAATGATTTCTCTAAGTTTGCCGAGCTCAACAGCATCCAGCTCAACGATACCCACCCGGTTATCGGTATTCCGGAACTTATGCGTATCCTCGTCGACGAGAACGGCGTGAAGTGGGAAGATGCATGGGAGATCGTACGTCATACATTTGCTTATACGAACCACACCATCATGGCAGAGGCTCTCGAGAAGTGGGACTGCAATATCTTCCGCTTCCTGTTCCCGCGTATCTTCGAGATCGTCGAGGGCATCAACAACCAGCAGAGAGCCCAGTTCTTCGAGATGGGCATGTATTCCGAGCTTGTTGACCGTCTGTCGATCCTTTCCGACGGAAAAGTACAGATGGCCTGGATGGCGATCTACGGTTCCTACTCCGTTAACGGTGTTGCGGCTCTGCATACCGAGATCCTGAAGAGAGATACTCTTAAAGAGTGGTATGAGATCTATCCGGAGAAGTTCAGTAACAAGACAAACGGCGTTACTCCGAGAAGATGGCTGCGTGTCTGTGACCAGGATCTGGCGGCTCTCATTACCGACCTTCTCGGCAGCGAGGACTGGGTAACGGATCTTGACCAGCTCAAGAAACTCGAAAAGTATGCAAACGACAAGAAGGTCATGGAGCGCTTCCTTAAGGTAAAGCGTGCCAATAAGGTCGCTCTTTGCAACCACCTCGAAAAGACCAAGGGCATCAAGGTCAATCCGGATTCTATCTTCGACGTACAGATCAAGCGTCTGCATGAGTACAAGAGACAGCTTCTCAATGCGCTCTATGCACTGAACCTCTACGACAGAATTAAGGAAAATCCGAAGCTCGATATGCCGCCGGTAACCGTATTCTTCGGTGCAAAGGCAGCTCCTGGATATTTCCGTGCAAAGGCCATCATCAAGTTCATTAACGAGATCGCCAAGATGATCGACAACGATCCGGCAATGAAGGGACGCCTGAAGGTCGTATTTATCGAGAACTATAACGTAAGTAACGGTGAGAAGCTCTTCCCGGCAGCAGATATCTCCGAGCAGATCTCTACAGCAGGTCTTGAGGCTTCCGGTACAGGTAAC
>JAGCXQ010000061.1 GCA_017961235.1 Clostridiales bacterium | reverse complement strand
TTCCAGTTCGGCGGCAAGTCTTGATGGAATCATCGCACCGATCGTGGCGGAAGTACTCTTTAGAGAGTGAATCAGGATCTCGTAGTTATGCATGTCATTATTCTCGAGGAAGATCTGAAGGTCTTTCTTCTTTCCTTCCGCGCCGTTTCTATACTCCGAAAGGATAGTCTTATAGAAGTCTTCGTCAGCACCGCAGTTGGCAATGCCCTTACCGGTATCAATACCGGAATCTTGAAGGGGTTTCAGCGGGGAATCTTCAGACTGGGAAACTTCAGACTGGGAGGCGGAGGTTTTTGTCGCGGGAGAGGATGGCGCATCTGCGGCAGGGTCCTGCGATGCGGCTTCGGTAACCAGTTCGATCTTCTCTGTCGGGATATACTTTCGGAGCATTTTTTCAAGACTCGTGCTGTCGATCGGCTTGGTGAGATAGTCGGTAAAGCCCTTGGAGAGGTAGCGCTCACGAGCGCCGACGACGGCATCTGCGGTGAGGCAGATGACCGGAGTCTTTATATTCGGGCCGTCTTTTCGTGCTCTTATCTCGTGAAGCGCTTCTTCCCCGTCCATCTCCGGCATACGCTGGTCCATGAGGATCACATCGTACTTATTCTTTGAGGCAAGTTCGACGGATTCTTTTCCGCCAGAGGCCGTATCGATCATGACCTGCGTTTCTTTAAGGAAAGCAGTCGCTACGACCAGATTCATCTTCGTGTCATCGACGATCAGGATCTTCGCAGAAGGCGCTCGGAAACTCTCGTGATAGGCCTTCTTCTCACCAAGGCTCTTTTCAAACTTCTCGGTAAAGTTTCCGACCGGCTCGTCGGAGAGGATCTCCTGCGGAATAGAGACGGTAAATGTGGAGCCCTCGCCGTAGGTACTCTCGACAGAGATGTCTCCGCCCATCATGTCCAGAAGCATCTTCGTGATCGCAAGACCCAGACCGGTGCCCTCTTTGGTACTGTTTCTGACAAGATCCACACGCTCGAACTTTCCGAAGAGCTTACTCATATTCTCCTGACTGATACCGATGCCCGTATCTTTTACCGCAATAGAAAGACGGAGAAGTGCTTTTGCATCGGAAGAAGACGGAACTTCTTTCGTTCCTGTGATCTTCAGGGAAACAGAACCCTGATCGGTGTATTTGACGGCGTTATTCAGAATATTCGTGATGACCTGGCGGACGCGGACGACATCGCCGAAAAGGCGGTCCGGGAGAGACTCATCGACATCCGTTACGAAGGACAGGTTCTTCTCTTTCGCCTTAAAGTAGATCATGTTGCTGACATCGTTGATCAGGGAACTGAGCTGATACTCGACCTTCACGATGTCCATTCTGCCCTCCTCGATCTTCGTAAAGTCGAGGATATCATTGATAATGGAAAGAAGATTATGACCGGCGCTATCGACATTTCCGGAATAGTGGCGGATCCTGCCGAAGGCTTTCTTATATTCTTCCGGATCGGCATCGGCGTTCTTCTCCGCCTTTACGGACTCACGGAGGATCATCTCATTCATACCGAGGACCGCATTGATCGGGGTACGGATCTCATGGCTCGTGTTGGCAAGAAAATCCGTCTTCGCTTCACTTGCCCGGCGCGCCTCTTCGAGTGCATGGTCCTGCTTGATCTTCGCCTTCACCGTCTCATACTGCGCGATCGCGCACATAACGACATTGGCAAGATACATCATGGGCAGACGCGAATAGTAGGTCTCCGGGAACTGGTATCCCGCCTCACGAAGCGGCGTGCTCATATAGACGATCATGATCAGGAACATGACCATGTTAAAGTAAAGGCCATAGGAAAGATTGAAGAAGAAAAACACGACCGGGACCGCAAGGAAAATCAGGAAGATACTCGTGCCTCCCGTACCGCCGGTATAAAGGAAGAACGTGAACGTGATCCAATAGACGAAGCACTGGATATTGATCGAAAGGTGCATCAGCCACCTTCTTCTCTTTTTCCCGAACTTACAGATCGAAAAGCATACCGTGGAAAAAGCAGTCATCACCGCGCAGAAGAGCGCGTATCTGGCGACAAGCAAATCGCCGCGGATAAAATTATCCACGGCGAGATAGACGCAAAACGGAACGACCATCGAGTACAGGATGATACTGAGCGTAAGATTAACGGTGACGTATCTTTCGTCGATATGAAGTCTTTTCTTACTGCTCATATACTCCCCTCCTCGATTTTTACTATCCTCGGAGGTCGTAAGCCTTACTTCCGGGGAACTTCTGGTCGAAGGAGTATTTAGTTGCCCTTTGCAACCACCACTGAGGTGTACTGCTTCATGATGACCGAAGATCTCAGAAGCAGCAGGATCTGCCAGATCTCAAGACCGATGGCAACAAATGCAAGGGCGAGTAGCGCATAAATCATTATCAACCCAAAAACCGGCATAAAGGTTAGAATCGTCGCAGCTGCTGTCGCTATATAAACATACATATAAACCTTCCGGAAGGTCTCCCATGCAGAAGACATATAAAGCGCAACTTTATCAAAGCTACTGCTCGCTGCACTAGCAAACTTAAGAACATAGAGCACAGCGAAAACGGACTGGGCAATGGTGATAAAAAAGTACAAGGTATTGCCCGGAATCACTCTTGCCACGGCTTGGCAAATACCGGAAAGAACAAAGAACATACCTGCCGGCCGGAAGTCCATATTGAAATGGCTCAGCATGACTAGTACAAGACCGAAAAGAGCATAACACATCACCGATCCGATAGCGAGGACGATGGTGAATACGAAAGTATCCTTTCTGAATTGCGCATCGTTCGCACCGATCCTGGAAAGGATCAGTCCGATTATATTAAAAAACACGTTGGCAATAAGGATGATAAACATCTGCATATATCTCTTCGAATATTCTCTGCAGTTGTTTTCTCTCTCTATGTGCTCGGCTTCCTCACGGAGCTGCTCATAGTAATCCCGGCGCTGCGAGCTGTCAGAATAACCAAGATTCCTCTCCGGCATTATCTGCTGTTGCGGTCCGTCTTCAAAGGATCTGGGGTGAAACGGCACAGCCTGGTCCGGTACGACAACCCCTTGCGGTTTCGGTTCCTCTTTCGGAAGTCCGCCTTCCTTCTCACGGAAAAACTGTTCTATCTCATCTTCTTGTTCATTTCTATACATAACCCTATACCTCTCTTTTCCATAAATATTTTAACATGAAGGAATCATCTTTTATCAACATATTTTTGATATTTTTTGCAAAAAACAAAGCAAACACTCTTTCCGGAAGCGGCTGGGGGTGCTTCGATATGAAAAAGAAAGAGTGTTTGCTATTTTCTGATAAGGTGTTACACTTGTAAACACAAGTTCATTTTATCAGATACGATGAGGTCATACGATATGCCACAGTCAAAAAAAGACAAAAGACAAAAAAATGTAACCCCGTTTAGCACCCATGGCGATTCGGTTTTCAGAAATGAGAAAAACCGTCAGATCAACCAGGTGACTCGCGAGAGTCTCAGCATCGCACTGATCTACCTGATGAACGAAAAGCCGTTTGAGAAGATCTCCATTACCGAGCTGGTCGATCGTGCCGGTGTATCCCGCACCGCGTTCTACCGGAACTACGAAAGTAAAGAGGAACTTCTCTCCGAGATCGGGAAATCCCTGATCACAAGGATCCACGAGCTGAACGGAAAAGAAAGCAGCGGAAAATTAAGCTATGAATGGTATCTGGAGCTTTTCAAAACGATAAAGGAACATAAAGAATCCTTCTTGCTTTTCACTAATGCCAATCTCACTGCAAAGATGCTCTTTAACAGAAGTACTTTCGTGGATGTGGTCTTCCCTTCTTCCGAAAGCACGGAAAGATATAGGCTCATCGCAGAAGAAGGAGCGACGCAAAATGTGATCAATACATGGTTTTCCGAGGGCATGAAGGAATCGCCCGAAGAGATGGCCGAGCTATGTGCGAATCTGATCAATAAGGGCTGAACTGTCAGCTCTGCAGGTCGTCTAAGTAATCCTGCGGATCCTCGTACTCGAAGAGGACCCAGGCGGCGTGATCCGGGTATCTGACTAATGGGAGCGTATTGCCGTTCCAACGAACAACACCGACTCCACGGTATGCGGCGGCTTTCGCAGAAACAATATAGTAGGTCGTAAAAAACTTAAGCAGCTCATCCGGATCTGTCACACGCCGATGAAGGTCTTCTTTACTGGAAGATTCATCAACTCCATGCATTTCCGTCTCCAGAGGATTATTCAGATCGAGTTTTTCATATACTTTACCGAGTTTCTTTAGATTTGCATCCGGATCAAGCACAAAGCTGAAAAGCATCGTCACCTCGCGTCCGCTTATCTTCATAGAAAACAGAACCTTATACGGTTCATTAGATCTCAGATCCTGCGCTGCCAACTGAAATGTCATATAGCCTTCGTTTTTCTTCTCATCATACTCATAGTTTTCTTCATCCATATCATGGAAGGCATCCAAGCATTCCTGATAACTATCATCAAGCTCAAAATCAGCCAGATCATCATTGCTTTGTTTCTGCATCAGT
>JAGCXQ010000008.1 GCA_017961235.1 Clostridiales bacterium | reverse complement strand
CGTCATCTTCGTCTTCGTCTTCATCGTCGTCTTCGATGTCTTCGATGTCCTCGTCAGCCTTTGTCTTCTTTGTCTTCTTTGTCTCTTCGCTCTTCTTACAAGCAACAGCAGATGTAAAGATCATCATTGCCAGAAGTAAACTAGCCAGTTTTTTCATGTTTCTCCTCCTGTTTCTCACATGATATACATGTGCTCCATTCTTTTTCTTTTCATAATACAGTATAATAGTCAACCCTCATAGTATCAAGTCAATTTGACTTGTCTCTTTTTCACAAAGAAAAAGGCGAGAAGCCCACGTTTCGTAGGCATCTCACCCTTCAAAAAGAGGTAGTTATGAAAGAACTGACAAACAAAAGCTTTTTCTTTCTCTAGTTATTATTCTTCAAGCAGACAGTACCGTTCGTACCGGACGTACCTGACGATGAATAGAATTCCGATTACCCGGGTCCCTCCGGACCGGTCTTCGAGGCTGTGTATATCTCACACTGTTCGGACGCTGCGTGCATCTGGTTCTCTGATGAGAAGGGATATTTCTTCCCGTACCGGTGGCAATGTTCCTCGCCACACGATTCCTATTCTGTCTGCTTCTTTCTTTCGAACTCTTCTTCATGTCCTTAGACGCCATACGAAGGAAGATCATCCCTGCTAAAAAAACCAGTGCACTCCACATACTCAAAACCCTCACTTTTCCTGTTTCCGCTGACTTCTTCTCAGCTGCTGTTCTCTTTATCTTGACCTAATGATAAAAAAAGAGCTGTCCAAATATTTGGACAGCTTCAGAAAGGTAAATTTCTTTAATTGTAAACTATATGCAGTTTGAAAAGCTCAGCGGCGGATGATATTTACGACTTCACCGATGTACATGTCATGCGGTGCGTCTTTTCCGTAGAACTGCTCCGCGATCTCGGGGCGCATGTTCTTCGGCTCAAGTGTCTGCATAAAGAGTTTTCTGCATACGAGAGTGACCTCTGCTTCTTTAAAAGTAACAGACTCGCCTGCCGCCTCTGCAGTCAGCTCCGGCATGTGCATCTTATCGATGTCACGGCCGGACTTAGAGCCCAGCACTCCCAGCGTCTTCTTCAGTTCTTCCGGATAGAAGCTCACGGTAAAGAACTCGTTATCGTCCATAAACTCATGGGTGTATCTGGATGTGCGCACATACACAGTCGCTACCGGCTTTCCCCAGATCGTACCGAGGCCTCCCCAGGAGATCGTCATGGTGTTGAACTTCTCCAGGTTACCTGCGGTAAGGAGCGCCCACTGCTTGTCATACGTTTCGAAAATGTTGGTTGTAAAATCCATTGTTGTCCTCCAAAAAGATGATGGATCCTTTGGAGGGATCCACCATCTCATTTCATTTAAGTCTAGATCCGATCAATAGTTATCTGCATTGATCTCGAAATAGGACTGCGGGTGGTTGCAGGTCGGGCAAACGTCCGGAGCCTTGGTGCCGACTACGATATGACCGCAGTTTCTGCATTCCCAGACCTTGACTTCGCTCTTCTCGAATACCTGTGCGGTCTCGATGTTCTTCAGAAGCGCACGATAGCGCTCTTCATGGTGCTTTTCGATTGCAGCGACGAGACGGAATTTCTTGGCAAGCTCCGGGAATCCCTCTTCTTCAGCGGTCTTTGCGAATCCCTCGTACATGTCGGTCCACTCGAAGTTCTCGCCGTCCGCAGCAGCTTCCAGATTTGCCTTTGTATCGCCGATGCCCTTCAGTTCTTTGAACCACATCTTGGCGTGTTCTTTCTCATTTTCAGCGGTCTTCAGGAAGATCGCGGACATCTGCTCGTAGCCTTCTTTCTTTGCTACGGATGCGAAATATGTGTACTTGTTTCTTGCCTGAGATTCTCCTGCAAAAGCAGCCTCAAGGTTCTTCTCGGTCTGTGTGCCGGAATACGGATTCTGATTTGCCATAGTTGCCACCTCTTTCTACCTCATCGGTATGATAATTTCACCACACTCTCTTATGAGAATGCCTACACGAGTATTATAGTGCTTTTGCCATCGAATTACTATGCATCAGGGGCGAGGCAGGCCACATTCGCTACAGAATTTTCCGGTGTTTAATGTACCGCACTTGCAGGTCCATCCGCCTTCTGTAGGCATTTTCATCATGCCCATGCCCATAAAGCCGTTCATTGCCGGCGCCATAGCGTTCGTCGTCTCTGTTTTCTCGACGCTTGCGCGGGTATCCGGATCTGCGATCCCGGAAAGCAGATCCTCCAGTGCTTTCAGATCCTCTCCTTTTCCGGCGGCGGTCACCGCGCGCTGGTCAAAATTCATGATCTCGTACGGTTTGCCGCTGAGGTCTCTGTAATCGAGGATGATAGATCCTCCGGCGGACGACGAATAGTCCGTGCAGCGGAAGCGCGGATCCTCTTCGTATTTCAAATTTCCCCAGGAGGCCATGTCGATCCTCTCTGCGGTCCGGCGGATCTTCTCCGCCAGCTCCGGGGTCAGGTTCCAGGTCGAGACTTCGCGAAGATATCCCTCGATCACCGTCCGGACCAGAAAAGTCCTTCCGTCTTTTTCCCAGACCACTTCTGTCGCGTCGCTTTTGTTACTGCCCATCATCATGCCGGACGACGATGCGGAAAGCTTTATGCGGCTGATTCTCACGTAGTTGTAGTCACTCATGATCAGTTCTCCATCTTCCAGATCGCGCAGGAATAAGGGGGCAGTACGGAACCGCCGCCGAAATCGTGGATTCTTCCTGTCAGAAGATCGACGGCCTGGCCGCAACCTGCGTCAAAGTGCGCAGTGTATTCGTAATCAGCGGCATTGATCGCGACGAGGATGCGCTCGTAAGTCTTTCCTTCTCTGCAATCCGGATAGGCCAGGCCTCCTGCAACGGATGGGGAGCCTGAGCTGGCGCCGTCGCCCTCCCACCTGCGCTCGAAAATGCACTGGTGATTGGTCAGGTGTACAGAGCGGAAACTTCCGTAGTTCAGAGCCGGGCTGTTTTTCTTGATCTCTGAAAGATTTGCGATATGCTCTGTAAGCTCGGTCCACTGCGGCTTCTCAAAACACGGACGGAGCGACGGATCACCGTCTTCCTTTCGACCCTTTGCCCCCCACTCGGAACCGTAGTACACGCATGGGAATCCGGGCATGCAGAAAGCGAGCGTATAGATCAGCGGCAGATGTTCGTGGTTATTGAGGTTCGAGGCGATCCTCGTGACGTCGTGATTATCAACGAAACTCATGAGATGGAGCCCTCGGAACCAGCTCCAGTTCTCGGGACCGAACTGCTGGATCAATGTGTTGATGATCTCGAACATATTCATGCAGTTAAAACTGCTGAAAAGTCCCTTATAGCAGGCATAGTTCGTGCAGGAGTGGCACATCTCGCCATTGACCCACATCTTATAGTCGCCATGCAGGAGCTCGCCGAGAAGCAGGAACTCCGGTTTCAGAGTGGAAGTAAAGCCGCGAAGTTTCTTCAGGAATTCCCGGTCGAGGCAGTATGCCACGTCGAGTCGCAGTCCGTCGATATCGAAATAGTCCACCCAGTAGCGGATCTTATCGAAGATGTGGCTGACCACCGCATCATTTCGGAGGTTCAGCTTCACCAGGTCGAAGCAGCCTTCCCAGCCTTCGTACCAGAAGCCGTCGTTATAGTTCGAGTTGCCGTCAAAAGAAATGTGAAACCAGTCCTTATACGGCGAATCCCACTTCTTTTCCTGCACATCGCGAAAGGCCCAGAAGCCTCTCCCGACATGGTTAAAAACGCCGTCGAGCACCACACGGATCCCTGCTTCGTGCAGGGCTTCGACGACTTCCTTAAAATCTTCATTTGTGCCGAGACGGCGGTCGATCAGGCCGTAATCTCTCGTGTTATAGCCGTGTGTATCCGACTCGAACACCGGCGAAAAATAGATCGCACTGATCCCCAGCTTCTGATAGTGCGGGATCCAGTCGATGACCTTACGGATCGGCGCGGGGCAGGTGCTTTTCTCGTCAGGGACAGAAACCTCGACGCCCTGGCCGTTATACTGTGCCGGTGCATTTTCGAAGGGCGCACCAACAAAACCCAGAGGATAGATCTGGTAAAAAACCGATTCTTCAAACCACATGATGTTGTTCAAAGACTTAGAAAGTCTCGACCTCCGGTGCTTTTGTAAAGGAAGAATAGGTCGCGGTCGCGTTCTTCAGATAGAAAACCTCGGCGTTTCCGTCATCTTCGCTATACATGCCGCGGAGATTCGGATATGCGTCGAGCATCGAAGCTCTTGCTTCACGGCGGTCATCCTCGATCAGTTCGCAGGCGATACGGATCCAGTCGCCGTTCAGGAATGCGCAGATCTCGGCCTTCGGATTCGCGTGGATCTGCTTGGAAACAGGCTTCACCTTGCCGGTCTGGATATAGAGTTTTCCCTCGAAAATATTGATGGTGCCGAACGGACGGACTCTCGGCTGGTCACCCTCAACGGTTGCCAGATAATATGTCTGCGCGTCCTTCAGAAATTTGCATGCTCTTTCGATACTTTCCATAGTGATTCTCCTTTGAAAAAGAATTAGCGGCGGAATCATTTACCGCTTCCACTACTAATGTTAGCGTTTCGGAGACGGTAAATCAAGAAAAGAGGTTATTCAATTTACTAATAGCGGATCTTTCTTCCGGGCAGGTTTCCGGTTACTGCTCAAGAAGCAGTATAGCGCCTGAGAAGTCCTCAGCTTTACCGCTACTGATCAGTTTCTTTACCTGATGCATGTGACTGCTCGTACGGAATTGGACCGGCACGCTCTTTTCGGAATTGTAGACTCTATTCAAAAGCTCCACCATTTCTTTATTCAGGTCAACATTTCTTTTCGTGAGAGTGTGCACTCTTTTTTCTCTGTCTTTGATCTCCACATCAACGTTCCTATTATATTGATCACTTTTCCTTTTTGAACGGAGATAACCGATGAGCTGGATCAGGAAGAAATCGGCGATCGTAAGGAAAAACATGCCACGGATCGCGTTTGAGATCCCCCTCATGGGATCGATCTTGCCTGAGTGAATGAGCCAATCTATAAAAGCAGCAGCATAGAAGTTGACCAAAGGCAGTACAAAAATGCATAACAGAACGCCAAGCAGAAGATATCCGTGGTAAAAATCGCCCCACTCTGTCTTAGTAGATGAATACGGACGATGGATCGCCTGATTATTTTCTTCGAGTTCCTTCTGGATATTCTCCAACTGAGCATAGTCTTTTTCAAGTTTTTCAGCCAGTTCGATACTTTCTTCTCTTGTCATGTGCCCTGTCCTCCTTCTGAAATCATACTAGCATGGCCAATATCGTTTTTCAAGTCATTTTTATCGTTTTTCGATATATATTTTTCGAGATACACAAATTCGCGCATTATTTCGTCAATTTGTATACTGCCCGTATATACCCCCCTTCCGTGTTTCTCTGCTATCATAAAGGCGTGGTCGAAACAGGTTCGAAAGAAGTGCGAAAGCATACCGCTTCCGCTTCTGAAAACAAGGAGGTATGATCCATGAAAGTTGGAATCATCGGCTTTGGAAGCATGGGCAGGATGATGGCGGAGAAGTTTGCCGCCTCCGGTCTTGTCAGCAAGAACTCGCTCCTTCTGGCCAGCCGTTCCCCGGAGAAACTGAAAGATGCGAAAAAATGGGCAACTGTCACAGGCAGCAATGCTGAACTCGCCGCCTCTTCGGATATCGTGTTCCTGTGCCTTCGGCCCTTTGACCTCAAAGGCGTGCTGGAAGAAATCCGCGATTCTCTAAAAGAAAACACGCTGGTGGTCTCGCTTAACGGCAGTGTCTCGTTTAAAAACCTGGAAAAAAGTCTGTCAGATGCATCTTACGAGGTCGAAGAAGCTTCGGGCAAAAATCCGGCACCTCACAAGATTGCGAAAGTCATCCCGAGTGTGACCGCGGAAGTGGACCGCTCGCAGACACTGGTCTGTTATAACGATAATGTGACCACCGAAGACAAAGGAAACCTCAAGCGTCTTCTCACCTGCATGGGCGATTTGATCGAGCTTCCCGAGAAAGAACTGGGCATGGGTTCCGAGCTTGTCAGCTGCATGCCTGGATTCATCGCATCGGTATTCGATGTACTCGTGAAATCCGCGGAAGAACATACGGAGATCCCGCACGATCAGGTCGTGCGCATGGTCCTTCAGACCATGATCGCCACCGGTGAACTCATGCTGAAGAAAGATATGTCCTTCGAAGACGTTGTCACCCGTGTTGCTACACCGGGCGGCATCACGGAAGAGGGTACGAAAGTCGTCTATGAGCAGTTCCCGGAAACGGCACGAGTGCTTTTCGAGAAGACGCTTCAGAAAAGAAAACTGACCGCGAAAAAAGCGGAAGCGCAGTTCGAATGAACAACAAAGTCAAAACGAAATAAAGCCGGTGGCGCGGAACCGTGTCATACATCAAAAAGTGAGGTGCTGAAATGATTAAAGCTGTTATCTTCGACATGTTTGAGACTCTGGTCACGCTGTTCACGGAGCACACCTATTTCGGTGAGGATGCGGCGTCTGACGCAGGTGTGGATCCGGTCCTCTACAGGAAGGTGTGGCACGAGAACGAGAAGGACAGAACCACCGGAAAAATGACTATCGG
>JAGCXQ010000060.1 GCA_017961235.1 Clostridiales bacterium | reverse complement strand
GGTAAGGTCAGCACCCCAGTTGGTGTCATAAACCTTATCAGCACCGAGACGCTTCATAGCAGCGAACATCTTACCTGTTGCACGTGTTCCGATCGGCAGACCGAACTCTTCACCGATTGCTGCACGGACAGCCGGAGCAACCTGCATGACAACATGCTTGGAAGGATCCTGGATAGCAGCCCATACCTTATCGGTCTCTTCTTTCTCATGCAGAGCGCCAACCGGGCAAGCTACGATACACTGACCGCAGTAGATACACGGAGCATCTGCCATGGAGATATCGTAAGCCGGACCAACAGATGTGTTGAATCCACGATTGAGGAAGGAAAGAACACCGATACCCTGCTTCTTACAAGCAGATACGCAACGTCCGCACTTAACACACTTGCTGCCATCACGAACGATGGAGAAAGACTTGTCATCATAAACAGACGGGCTCTTTACACCTTCAAAAGTAACCTTACGGATACCATACTCTTCAGCCAGAGTCTGCAGTTCGCAGTTCTTGTTACGGATACAGGACAGGCAGTCACGGTTATGATCGGAAAGGATCATCTCGAGTGTCGCCTTACGTGTATCACGAACCTTCTTGGAATTTGTATGAACGACCATACCTTCGCTTACCGGCATAACGCAGGCAGCAGCAAGAGCACGGGCCTTCTCAACTTCAACGAGGCAGACGCGGCATGCGCCAACTTCATTGACATCTTTTAAATAACACAGGGTCGGAATCTTAATGCCGGCTTGTTTAGCAGCTTCAAGAACGGTGTAGTTCGAAGGAACCTGTACCGAAACCCCATCAATGGTTACATTGACCATATCCATTTGTTTCACACTCCTTTATCGAATTGAATCGTCACTTGAATTATCTCTTCTTAACAGCCTTGAACTTACAGTTCTCGATACAAGCACCGCACTTGATGCACTTTGTAGTATCGATAGAGTAAGCAACCTTACCAACTTCACCTGTGATAGCGTTTACCGGGCACTTCTTAGCGCACAGAGAACACTTCTTACAGATCTCAGGATCGATGTAGAATTCTGTCAGGCCCTTACATACGTGGCAACGGCACTTCTTATCTACAACATGCTCTACATACTCATCACGGAAGTGCTTGAGTGTGGAGAGGATCGGGTTAGCAGCTGTCTGGCCGAGAGCACAAAGAGAACCATTCTTAAGGGAAAGTGCGACCTCTTCGAGAGCGTCGATATCCGCGAGTGTACCTGTACCATCTGTGATCTTCGTGAGAAGTTCATACATTCTCTTTGTACCGATACGGCACGGAGAACACTTACCGCAGGACTCATCTACTGTGAACTCGAGGAAGAACTTCGCGATATCTACCATACAGGTATCTTCGTCCATTACGATCATACCGCCGGAACCCATCATGGAACCTGCTGCTACGAGGTTATCGTAGTCGATCGGAGTATCAAGGAGAGATGCCGGGATACATCCGCCGGACGGACCACCGGTCTGAACTGCCTTGAAGGCCTTACCATTCGGGATACCGCCACCGATATCAAATACGATCTCACGAACTGTAGTACCCATCGGGATCTCAACGAGACCAACGTTGTTTACCTTACCGCCGAGAGCAAATACCTTAGTACCCTTGGACTTCTCTGTACCAACGGATGCGAACCACTCAGCACCCTTGTTGATGATAACCGGGATATTAGCATATGTCTCAACGTTGTTGAGGATCGTCGGCTTACCGAACAGACCCTTGATAGCCGGGAACGGCGGACGGGGAGTCGGATTACCACGCTTACCTTCGATAGAACGCATGAGAGCTGTTTCCTCACCGCAAACGAATGCGCCTGCGCCGAGACGGATATCCAGGTCAAAGGAGAAACCGGAATCGAAGATGTTCTCACCGAGCAGTCCGTATTCTCTAGCCTGATTGATAGCGATCTGCAGTCTCTTAACAGCGATCGGGTACTCAGCACGGATATAAACATAACCCTGGTGAGCGTCGATGCAGTAAGCAGCGATAGCCATAGCCTCGATTACGCTATGCGGGTCACCCTCGAGGATGGAACGGTCCATAAATGCACCCGGATCACCTTCGTCGGCGTTACAGCAAACATACTTAGTGATGCCCTGTCCTCTGTTACCGGAAGCGAACTTCCACTTGAGACCTGTCGGGAATCCGCCGCCGCCACGGCCACGGAGACCGGAATCAATAATTTCCTGGATTACAGCATCAGGATCTCTCTTCTCGGTAAGGATCTTACCAAGAGCCTGATAACCATCATGAGCGATATACTCATCAATGTTTTCCGGGTTGATATTACCGCAGTTACGCAGAGCAACACGCATCTGCTTCTTGAAGAAGTTGCTGTCATTTGCAGAAGTATTCTCAGCTGCCTGAGCACCATCGTGCTTCGGAGCCATGAGACGCTCAACATAGCGGCCCTTCAGAAGGTGCTCAGCTACGATCTCAGCAACATCCTCAGGTGTAACACGATAATACATAACACCTTCCGGATAAATAACAACGATAGGACCCTGGGCGCAAAGGCCGAAGCATCCTGTCTGAACTACTTTTACTTCTTTTTCAAGTCCCTGAGCCGGAATCTGCTGCTCAAACTGCTCGAGAATCTTCGCGGAGTTTGAAGATGTGCATCCTGTACCACAGCAAACAAGGACGTGCGCACGAAATAAATCCATGATTAAGCCTCCTTATATTTTGCAATAATACCGGGAATTTCATCCGGTGTCAGACGACCATATACATCGTCACCGACCATAATAACCGGTGCAAGACCACAAGCACCTACACAGCGGCACGCAGAGATAGAGAACTTACCGTCTTTTGTGACGTCTCCGTTCTTGATGCCCAGAACATCCTCGATCTTGTCGAGCAGGGCCTGCGAACCTTTAACATAGCAAGCTGTACCAAGACATACGCTGATCGCATTTTCTCCCTTCGGCTTGAGCGAGAAGAAAGAATAGAACGATATTACACCGTACACTTCTGCAACAGATACTTCGAGAGCATCCGCTACTTTTCTCTGGACAGGAAGCGGCAGATAGCCGTAAATTTCCTGAGCCTGCTGCAATGTGGCCATCAAAGCCTTCTGGCCCTGGCCCTTGTATTTCGAAAGAACTTCATCGAGCTTTGCGCTCATTTCTTCCGGAGTCATTTTTTGTTTTCCCACAGTTGACTCACCTCCCACATGGTAGGATAACATATCAAAGAATTTCCCTCAATGAAAAATCTGAAAATTTTCACAAACATTGTCGAAAAAGTACATTATAATCTCCCCATTTAGCCCAATATGAAAATCATTTGATAATAAAAGTTTTATACTCGCTTACTTGACCATTTCTTTTCTTTTCTTTAAGAAATGTATAGAATGTGACCTAGAAAACGTTTCAGGAGATCCTATGCAGCTTAAGTTTCAGATCGTTCCGGAAGATGCCGGAAGAAAAATCTACGATATCCTTCGAGACCGTTACCAGATGTCCAATCTGCTCTGCAAGCGGATCCGTCTATACGGTGAGCTGTATCTCAACGGTTTTCCTGCCCGAATGATCGCCACTCCATCCGAGGGTGATAAGATCCTGATCATATATGACGATGCCGAGGGGATCGTACATACGAAAAAAGATACTGATATACATATTTATTATGAGGATGATTGGATCATCGTGTGCGAAAAGCCCGGAAATCTCGTCACTCATCCGTCCTGGCAGCATATGGATGACTCTCTTTTGCAGCGTCTTTGTGACCAGAGGCTGCATCCGATCATGCGTCTCGACCGCGAGACATCCGGCCTGATCGTTATCGCAAAGAACGGTTACGCGCATAATACCGTATCAAAAAACAAGATGGAAAAGGAATACGTGGGGATCGTGTATGGAACATTTGACCCCGAAGGAGGGACGATCGACCGCCCGATCGGACGTGACGAGAACTCGATCATGATCCGTATCGTCCGCGAAGACGGCCATCCGTCAGTCACGCACTACAAAACGATTCAGAAACTACCCGAAAAGAACTTGTCCGTGGTCTCTTATAAGCTGGAAACAGGAAGATGCCACCAGATCCGTGTGCACTCCCTCTATCTCGGGCACCCTCTCGTCGGAGACGGACTATACGGACCTGCATCCAATGACTTCCCGAATCCTGAGATGGAACATATCGAAAACGAGCAAAAGATCTCGCGCCAGGCCCTCCACGCATGCAAACTCGGCTTTTACCACCCCATCACCAACGAATGGATGGAATTCACTTCAGAAATGCCCGAAGACATGAAGAATCTTCTGATTTGAGCTTACTATCTTCGTTCATCTATGAGGTTTTTCGCTAATCTTTGGGATTGTTCGTCTGCCGAGTTTCCGGAGAGTAGTCTTGCTACTTCCATGATTCTCCCGGAATCACCGAGTTCAGCGATATTCGTCTTCGTTCTTTCCCCGCTCTGATCCTTGGAGATGAAGAAATGCTGGTCTGCAGCGGCGGCGATCTGTCCCATATGCGTAACACAGAACAGCTGATGGAATTTCGACAGTTTCTTCATGGACTGGGAAACAGCCTTTGCCGCTTCACCCGAGATTCCGGAATCCACTTCATCGAAAATAAGAACAGGCGTCGCATCCGCTCTTGCCAGGATCGTCTTGATCGCAAGCATGATTCGGGCGGCCTCACCGCCGGATGCTGTCTTTGAAAGCGGCTTGAGGTCTTCCCCCTTGTTGGCGGAGAATAAGAACTCCACTTCATCATAACCGGTCTTACTGAAGAAACGCTCTTTCGGTCGCTTCGTAAAAGAGACCTCGAAAGAGGCATTCGGAAGGCCAAGGAACTGCACTTCCGAAACAATATCGGAAGCAAGTTTCTTCCCTGCTTCCACCCGGAGATCATGGATCGTATCCGCCAGAGCTATCAGTTCTTTTTCCACACGGGCACGCTCAACATTCAGCTGCTTGATGCGGGTATCTCCCTCTTTCAGCATCTCAAGACGGTTCTTCGCGTCTTCAAGGAAGGCATTCATTGCGCTGACAGATCCGCCGTATTTCATGGTACAGGAACGAAGGGACTCGAGTCTGGACTCCACATCATCATACGATTCGGCGTTGATCTTCGAATCGCTGAAAAAGTCGTGCATCCCCTCAAGATCCAAAATGGAAGAGCGAAGCTGCTGCGCTGATTCGGCATACGAAGGATCGATCAATGCCAGCGCATCCAGATGCTCCGCGGCAACCTGCAGTGAGGATAACGGAGACTCGGAATCTTCTGTCGAGAGCGCCCCCTGAACGAAGGAAAGATGGAAGTTCTTCTTCTCTTCCTGTTTTAGGATTTTCAGCTTTTCGACCAGCTCCTCTTCTTCTCCCTCGGTAAAAGCACCCTGCTCGATCTCGTGGATCTGATATGTCAGAAGATCCTGCATCTGACGGCTTTTTTCAGGATCCGTCTCATATTGTTTTCTCTTCTGAAGGATATCGCGGTATTCATCAAGCTTTTCGGAAAAAGCGCGAATATGCGGAGTAATCTTATCTCCCAGATAATCATCCAGGATCGAAAGATGCTTCGAACTGTCAAAGATCGTCTGCTGGTCATGCTGGCCATGGATATCTATAAGGTAGGAGCCTATCGTCTTAAGGACAGACACCGGCATGGTGCGGCCATTGACTCGTACCAGGCTTCTGCCGTCCTTACTGATCTCACGTAGAAGGATCAGAGTGTCATCTTCCGTCTCGATACCATACTCAGAGAGCACCTCTTCCGGAACCACTTCAGCGATACCGTCAAAAACTGCTTCGATCACTGCTTTGTCTGCATCTTTACGGACATAGTCACGTCCGATACGATGACCCAGAAGTGCGCTGATCGCATCGATAATGAGTGATTTTCCCGCGCCAGTCTCACCGGTCAGGATGTTAAGTCCTTTTCCGGGAGTGAACGAAGCATACTCAACTATAGCAAAATCTTGTATCGTCAGACTAAGTAACACAAAAACCTCTTACTGATCCGTATTGATACGGCTGTTCATATCTTTGATCGTCGCCTGGATCGCCAGTGCATCTTCCGGACTCGGTGTCGCTACGAACACAGTATCGTCGCCGGCGATAGAGCCGACCACACCGGATAGATGGATCGAATCAAGAGCAGACGCCGCTGCATTTGCCATTCCGGGAAGCGTACGGATCACGACAAGATTCATCGCAACATCAGTAGATAATACAGAGTGGGCGAACACGGAAAGAAGTCTTCCCGGTGCCACATCACCGGTTCTATCGAGAACACTGTACTTCGTTCCGCCTGATGGAAGCGTCACCTTAATGATCCCGAGATCCTTAATATCGCGGGAAACGGTCGCCTGAGTCACCTGCCAGCCGGCAGATTCCAGTTCTTTTGCCAGTTCTTCCTGCGTGCTTATCTCTTTGGCACGCACCAGACGAAGCATTGCTTCCTGTCGTTCATTTTTCGCCATCTTCATAGAAACTACCTCTTGCACGGATCTTCTGTCTTACGGTCTGATAGAAATTCTCATATCCAAGTTTCGCAACGATCACATCCTGCTCGGATTTCTTAAGAAGGATGCGGTCATGATATGCCAGTTCAATATTCGGACGTCCATCCAGGGAAAGGATCGGCGGCTCGGAGAAACGCTCGATGATGATCTCGACCGTACTGTCTCCGGAAACGATATATGTACGCTTATGCAGTGTATGCGGGCAGATCGGAGTAACCATGAAAATATCAAGATCCGGCTTTACGATCGGGCCGCCGGCTGCGAGGCAGTAAGCGGTACAGCCGGTCGCTGTCGAAAGGATAACACCATCGCCAGAAAGACGTTCAACGTGATCATGGTCGATCAGAAGATCCAGAGATACCACATGCAGATTCGCGCCACGTGCGATCACGGCATCATTTAAGCATACTCCGTGCTCCTTGACTGTTCCGTCTTCCGAAAGAAGAGTAACATCCAGCTGTGTCCTCTTCTCGAGAGTATATTTACCGGCAAGAAGCCGGTCCACTGCATCTTCAAAATCATCCTTATGGATCTCAGTCAAAAAGCCGATGGTACCGAGATTAACACCGATCAGCGGGATCTTCTCTCCGAGATGTTTATGAGCGGTACGAAGGAATGTACCGTCTCCGCCAAGGGAAAAGAGTATATCGCAATCGGAATAAGAACCGAAAGTGACTCCCGGAACACCATCCAATACAGAACCTCGGCAGGAATCATCGAAAACGACACTGCCTCCCTTGGAAGATACTACTTCTGCGGCCCGCTTCGAAAAAGCATAGCCCGGATCCTTCTCCTCATTTATGACAAATCCAAATCTCATGGTAAGAAGCTCCTTCCCATTTCATAAGGACGCCGGCAAAAGCACCTGCCCCCTTCAAGGATTCTTTAATTATACAGAATTCTGAACATTTATGCATTATCATATATGCATATTTTTATTAGCGTTTCTTATAACGAAAAGATCAATTCCAGGAAAGTATAGTTTCTACTATTGATTTGTCATCCATCTTCTCTTTTTCGAGAAGAATCGAGCGGTTACCGGCGATAAGAGGATGGTCGGATACGCCCAGGCTCTGGTAATGACGGATATGAGACATCTCTCCTTCTTCCTCAAGAAGAGAAAGAAGATACGATCCGAAGCCTGCCTGCGCCAGTCCGTCTTCGATCGTGACTACATCCGAAATGCCGGAAAGAAGTTCTTTCCACGTAGAAATATCACACGGTTTCACACAGCGGACATCAATGACGCGGGCATGAATGCCTTTTTCCTCGAGTTCATCTGCAGCAAGGAGTGCCTGCTCACACATGATGCCAAGAGCAAGGATCGCGACATCCGAGCCATCTCTGATCACACGGGGAGCGATACCTTCGGATGACGGGATACCGGCAAGGATCTCACTCTGACCGCCACGTGGATAGCGGACAGCGACAAGTCCTTTTGCATCATGGACTGCATATTCCAGCATGCGGTCAAGTTCTGCAAAATTACATGGTGAAAGCAGCGTCACGTTCGGCATCGAGAGCATCATGGAAATATCATAGATACCCTGATGTGTCATACCGTCGGCACCGACAATACCGGCACGGTCTAGAGCTAGAACCACATGAAGATCCTGAAGGCACACATCATGTAGGAGCTGGTCATAAGCACGCTGCGCAAAAGTAGAATACAGAGCCACCACAGGCACGAAACCATTAACCGCCATACCAGCCGCCATCGTTACAGCATGTTCCTCGGCGATACCGACATCGAAGAAACGAAGTTTCATGTGTTTTCTGAAGTTCGCAAGTCCCGTACTGGTCATCATCGCGGCGCAGATCGCAACCACATTCTCGTATTTCTCGCCGATACGTACGACAGAGTCGGAGAAGCAGTTCGTAAAGGTTCTCGTGGTGGAAGGCTGTACGCCCTTTTCTTTATCAAAAGGAGAAACGCCGTGATAGGACGACGGGTTCTCTTCTGCCAGTTTATAACCCTTACCTTTTTTCGTAATGATATGGATCAGCACCGGACCGTTGATCGCCTTGGCGATACGCAGTTTCTTTCTAAGAAGCGGGATATTATGTCCGTCAAAAGGTCCGAAATACTGAAATCCGAGGTCTTCAAATATAACCGGAGTATTTCTTCTGATCAGAAGTCGGAACCAGGTCTTGATCATACGGATAAACCGTGCGATCGGTTTTCCGATCAGCGGAATATGGAGAAGGACGCGCTCGACACGGCTCTTCGCCTTAATATATTTCGTCGAAGAACGGAGATTGGCAAGTGCTCTTGAAAGGCCGCCGACGTTCTTATCGATCGACATCTGATTATCATTGAGGATGACCGTCAGATTCTCGCTGAAATGGCCGGTATCGTTCAGTCCTTCAAATGCCATGCCGCCCGTCATCGCGCCATCGCCGATCACCGCGATCACATGTCCGTCATCGCCTTTCAGTTTCTTGGCGCGCAGTAATCCGAGTGCTGCAGACACCGAAGTACTGCTGTGTCCCACTCCGAAAGCATCATATTCACTCTCGCTGATCTTGGGAAAACCCGCGATGCCGCCATATTGACGGAGTGTATCGAACTTATCTTTTCTTCCGGTGAGAAGCTTATACGCGTATGCCTGATGACCGACATCCCAGACGATCTGGTCATGCGGCGGTTCAAACTCGGAAAGAAGAGCGATCGTCAGGTCAACTACACCGAGACTGGAAGCCAGATGTCCGCCGTTTTTACTTACACGGTCAACGATAAACTCACGAAGTTCATCCGCGAGCTGCTTCTTCTGTTCGGAATCGAGTTTCGCCACATCTTCCGGACGTTTAATTGTATCGAGTATAGGTGTTGGTTTCATATCTCACTGCACCCGATTCTGCAGAACATCACTGAATTGGCGGAGCGCGGTAACATCAAACCCGAGTTCCCCCAGATCATCCAGCGCACTATATACATCTGCATACGTGTCATCCAGCATTTTCTGCGCGCTTTTCTCGCCGAAAACCGTGACAAATGTAGATTTCTGATCACGTTCGTCTTTACCGGTGCTTTTGCCGAGGACAGAAGCATCTGCCTGAACATCAAGAAGATCGTCCTTGATCTGAAATCCCAGTCCCGTACCTGCTGAAAAACGGTGGATCAGGTCATAAAGCGCCTTATCCTCGCCTTTTTCAGCGGCAAAAATGTAATACGGAATCAGGCAGGAAGCGTTGATCAGCGCACCTGTCTTCTTCTCATGAAGTTCGCAAAGACGTCCTGTATCTATTTTCTTTCCTTCCGATGAAAGGTCGATGCTCTGACCGCCGATCATTCCGAGGATACCTGTATTCTCTGCAAAATAAGCTGCAGCCTTTGCCGTATTCTGGTTTTTACCCACTGCCTGAAGCACCCGCTCAAAAGCACGGTTCAGAAGTGCATCTCCGGCAAGAAGTGCAAATGCCTCACCATGTGCGATATGGCAGGTCGGTTTTCCTCGTCTCAGACAATCATCATCCATGCACGGAAGATCATCATGGATAAGAGAATATGTATGGACCATCTCCATCGAGACCGCAAAATCATCGACGACCGACAGATCAAGCTTCAGCATGTCGGCGACCATGTACATAAGTACCGGACGGATCCTTTTACCACCGGCCAGAAGGCTGTACATCGCCGCTTTTACCGTCGGATCCTCTTCCAGTTCTTTTGGGAAAACATCTAAAAGAAGGTTTTCGATGCGATCCTGATACTTCTTCATAAAAAACGAGATCTTCTCACTCATACTGATTCTCCAAAAGCACTTTCACCTGCGCCATCCTGCGAAAGGATACTGATCTTCTTCTCGATCGCATCCAGCTTCTCCTTGCAGAACTTCGAAAGTTCCATACCACGCGAGTATAAAGCAATAGAGTCGTCCAGAGAAGCCTCTCCCGACTCCAGTTTCGAAATGATCTCCTCCAGTTCGGAGACCGCCTGTTCATAGGTCATTTCAATCTTATCACTCATTCTCTTCACCCTCTTCTGGCTCGATCGAGGAAACCACGGAACGAAGCGTTCCGTCAGATACCGAGATCAAGACCTCGTCCTTTATATTAACACATTTTATAGAATCCACGGTTTTTCCTGACGCATCGGTCACCCGGGAGTACCCGCGAAGAAGCACCTTCATCGGATCAAGAGCGCCTAACTTTGCCAGATCCGTAGTAAAAACGCCCTTTTTCTTCTCAAAAGAAGAAGTCATTTTCTCTATAAGCCTTGACGATAAAACATCACATCTCTGCATCTCTTTTTCGATACGGAATTTGGGAGCCATAAGTGCACGGTGCTTGGTCAGGCTCTCCCACTGATGTGTCTTTGTCTTCATGTAGTTTCTCATCGCCAGAGCCAGTTTTCCGCCGGAAACATCCAGACGGGAGAGGATCTCCTCTTTATTCGGCATAACAAGTTCAGCCGCTGCAGAAGGCGTCGGAGCACGAAGATCCGAACAGAAATCACAGATCGTATAGTCTGTCTCATGACCGACGGCCGAAATAACAGGCGTCTTAGCCTCATAGATGGCACGTCCGAGCGCTTCGTCATTGAAGCACCAAAGATCCTCCATGGAACCGCCGCCACGGGCGATGATAATGACATCAATATCTTCACGGGCATCCAGGAGTTTCAGGCCTTTGATCAGCTCGGCGGAGGCTTCTTTTCCTTGCACGGCAGATGGAGCGATCAGCAGATCGTAGTTCGGGAAACGCCGGTTCAGTACATTGATGATATCCTGAATGACTGCACCCTTCGGTGAAGTGACCACGCCGATCCTTTTCGGAAGATACGGGATCGGCTTCTTGTGGGCTTCATCAAAGAGCCCTTCCTTTGCCATTCTTTCTTTTCGAAGTTCGAACTCCTTGAAGAGCTCTCCCAGACCGTCCTCCTGCATGAAGGAGACATATACCTGGAACTTGCCATCGACGGCGTAGATCCCCGCACGACCGTAAATACGGACTTTCATGCCGTTTTCAGGGACGAAGTCTATATGGGAGAAATTTCCTTTGAACATGACACATGAAACAGAACTGCTCTCATCCTTGAGCTGAAAATAGGCATGGCCGGACGGATAACGCTTATATCCGGAGATCTCGCCTTTGACACATAACTGACAAAGCACACTGTCGGAGTTTAACAGTGTGCTCACATAAGCATTCAGCTCTGAAACGGAAATAGCAGTCTGTTCCATTATTTTTCCAGGTTGCTTCCAACCTTACCCAAAATGGCGTTGATATAACTCTTGGACTCTTCCGAACTGTATTTTTTCGCAAGTACGACCGCTTCATTGATGGAAACGCTCACCGGAATATCCGATACATGAAGCATCTCATATACAGCGATCCTAAGAAGCATGACATCGACCTTCGGAAGACGGCTCAGTTTCCAGTCTTTCAGGTACTTCGAATACTCCGCATCCAGTTCGTCCTTCTTTTCAAAAACACCATCTGTGATCTCATTAAAATACGGCAGATCCTCCTCTTCCAGAGGATGCACCTCGAGATACAGTGTTTTTTGCTCAGAAACAGGTTCCTGTCTGAAATTCAACTGATATAAAAATGCGAAAGCCGCTTCACGTGCTTCTCTTCTACTCATCTAAACCTCCCGGGCGGAAGGATCTTATCCATCCAGTCCTTCATCTTATCCTTATCCGAGAAAAGCAATGCGCCAACCACATAACCGATCACAGTAAGAATGATAATAAACAATGTCTTAAAAAAGCCGAAGATCACCAAAAACAGAGCAAAGAAAAACGCGATGCCGGCGCCGATCTTGCCGGAATTCTTGTCTTTCAGCATATTAAAGAATTTGACGAACAGGGCTCTCATGAATCAACGTTCCACCTTCGCAACGACAGGCTCTACGCGGCTGACCTTTACGGAAACACTCTCAACCGTGATACCTGTATAACGCTCGATATCTTTCTTGATACGCTCCTGGACCTTACCCATGGTGGAAGGAACTTCGACGTTGGAATAAAGAACAGCAGAAAGATATACACGGATCGCGTTATTCTTCGCGGAAGAAACACGGGCACGAGCTGCCTTGATGCCAACCTGGGCACTCTTTGCGGAGTTAAGAGCAATACTCTCGATCGCATCGACTCCTATCTCAACAAAGCCGATCTCTGTCTGACGGATACGGGTCTTACTGAGTCTTCCGTTCAAAAGACAGTATGTAACCGTGATGACGCAGGAGATCAGGATCAAAAGCAAAACCGCAAGATAGATGTACTTCTTATACGGGTCAGTAACGATGTTGGACAAAGGAGAAAGAAGATCCGCGAAAATACCGTCATCTGCCAATGCATAAAGAAGAAGCAATGACAATATCGCAAGGATCGTCGAATAAACGATCAGAACAAAACGAACGAGACGATTCATGAATTCTTATCCTCCCTAAGCACCACACCGCATACATGGACATTTACTGACTCCACGACAAGGCCGGTGAATTTTTCGACGTCTTCTTTGACACGTTCCTGGATGGACCATGCCACTTCTGGAATAATCATACCATAATAGACGATCGGATAGACCGTTACTGATACAAATCCTTCCTCATTCTCGGAAAACTCAACACGGACTCCCTTACCCTCATGAACGAATCCCAGAGATTCCTTAAGGACCACAGGAACAGAGGCCGTAAGACGAGCAACGCCCTCTGCACGCAGGGCGGCTTCTGCTGCATACTGTGCAACAAAGCCCTGCGACATCGAGCGTTCGCCTTTAATTGATTCCGATACGAGATTCTCACCCATCTTCGGCAGTTCCCTTCTCGAAAATAATCAGAACGTGGAATTATGCACGTTCGAGATATTCACCTGTACGTGTATCAACACGGATGATCTCATTCTGGTTAACGAAGAGCGGTACTTTAACAGTAGCGCCTGTCTCCAGTGTAGCGATCTTAGTAGCATTGTTTGTCGTATCACCACGAACACCAGGCTCGCACTCAGTGATCTCGAGCTCAACAACGATCGGAAGCTCTACGCCGAAGATCTCACCCTTGTAAGAAAGAACCTTACAGATCATTTCTTCTTTCAGGAAGCGGATGTTCTCGCCGATATTCTCCTTAGAGATCGGACGCTGCTCATATGTCTCCTGATCCATGAAGTAGTAAAGATCACCATCAGCATAGATATACTGCATATCGTTTCTCTCGAGCTGAGCCTGCTCAAACTTCTCGTTCGGGTTGAAGCTGCGCTCAACAACAGAACCAGTCTTAACATTCTTATACTTTGTACGTACGAAAGCGGCACCCTTACCAGGTTTTACATGCTGGAATTCCACAACCTGGAAAACCTGACCGTCCATCTCAAAGCACATACCGTTTCTAAAATCACCAGCGCTAATCATAAATGTTCCTCCGAAATATACACAAAATTATGTTATCCATTTTATTACGTTATAACAGTTTATATGAACATCTTCAAATCCGCAAGTAAAAAGACAGGCAATTCTCGATTTTTATATAAATTACACAAATACAGTGCTTTTCACGCATCGGAAGCATGAAAAAGCTCCCCTCTCAGGGAGCTTCTTTCACAAAGTTCAGTAATCACTCTTACTCATGACGTTTCTTCGCTGTCATAACTACTACTGCAACACCTGCAATGGAAGAGACGATCAGCATCGTTGCAAGAGGTGTATTATCCCTGGATACATCGCCGGTCTTCGGAAGGCTCTTGCTCTTGCCCTTAACCTTTCCGACATTGATCGTTGCCAAAGCTTCACCGTCTGAGAAAGAGACCTTGATCTGATGCTTTCCTTCCGAAAGAGTGTCTAAATAGGAGCTCTTCAGCGTCAGAATCAGACTGCCCTTCTGCGCTGTCCCCTGTTCTTTTGTGACCTCTTTACCGTCGATCGTGCTGCCCTTATAGTTTTCAAATGTCTTATGATCATTGACATTTCTCTTTACTGTGATGACCAGATCCTTCTTACAGCCGATGTTATATGAACCTTTCATGTTATCCGAGATCGTGTAGATGATTTCTCCTTCTTCGATGGTAAAAGCACCTGTTCCGAAGGATACTTCATAATTCCCCTGATCCTTCTTCCCGTCCGTATTGATCTGATATATACCCTCATCCTCACCGGCGACACGGGAAATCGTGTAAGAGATCACATCAGCATTATCCCCTTCAGCCAGGCCATTCAACGTCGCTGTAAGCGCCGGATCGTCATTTCCGATCATCTTACAGACATTATCAGGTGTAACCATTACATGTGCTTTTGAAATAGTAACCATGATCGCATGTTCCTCTATATCTACAAATCCATCATTTCCGAAAACCTTATAATATACTTTGTATTCACCTGCATTCTTTGCTTTCGGAGCATTTTCAGAATATGTACCATCCTCACCAATTCTATACTTCATAGAACCATTCACCGCGCACCCCGGAATGATCAAGTCCTGTTCTTTTCCGTTATATACCAGGCCATCAAGAGCAACAGGTGATTCAAGAACAGAGGCCGGCTGTATAACAGTAAGATCGATACATACGAAGGAAGAGGCAAGATCTGTCAGTTTTTCCCCGTTATACTGTTCAGAATAGATCTTCATAACATATTTGCCGTAAAGTCCGGAAGGGATCGTGACATCGGCAGTACCGGATACCGAATCCTGTGCGATCCGTCCATAATAAAGGACGCGATCAGGAGCTTTTGCATCAAAAAGCATCACTGAAACAAACTCATTTGCACCGCTCTTTGCATTCTCGTATGAAATGCTCAGTTTTTTGCCTGCCTCGACCGTACCGTCTCCATTCAGAGAAGCACGGAATTTATTACGGGAACCGTCGTTCAGTGTCATCTTCCAGGAAGAAATTCCAGAAAGATCATAATCTTCTACAGCCTTAAGCGCATCTGATCCGGTTTCACCAGAGACCTTCCCTTTTCCTTCTGAAACTGCACTGAGCATCACAATATTTGAAAACTTGACGGAAACACCGAGACGAACGTTAAAATCATTCCCGATATCCACACCATCATTTATGATACGGCCCTTTTCTGTGCCCGAATTATCAATACAGGCAATCAGATTATTTGGCACATTGACCGTGTTCGGATCATCCGGTTTGCCAGGTGAACAGAGAACGGTGTCTTCGCTTGCTCTTATCTCTGATGGAAGACCGGTAGCTTCTCCGGTAGAGAGCGGCCACATCAGCTGATCCCATACAGGCCAACCACCAGCAACACCACCGCAGCCATAATTCTCAGTATACAAACTTACCGGAAGATCTTTCAGAAGAATTGCAGATCGTTCCTGTTCCGATAGTCCTTTTTTCGTATAATCCTTTACCGCATTATGCAAAGTTGACTCATGATATGCATTTTTCTTAGCTGGATCTTCATTGAATTTACTGTTAAAAAGCGAAATATCCGAATATAGTACGACCGCCCGATACGATGCATCATTAGAAACACAACCTGTTCTGTCATATCCGATAACACGATAAGGAACAGCCGTTTTCGCATCATCTCCGAGATTTCCGAAATAGACGATGTCTGCATCCTTGGTATCACTGCCGTCTTTAAGTACGGAATGATCAAAAATGATCGACCTGCTCGAGTCTTGTTTGCTCTCCGAAGCAAGAACACTCGCTGCCCTATTGGACAAAATAGCGATATTTATGGACGAGACCACGCTTATACTTGCCGCCAATGAAATTACTCTTCTGATTGTCTTTTTCATAGGAACCCTCCTATCCTTTCAACGCCTTTGTTATGGCTTTAGATTAGCACATCAGGAATAGGTTTCAATGAATTTCAAAGAAGCAGTATAAACAAATAATCCAGACACGAAATGGAATTCTTGCTACACTATCAACGAGAGAACCACGACAAATTTACACAATTAATAGAAAGTGTAAATTATCTCAAAACCGGCCAAAAATCAGAAACGGAAGATTTTGCGTAAGATCCACTCCGGGAATCTCTTCAGAACGACATAGAAAACTTCTTTTTTCGAATAACGTTCAACAAAAATACTGAAGATCCCGGCTTTATTCGCGGCAGCAACATCAGTGAAAACCTGATCTCCGATCATGATCGTCTTTTCTTTATCAGCTCCGATAAGATCCATGGCTTTAAAAACACCTGAAGTTCCGGGTTTGTTAGCATAAGATACACAGGGGATCTTCAGCATTTCAGCGATTTTCTTTGAGCGGTCGGATTTCGCATTTGATACCAGGCACAAAGAAAAACCGGCCTTCTGCATCTTCTCAACCATCTCATACGAATAGTCGATCGGTTCCGTATAATGATCCGGCGCGAGCGTATTATCGAAATCAAGAAGAGCATACCTATATCCTTTGGAGTATAGATCACCAAAATCGATATCGCTAACTTTCTTGGCGCACATGGCCGGACGGAAAATATTCTTCATGCAAAAACCTCACTAATTACCGTATGTAGCATACCAATCATGGTCAAAATGTGCAACTATGCGTCTTTTGCTTGCGAAACGTGTCTATATAAATATATAATGTCTTGAAGATAATAATAGGAGGATCAGGAAATCTCCTGAATGAAAATATGAAAGTTACTAAATTCGGCGGTTCCTCTCTGGCAGATGCCGCTCAGATCAAAAAAGTATGTGAGATCCTTTTAAGTGATAAAGATAGACAGGTGATCGTCGTTTCCGCTCCCGGTAAACGCTTCTCTTCTGACATCAAGGTCACTGACCTTCTGATCGCGCTCGCTGACGCAAAGATCGCAGGTCAGTCCGGAGACAAGGAACTCCAGGCCGTCCTTGACCGTTTCGCTTCCATCTGCGAAGAGCTCGAGATCCCGGAGTGCATGGAGTCTATCGAGGAGAACATCAAAGCTTCGATCGATACTCCAATCAAGGATTCCGGACGCTATATGGATGCTACAAAAGCACTTGGCGAAGACAGCTGTGCTCGTCTTGTCGCTACATATCTCAACAACACCGGTCATAAGGCAACCTACTGCAACCCAAAGGTAGCAGGTCTTCTCCTGGAGACAGAGGTTGGCGGTCATGTTAAGGTCCTTCCGCAGTCCTATGACAATCTTGCTGATCTTGCCCGTCTCCGCGAGATCTGTGTATTCCCCGGCTTCTTCGGATATTCCGAAGACGGAGAGATCATCACCTTCTCCCGCGGCGGATCGGATATCACAGGTGCGATCCTTGCAGCTGCGGTACATGCCACAGTGTATGAAAACTGGACAGATGTTGATAATGTCTATGCAGTAAATCCGAATCTGGTAAAAGATCCGTTCGCTGTTACCGAGATCACCTATGATGAGATGCGTGAGCTTGCATACGCCGGCTTCTCTGTTCTGCATGAAGAAGCCCTCTACCCGGCATTCGTACGCGGTATTCCCGTAAACATCCGTAATACTAACCACCCGGATGCTAAGGGCACCATGATCGTTGCCAAGCGTACTCACTACGATTCTCTCGTAACAGGTATCGCCGGCGAAAAAGGTTTCTGCGCCCTGAACATGAGCAAATACTTGATGAACCGTGAAGTAGGATTCCTTGTAAAAGTCCTTTCGATCATTGCAGATGAAGGTATCTCTATCGAGCATATGCCTTCCGGAATCGATTCCGTTTCCATCATTTTAAGAGCTTCGGACTTCACTCCGGAAAAAGAACGCCGCATCGTGCAGCGTATCAGTCTCGAACTGAATGTGGACAACATCTCCGTTAACCGCGATCTGGCAATCGTTATGATCGTTGGTGAGGCGATGGCAAATACCGTAGGTACCACAGCTCGTGCTGCTACCGCTCTTTCCAAGGCAGGTATCAACTTAGAGCTCATCAACCAGGGCGCTTCCGAGATCTCCGTTATGTTTGGTGTTCGTGAAGAGTACTGTTCTTATGCGGTTAGAACACTTTACAAAGAGTTCTTCGGCTGATCAATAAAACAATTTATAAAAGCATGGCCAAAGTGGCGGAATCGTTAATCCGGTTCCGCCACTTCATATGTGATTGGCCCTTCAAAGTTTAATTTCGTATTCGCAAACAGTAACTCATCATGGATCTGCAAGTAATTTGGATTTCTCACAGTGACATACTTTAACGTATAATCAGCATATTCAGGATTCTTGATGACTTTTAGATTCTTTAGATTTACCTGTTTGGTGACACAAAGAGGATACTTATACTGTTCCGGATCGGCCAAATAACCAGGCATAGCTTCATCTGAAGAAGGAGCATTGTTTAGGACCGAAGTATAGATGTTAAAACCTCGCTGAGTATAGAAAACTGTAGCCGGACCATGGTCGATTTCGCCCTTTTTGTTATATATATGAACGATCTCTCTCGCATCGATCGTTAAACCGTCTATATCAATTAATGTAGGAAGCTGACTATAGTATGTAATTCCATCCTCAACAAATGGTTCATAGCAATACTTATTTTCAGGATCATAGATCGCCTGGATCAAGTCGGCTGTATAATCATTACCAATATCCCAGGTGCAATTCTTAATGTAAATATTCCCAAACCAGGCACTTCCATAGTCATTCCTCAGCGTGATGAAATGCTCGGCGTGAATAGTTACATTTTCAAGATACATATCACCAAATCCAACAGCAGCAACACCACGGGTACCAAGAGTGCTATCTTTAACAACAAGGTTATATGTTCCCTTATGCGCATCGATACGGTTCACGGCAGAATGATTCTGCATCACGATCGTCTTGCAGTAATTCGTTCCGGTAGTTCCCCATCTTGTACTATCCATAATACCGGTAGAATCTTCTTTTGTAGGAGCGCAAACACAGTGATCGATCGTAATATCCGCTGCATATTCCGCATAATAGTCATATGGCGCTGTCGAATGAGTGTTATCACCCTTATTAAATACACGTTTATGATTCGAAAAAACACAATCTTTTAAAGTAACATATGCACAGTGATCGATACGGAAGAATCCCTGGTACGGAGCACCGAGACGCGGAATCGAATCGCCGTTTTTATACATAGCATCCTCACCGGCAAGATAATGCTTCACACCCTGAATCGTAACATTGGATCGTGTAACTGAAATTCCGCGATGTACATACTCACCTGAATTAAGTACATTTACGATCGTGGTAAATGTACCACCCTTTACCGTGAGGGGTACTTCATCGATCGGATATTTCTCAACGAAGTATATCTCTTTCCAGTCCCACTGAAGTTTTGTCGTCGGATCTATTCTTCCGTCCTTATCGACGATAATGATCTCCTGTTGATTACGGCCGTCCGGATCAGATGCAGTAGCCGAACCGAATCTTCCCCATCGGAGATAGGCCATCGTTTTAAAAACAAACAGGTTTCTTTCATCAAATTTCTCGCCATTTCTTAATTGAAATTGGGTAGTATCTTTTGAAAATGTCTGATTCAAGAAATTCTGTTGCGTGGCAATACTAGGGAAACTTGAAGAAACGGCAGGATTATACAGCGGATAATTCTTAAGTCTCGGGTCGATTCCAAAATAAACACCGCAATCCTCCTTAAGGTAATATGTACTTCCTTCTTTTGTCGGAGCAACTGTAAATAGATAGCATGCTCCCTCATCTGCCGTCATCTTGGAATCATCGATAATAAACTTCGCATCTCCCCAGTCGGTCGGAGTCTTAATAAGAGCACCCTTCGGATTTCTCGGATCCATATGATTGATACGATAAGTCGCACCTTCATCTGCTTTTACAGGAAGATTATGCTCATTCGCATATTCGTGCGCACGAACGATCGAGTTATAATCATCAGGATCCGATGCCTGCTTAAAGGATGAATATGTTACGAAATCACCCTCATTTTCATTTCCCGATCCACTTCCTGAGTATGTGAAATACGCATATGCCGAATCTCCATACGTCAGCGTGTATTTCACGAGGTCTTTCAGTGTTTCCGGATAGTTTTCCGTAAGGACATCATGAACATAGCTTTCAAAACTGTAGTTCAAAACCGAGCTGATGGCTTTGTTT
>JAGCXQ010000059.1 GCA_017961235.1 Clostridiales bacterium | reverse complement strand
GGCGCTTTCAAGGATATCCCGGCTGAGAAGCTCTGCCAGATCACCATCGCTTACGAGCCGATCTGGGCTATCGGAACAGGTAAGACAGCTACAGACGAGCAGGCTGAGGAAGTTTGCAAGTTCATCCGTGGCGTCATCGCTGAGCTCTACTGCGAGAAGTGCGCTGAGGCGATCACCATCCAGTATGGCGGATCCTGCAACGCTGGTAATGCTGCAGGCCTCTTCGCTCAGGCTGACATCAACGGCGGTCTCGTTGGCGGCGCTTCCCTGAAGGCTCAGGACTTCTCCGTCATCTGCAACGCTGCTAAGTAATCCATCGCCATAAGGTATTACATAGTGAATCAGGAAGGAACTGTTCGGAAGGACAGTTCCTTCTTTTATTCCTGCATTTGCGCTATCTGCTATAATAGTGGGTGATCAGTAGTGAGTCCGCATTGCCTTTCCTTCGGGAAAAGCACTTGATCCGGCAGCTGCCCTGCGATCTTCGGACTTAAGATAAAAGGAGTGTGAAATATGGGCTTCTGGGATATCATTTATTACTATGGTTATTTCATTGCTATCATTCTGATGGTCGTCAGCCTGATCATCAGCGCGAACTGCAAGCGTTCTTTCAATAAATATGCAAAGGTGATGGCAAGTAACGGGTTGACTGGTGCAGATGCCGCACAGCGTATCCTCTCTGCGTACGGTGTCCACGATGTAACGATCCAGCATATCAGCGGCGATCTTACCGACAACTACAACCCGAAGGACAAGACGCTGAATCTTTCGGACTCCGTATTTGCGAGCTCTTCGATCGCCGCGATCGGCGTCGCAGCACATGAATGCGGACATGCGATCCAGCACAATGTCGGATTTGTCCCGAATAAGATCCGTTCCGCGCTCGTTCCGGGTGCGAACATCGGATCCAGATTCGGTCCTCTCCTTGCGATCGTCGGCGTCATCCTGATGGGATACCTCGATTACTCGAATAATGCAGAAGCTGGAAGATCCGGCATTGGCTACACGATCTTCTTCATCGGCATCGTGGCCTTCTCTCTGGCAGTTCTCTTCTATCTGGTGACACTTCCGGTGGAACTCGATGCATCGAGAAGAGCCCTGAAGATCCTTAAAAACGACGGACTCCTGACCGGATCCGAGATGGCCGGTGCAAGATCCGTCCTGTCCGCCGCGGCGATGACCTATGTAGCGGCCGCCGCATCTGCAATCATGACGCTCCTGCGCCTGATCTCCATGGCGCACAGAAGAGACTAAGACGCTGAAAAACACGATAAGTAGTAAACCCGCACGCCGGATTTCCACCTCATGGAGATGCGGCGTGTTTTTTTGCCGAATTGCTGAAATGTTTACAAAACTACTCATATAAAATATTGTTTTGCTTTTCCCTTCGAAAGTAATATACGGGCACACCGAAATATCTTTCAAAAGGAGAACATGACATGACAAGAGCAACAACACGCAAAAGGACTGACAGAAGGAGATTTCTGGCTTTTCTGTTCCTGCTTTCCTTTATGGTTTCTTCGCTGCCTTCCCTATGGTTTTTCAAATCTTCGATGGCAGCGGAACCGATCCCGGAAGAGAACGGAAAAGTCTATCACGACAACGAATATTTCGAGCTGTATCACAGGACGGATGGCGAGGTCTCTTCGAAGATCCTGGAGTATCTCTTCGCGGAGACCATCACGCCCGGAGAGACACGGCCGGTGTACTGTGTGATGGCCGGTGCACCCTCTCCGGAGACGGGATCGGTCGTCCCGGCGGCGATGGAGGATCCCGCGGCGGCCTCGCTTCTCGGGAAGATCCAGTACATCATCGATATGGATACATCCTCATTTGAGCTGGCGGATAACGTAAATAACCATCCCCATATACATTACTATGTAAAGCAGATCCTGATCTGGCATCTGGTCCATCTGTACCGGAGCTCGCTGGGATCTTCCACACAGTCTTATTTCAGAGGTATCGATATAGATTCCTTTCTCGATGGCGAGGGGAGCGGACCTACTGCGATGAAGATCCTTGCAGAGGCCAAGAGGCTCTGGAAAATATACGATGCGGCAGGCCGCCCTTCGCTTGCCGGTGCCTATACGCCGAACTACCGTGCGGAGATCGGGGACATGTCGCAGGTGGCATTTGATCCTGAGAGTGGTAAATACCGCGCGACCTTCACTGTTAAAGTGCGGGAGACGAACAGGGGCACGACCGGCGGGACATTCCGGTTCACGGAGATCTCCGGCGGCAGACTCTATCTTCGAGGAAATGACGGGAAATACAATATCTGGGCGACAACGAATGCGGTCCTTCCCTCGGGAAGTGCTTTTGCGGTAGAGGGAAGCTGGAAAGATATGATCTCTGTTTCCTCGGGAAAAGCACTCAAGGTGCAGGTCAAGACGGTCAGCAATTCCGGAAATGAAGCCCCGCAGAGGATGTATGGGTATTTCTTCGACTCATCTCTGACGGCGTCCGGAAAGACCCGCCAGACCTATGTCGGCTGGCACGAGAGCAGCGCGAAAAAATACAGTGGCACGGAAGGCGTATGGGAGGCTCCGGCGGCAAGCGTAGATCTCTCCAAAGTATCTGTCTTCGGGGATATTAAAGTTCCGGAGAAGGGCGCGGCCTTCGAGATCCATCGCTCGGATTACGGATCTTTTGAGAAAGCGAGAGCGGACGGCTTCGGATTCTACGGACTTTCGATCTCGGACGGCAAGATCTATGACAGAGAAACGGGAAAGCTTCTTCACCTTCCGACCGGCACATACACGATCCGGCAGACCGTGGTGCCCGAGGGGACGAAGGAGATGACACCGAACCCGGGAACATTTACGGTCGATGCGAAAAAGAATGGAAATAAGGCGGTCTTCGAAGATGAGATGCGGGCGGGTGCTTTTGGCATCGACAAGAGGATCCGGACAGGATATGACGAATATAAGGGAACGGACTTTCAAGATCTCGAACCGGAACCGGATGCGGTATTCCAGGTGTGGTGCACCGATTATGATTCCTACGAAGAAGCACCTGCCGCAAGAAGAGATCTTCTGACGACGGATAGTAGCGGATATGCGAAGACGAAGATCCTCCCGTACGGCGAATACCGGGTACACCAGATCGAATCGGAAGCGACAAAGTACACCTATGTCTGTGAAGACACGACGGTGATGGTCCGGGGATCTGCGGAAGGAACGGCTGTGCCGGACGAGCCGGAAACAGTGCTCGCGCTTACGAACCGCAGATATGAGCTGAAGATCCAGATACGGAAGACCGATGAGAGAACAGGTCAGATCATCCCGGCGGCCGGGGTGGAGTTTCAGATCGAGGACGAAAGCGGAAAAGTGCTGAAGGACTGGGACGGGAAGGATGTGTTTGTGACCGGATCCGACGGAACTTGCGATCTTGAAAAACTCGGGCTTCCTGTCGGGAATTATTATCTTCTGGAGAAAAAAGCACCTTCCGGATTTATCCTGTCGCAGGAGCGTGTTCCGATCGAGGTGAAGAAGGACGAGGACTTCATCGGCGTCGGGCCGGATGGCGACATGAAGGCGGTCCCCTTTGCAGATCAGGAAGCATCGGTAACGCTGGAACTTACGAAGACAGGTGAGATGCTTGCATCCGTGGAGAAGACGGATGCCGGCTATAAGGGCATGAGCGGATACCGCTTCATCTATACGGAGCAGGCCCTGAAGGATGCGGTCTTCGAGCTCTACTGCAGTGAGGATGTGCTCGGCTTTGAAAGAGATATCGCGCTTCTGGACCCGTCAGTGTATCCGGAAGGTTCGATCGTAAGGTCCAAAGACGGAAAGACATTCGCGCCCTATAAGATGTTCGACAAGGACGGCGACGGGACACGGGAAACGCCCCTAAAGAAAGGTACGCTCCTTGGCACCTACACGACCGGCGCGGATGGGAGAATAGAGGTCAGCGGACTATCGCTGGATGCGGGATCTGCTTCTGCGGTATATGCATTTGTGGAGGTTTCCGCTCCGGATGGATTTGTAACAGACAGTACGCCGGTCGTCTATGAGGTGAGAGATGACCGGAAAGACCAGACTTCGCCGGTGATCCATGCCCGTCACACGGTCAGTAATGAACGGAAGAAAACAGAGGTGGACCTGCTGAAAAAGGGCAGAGAATATGTCTATGATGAAGGATCTTCCTGCTTTGTCACCGTGGAAAAAGAACTTGCAGGCGCGGTCTTCGGGATCTATGCCGGGGAGCCTGTACTGTCGGCAAGTGGCGAAGTGCTGGTCGGAAAAGACGAACTGATCGAGGTCCTGATCACGGATGCGGACGGAAGATGCGAGGGTACAGCCGGCTATCCGGAAAACGGTGCCTTTTATGCCAGAGAACTGGAAGCTCCGGAAGGATTTGTCCTAAATACTGATACATATACATTCCCGGTAAGAGATCCGATCTTCAATGACAGCAGGATGTCGGAGATCCGGATCGAGAAGATCTGCGGCGACGGGACAAAAACACCGATGGACGACGTCACTTTTGCGCTGTGGATGAGGGGAGAAGAAGGAAAAGACGATATTCTGATCTCCGAGGGAAAGACGGATAAAGACGGAAAACTGAGTTTCCTTGTCGGTCCCGGAGAATACTATCTGGTCGAAACATCGGTCGGACCCTGGGTGAACTTTATGGTGATGGATGAGCCGGTACCGGTCGTCTGCGGAAAGGAAGGAAAGGTGATGCAGTATCAGCTGGAAGATGGATTGACGAAGATGGTCGCGGAGAAAAGATCCGCGACGAATGGCGGACTTCTCGGCAACTGCGGGATCTCCGTGAAGAATAAAGACGGAGAGGTACTGTCATTTCTATGGAAAGAGGAGATGAACGGATACGTGCTAAGTGCAGAAGACGCCAAAGAGGCGACATCCGTGCTCTACACCTGCGATGATAAAGAAAGCCCGGACCTCGGGAAGGTGTATATCTACGGACTTCCGGCCGGTGACTATGAGATCTTCGAGGTCGAGGCGCCGAAAGGCTACAGGAATGACAGCGAAGTCATGCCGGTCACGGTGAAAAACGAAGAAGTACTCGGAGTGACGAGGCTCTACGACACGATGAAGACTGGTGAAGCGGAGCATATCCTCGGGTATGGTGCGAGCGGGGTATGCGGCATCTCGGCGGTTGCACTTCTGGTGATTGGGTATATCGAATTGAAAAATAAATATAGAAGAAAAGGGAGAAAGTGAGGGAAGAAAAAGAGGGAAAAAATATTATTTGAAAAAATTCAGATCCGAATGAACCTCCGTCATATTTCGTCCGTCATATGGTTGTATAATGAAGCGGCGACGCAAGATATGAAGGAGTAAACAATGGACAACGGGGCAGTATTTCAGGAGTACACGGAACTCGCAAGACGGATCAAAGCCGGAGATAACAGTGCATTTGCAGAGATGTATCAGAAATCGGCAAGACTGGTCTATGGGACATGCTATGGAGTATTACGAAATGAAGAAGATGCCGCTGATGCGATGCAGGATACATATATCACCTGCTACCAGAAGATCGGCACGCTCACGGATGACCGGATGTTCCTCGGATGGCTGAAGAGGATCGCGGCATCGAAGTCCATTGATCTTTACAGAAAGAATCACGGAGATCTCTCCTATGATGATTCTATCGGATCGGAAGAAAGCTCTTATGATGCGGACCTGGAGGATCTGCCGGATACGCTGATCCTCCGGGAGTCCGATCGTGAGATCTTCCGCGAGATCCTGAAGAATTCTCTTTCTGAAGTCCAGTATCAGACGATCCTGCTTTATTATTTCAGCGAACTTCCCGTAGAGGCGATCGCAGAGATCATGCATTGCCCTGTGGGAACGGTGAAGACCCGGCTGATGAATGCCCGGGTAAAGATAAAGGCAGGTGTGGAAATGTATGAGAATAAGTCCGGCGACAAGATCAAAGTCGCGATGACGATGCCGTTCCTGACGAGGTTCTTCGTAGAAGAAGCCAACCGGCTCACGATCCCGATGATCGATCCAATGTCTATTATTTCAAGTGGTGCAGCAGGAGGCGCTGCCGCGGGAAAAGCTTCCGCCGGAAAAGCAGCCATCGAAAACGGCGCTTCAGCAGGAAAGGCTGCTGCGGGCAAAACTGCTGCTTCCGGAAAAACGGCTGCCGCGGGGAAAACAGCAGGGAAAGCTGCCGGAAAATCGGCCTCATTCTTCTCGACAACAGTCGGTAAAGTCGTTATCTGCCTCTGGATCGGGGTCTTTCTTCTGACGGGATCTATCGTAGTGAAATTGATGATGGATCGGAATCAGAATAAGAAAGATGAGCCGGAAAAGAACGGCAACGGTAAGATTTCTGCGATGATGACCGATGAAGGCGATGGTAAGAATGATACTTCTGATATGAAGTCTGCATCGGTTACTTCAGATGAGAGCTCTACTCCGGCAGACCCGTCTGCGTCCACTTCGGAGGAGCCCGGAAGCAGCGCAGAAACAGAAGTAACTTCCGATCCTACGGCGGCCCCGGATCCGACTGAGAGCGAAGAGCCGGTGGAGTATGTGAGTCTTAAGGAAATCTGCTCCGGCAAAAGAGTTATCATGGATAAATATCGCCAGAATGATATTTGGAATCCTGATTCGAACATATCATCGGTAAATATTCCGTGGGGAGTTTATATTTTCCCGGAGTGCGAGATCACGGTAACAGGCTGGGAAGATAACCCGCTCTATGGTCAGATCACAGATAATCAGATGGAGAAGATCCCGGAATATAGTGTGAAATATCCGGTGAAGGATACCGGTGACGGATATGTTTTTAAGTGCTCTATCTGCTTTGCGGATTCAATCGGTGATGACGGGACGTCTCAATCAGGAATGAAATATACGCTTCTTTCCGAGGAATGGAGCGATCCGAATGAGAGTAATCCGCACGCATTTTACACATATGAGAGAGAAGATGGAAAAATCTATAAGATCGGTTATGTTCTTTCGCCATCCGGAAACTTCCCGTATGATGAGAATCACAATGTTGCGATGGCAGTCATGACGAATGTTTATGTCTATGTCTCTTATGAGGATGCAGGAGATCTGTACGATGCTTTTATCGGTCCGGCACTGGATGGAACGATAAATCAGAAACAATATAATCTGCCGAACTGCTACAAAGTGAAACCCGGGCGTGATGGATTGATCGTCGATGGGGGACCTTACTCCGATTTCCGCAGAAACTATCCGGCCGAAGGACACTGGATTGATAAGAAAGATCATATACCGGAGCTCTATGTCGTTCAGAATGAGTATGTCTCTGATCCTTTTGATCACACGGTGGAAGTGTTCTTCGATGTGCCGGTGACACTGATCGATAAGACGAAGGAATGATCTATCCGCCGGAAGTAAGATGTCCGGTGATGATCAGACGATGGGATCCGATACCGATAGGTGTACAGGTAATGAGGGTGATGCGGCAAGATCCGGGATCACCCTCTTTTTCTGCCCCGATATAGGCAGAGAGGGAAGAGGGTTCGATCGTATCGATCGTATCCACGGTGTACATGAATATCTGCCCGGCCCGCTCGATGATAATGAAATCGCCTGTCCTGACCTCGCCCAGACGGTTGAAGATCGATCCATACCGCCTCATCCGGTGCCCGAAGATCACTAGATTCCCGGAGGCTCCTGCCTCAGCAGATCCCGGCATGCGTCCGGCACCATAGCGGAGTTCGACTTTCCCGGCACCCTCCCATAGCGGGAGTTCGCAGCCGATCGAAGGGATCGAGATCGTCCCGTATGCGCGGTGCTCCTGTGAGTTTTCGGACGGGGAAGCGCGGCCCTCCGAGGAAGATCCGCCATCCGCGTGTTCACCCTGTACGATTCCGCCTGTCCTGGTTTTCCTGGAAGCAGAGAAGGTTCCGATGTTTCCTGAGCTGGCCGAAGGATCAAAATAATCGGCCGGAAAGTCATAGATCTCCTCCTCTCCCGCCACCGGCAGTGCATCCGGATCCACATATACTTCCAGAGATTCCCCGGCCCGGATCCTCCCGGCCATCTCTCTGACTATATCCTCCCGTGCCTCTTCACCCAGACGCAGATCCCTGCTTTCCCCGGTTTCCTGCGAGAGGGTGAGGATCATGGCGGGAAGCCAGAAGAAAAGGATGACGGCAAGTGCTTTTCGATGAGAAGACATGAGGGAGCCTCCTTTAGAAGATGTTTGGTCAAGAATAGGACGGTTTCGCCGGCAAAAACAATATTTTATATGAGTAGTTTCGTGAACGTTTTGAAAACTCGGCATGAAACTACCGGGTTGTTGACTTTACCGTAGGTTTAGAAGTAGAATTAGCAAGCCTGATTTCAAGGCAAAATTTATATATAGGAGGAAATAATGATGTCCGAAGAAACGTACCAAAATGTATTTGATGTGTTGGAGGCGCGCGGTTATGTAGCCCAGACGACGCATCGTGAAGAAATCTACAACTTACTTAGCAAGCCGGGTGTCACCTTCTATATTGGCTTTGACCCGACCGCAGACAGCCTGCATGTTGGCCACTTCGTCCAGATGATGGTCATGAGCCACATGCAGAAGGCAGGACACCGTCCGATCGCTCTGATGGGCGGCGGTACCGGTATGATCGGTGACCCGACGGGAAGATCCGATATGCGCCAGATGCTGACCCCGGAGACCATCAACCACAACGTCGAGTGCTTCAAGAAGCAGATGGGCAAGGTCGTTGATTTTTCCGATGGAAAAGCACTGATCGTCAATAACGGTGACTGGCTCCTGCCGCTGAACTATATTGAGTTCTTAAGAGATGTAGGACCACACTTCTCCGTAAACCGCATGCTCACTTTCGAGTGCTACAAGCAGCGTCTGGAGAGAGGTCTTTCCTTCCTCGAGTTCAACTACATGCTGCTGCAGAGCTACGACTTCCTGTACCTGTACCAGAAGTACAACTGCCAGCTGGAACTCGGCGGTGACGACCAGTGGTCGAATATCCTGGGCGGCGTAGAGCTGATCAGAAGAAAAGAACAGGGCGAGGCTTTCGGTCTGACATTTACTCTTCTTACCAACAGTGAAGGCAAGAAGATGGGTAAGACCGCAAAGGGCGCCGTATGGCTCGATCCGAATAAGACAACTCCGTTCGATTTCTATCAGTACTGGAGAAACGTCGAGGATGCTGATGTCATCAAGTGCCTGAAGCTCCTGACATTCGTATCCCTCGAGGAGATCGAAGAATACGCTAAGCTCACCGATGCCGCGATCAACGAGGCAAAGAAGCGCCTGGCCTTTGAAGTAACCAAGATCGTTCACGGCGAAGAGACGGCACTGGCTGTGAAGAAGCAGGCAGAAGACCTCTTCGAAAAGGGCGGACGTTCCGATGATATGGCAACCACAGCGATCGCTGCTGACCGTCTGTCCGGTGACGGCCTGTCACTTCTCGATCTCCTGGTCGAGACCAAACTCACACCTTCCAAGGGTGAGGCCAGAAGAATGATCCAGCAGAAGGGTATCTACCTCAACGATGTTGCCGTAGAGGATGTTTACTACATGCTGACGGAAAAGGATTTCAATAACGGCGAAGCATTCCTTCGCAAGGGTAAGAAAGTACACCACCGTCTGACGATCGGCTGATCGGGATAAGGCTATGAAGACCTGTCGATTCTGTTTAAACCAACAAGAGAGCGGAGACCGCTGCGATGCATGCGGTTCTCCGTTTTCTGCTGATAAACCGGATTTTTCGGAGGATGTTCCGGAAGAGGAAATGCCGGCGGAGCCGAAAAAGATCATGTATTCGGCTGCTTTTGCCGGAGAGACAGTCTATCTTAAGAGCAAAGGTCCTAAGAATATCAGTTCCGGTTCTGCTCCGGCATCACCTGCTGCTCCGGCACAGGCGGCATCTGCCCCTGCCCCTGCCCCTGCCCCGCAGAAGCCTTCGGTTCCTTTTACTCCGGTATATACTTCTGCAAGCCAGTCGGCAGCTGCTTCCAGATACAGCCTTATTTCAACACATAGTCTGGTGACATTCATTGTCAGCTGTGTGGGACTTCTGTGCTGCTGCGGAATGAGTACGCCTTCGCTGGTCATGTCCCTGATCGCATATCTTTCGATGAAGTCTGTGAAGAACGGAACTGCGGGCACGGAATCGGAGCGGCTGGCAAAACGAGCGAATGTCCTGACGATAATCTCGGATGCGTGGCTGATACTTGCCGCATTCATCATGTTCCTGATCATCATCATCTGATTTCTCCGGATCGTATATTTGGGATGGGAAAGGTGCGCTACAGCGTGCTCTTTTGTTGAATATCTAGATTATTTGAGTTAAAATATACGTGCATATGCGGTATAGCACACGCTATCTGTTTGAAAGAGAAGGAGAACTGGTATGAAGATTTTGAAGAGATTGACTGCCGTTATTTTGGTTGGAGCAATGGCGCTTTCCCTGACTGCCTGCGGTTCCGGAAAGAAGAAGGTTGCGCCGAAGGAATTCAAGAAGATCATGAAAGCAGCCGATTATGATGTAGAAGAGGGCGAAGATGAAGATGCGGACGAGTGCTGGGAAGCATACTATACCGACGAGGATAATAACGGTGTAGATATTGTTTACTACCTGTTCGAGAGCAAGGGCGATGCGAAGGCCTGCTTCAATAAGTCTTACGATGACCTCAAGGAAGAATATGACGATGAGCTTTTCGATGGCGATATCGAGAAGAAGAGCTGGTACTTTACTGCAGATGGTGAGTTTGATCAGGATTCCGAGATCATCGGCGGAAATATGGCCGGCAAATGGTACATCACCTGCATCGTAGCGGAAGAGACACTTCTCGTATGCTATTCGACACCGGACAAGGCTTCCAAGAAGAACCTGAAGAATGTTCTTGCTGACCTTGGTTACGAGCTCGATTAATAGATCATAGAATAGTATTAGATGCGAAAAGCCTGTTCCGAGATCCGGGACAGGCTTTTTCTCTAGGAAAAAGTGCTTTTGCCATGAATTTAAAATTCTTTGTTTACAAAGAAAAAATCAGGTGCTATACTTAATTGCCCGACAAAACGGGGTTTCTTTTTGTGCGCCGATTTTGCCGAGACATTAATTTATGAAAGGAGATGTATTGATGCCTACGTTCAACCAACTGGTAAAGTCCGGAAGAACTTCGAAGATCTACAAGTCTTCCTCTAAAGCTCTTCAGTCTGGACTGAATACCTTGCGCAAGCAGGAAACAGACGTTTCTTCCCCGCAAAAGCGTGGTGTTTGCACTGTTGTTAAGACCGTAACTCCTAAGAAGCCGAACTCTGCTTTGAGAAAGGTTGCAAGAGTACGTCTTACGAATGGCTACGAAGTAACTGCATATATTCCGGGAATCGGACATAATCTGCAGGAGCACTCCGTTGTTCTGATCCGTGGCGGACGTGTTAAGGACCTTCCTGGTGTCCGTTATCACATCGTTCGCGGTACTCTGGATACAGCCGGTGTTGCCAATCGTCAGCAGGGCCGTTCCAAGTACGGTGCGAAGAAGCCGAAGGCCGCTAAGGTAAAGAAGTAATTCTTTATTTCCTGCGGTTGGACAGAATAAGTTGTCAGTACACTGTCTATATAGTGGACATGCTACTGGCGCTGACACGGTCCAAAAGAACTAATTTTTTTACGTGAGTACCTATGGTTTCAGTACTAGACTGAATATCATGAAAAGGAGGGAAGACTAGTGCCAAGAAAAGGCAATGTCCCAGTTAGAGAAGTGCTCCCGGATCCGCTTTACAATGATGTAAAGGTCAGTAAGCT
>JAGCXQ010000058.1 GCA_017961235.1 Clostridiales bacterium | reverse complement strand
TCGATTAATCTGGGCATCAGTGCTCTCGGTGCTTATGTCCATGTTAATAGACTTCAGTACGTAGAATTCCTCTCAAAGTTCTACGATGGCGGCGGAACAATGTTTACGCCGTTCACTGGTAACACCAAACATTACAAAATTAAGGAGGACAATTAAATGAATTGGGGTATGTTACTTGCATTATTTGGAGCAGGACTGGCCGTAACAATGAACTGTTTCGCGTCGTCCAAAGGCGTAGGTATGGTGGCGGAGGCTGCTTCTCCTGTTATCGCAGAAGACTCGAGCAAATTCGGTAAGCTTCTCGTTCTGATGCTTCTTCCGGGTTCCCAGGGTCTCTATGGTCTGGTTATCAGCATCATCACCCTCACTCAGATCGGTATTCTCAGTGGTGATCCCATTCCGAGCACATCCGCTGGTGTTGTTCGCGGCGCCCTTTTCCTGATCGCTTGTCTCCCGATGGCTTTCGGTGGCCTCGCTTCTGCTCTTCTGCAGGCTCGCGTAGCTCTCACCGGTGTACAGCTCATCTCCAAGCGTCCGCAGGACTCCGGTAAAGCAGTTACTTCTGCATCTCTTGTTGAGCTCTATGCTCTCTTAAGCCTCGTAACCTCTCTTCTGATGGTTGTAAGCATCAACGGCACCATGAGTAAACTTGCCGGCTGATGAAGTGATTTAAGGAGTAGATATGGCAGGAATAGATTCCATCATCGATCGAATCCTGAAAGACGCCCGTGAAAGCGCCGATGCCCGTGTGGCCAGAGCCGAACAGGATGCGGAAAAACTGATCGCAAAAAAGAAAGATCAGGCCAAAGAGGAAGAAGGAAAGATGCTCGCCGATGCCCAGAAGGTCATCGATTCACAGATCCGTCAGAACCAGGCGACGCAGAACACCAAGTCGCAGCGCCGTCTTCTGGCTGAGCGTGTGGCGATGATCGATGAGATCGTCGAGGAAGCAAAAAAGCGCATCAGAGATCTTCCTTCCGAAGACCGTCTTTCCATGATCTCTGATTTCGTCATCAGATCGAGCGAAGGCGACGACGGAGTCCTGATCGTAAGCGAAAAGGACAGAAGCGGCATCACTGATGCTTTTCTCAAGGAACTGTCTTCGAAGACCAATTCGACGATCACGCTGTCCGATAAGGCCGGTGATTTCGACGTCGGATGCATCCTGATCTGCGGAGACTGTGAATACAACGGAACACTGGAAGCGCGAAGCGATGATCTCGAAAGCGACATCCGCGACGCAGTCAACCAGGCGCTTTTCAGTAAGAAATAAGAACTACGAAAGGATCACCAGTAAATGGGAGCCAGTATTACAAAATATGCCTATGCCGTTTCCGGTGCGCACGTTTACGAGAAGAATTTCTTCCGTAAAAGCGACATGGATAAGCTTCTGGCCGCACCTTCTTACGAAGCGGTCGTAGCGATCCTGCAGGAACGCGGCTGGACGATGCCCGAAGACACAAGGGACAGTGGAAAGATCCTGGACCTTGAGCTTTCGCGTGCCTGGGCATGGGTGCAGTTATCTGCACCGGATCCTTCGATCTTCCGTGTACTTATCCTTCGTAACGACTTCCACAATCTCAAGGCCGGCATCAAGTGCCTGCTCTCGGATTTCGATGTGGATGCGCAGTTCTGTAAACCCGCTTCGATCGATCCTTCCGTCATGAAGGAAGCCATCGAGAACCATGCTTTCAATCAGCTGCCGGCGCCTTTTGCCGAACTGGGGCAGGAGGTATATGACCTTCTCGTAAGAACCGGTGACGGTCAGATGGCTGATATTCTGATCGACAGAAAGTGTCTTGATGAGATCACAAAGGAGGCTGCTGCTTCCGGCGTGGACCTTCTTAAAGAAGAGATGGAGATCTATACGGCAACCTGCAATATAAAGACGGCATTCCGTGCCATCAAGACCGGCAAAGACGGTGCTTTTCTCGAAAAAGCATTGTCCACGGGAAATAAAACGATCAGCCGCGAGAAACTGATCGCCTGTGCCGGTGCGGAAAAGAAAATGGATGAGCTTTATGCCTACCTCGCAACGACTTCCTACAGTTCGGGGACGAAATATTTGTCCTCCTCCCCGGCGGAATTCGAAAAGTGGGTAGACGATCAGATGCTCTCCCTTCTTCTTCCTACGAAATATTCGCCTCTCGGACCGGAGCCGCTCATCGGCTTTTATCTCGGCAAAGAGGCAGAGATCAGAAATATAAGGATCATCCTGGCGGCCAAGCAGAACAATCTTCCGCTCGACGTCGTTGCAGGAAGATTAAGGAGGCTGTATGAATAAGATCGCTGCTATGGGCGACAGAGACAGTATATACGGCTTCGCATCCATCGGTCTGGATATCTTTCCTCTCGACCGTATGGATAACCCGGCCACGACGCTTCACAATCTGGCGGAGGGTGACTATGCCGTGATCCTCATCACGGAGTCTCTGGCCAAGAAGCTGGAAACAGAAATCGATAAATACAGCGACCGTCCCCTGCCCGTTATCCTTCCGATCCCGGGTGTTACCGGAAACGAAGGCATGGGCATGAAAGCGATCTCCAAATCCGTGGAGAAAGCGGTCGGAAGCGACATTTTAAAAGAACAGTAAGTACTGATTAAAGGAGTAAGCAAAATGAGCAAAGGGTCGATCGTGAAGGTCTCCGGACCACTGGTAATTGCAGAAGGAATGCGTGATGCCAACCTCTTCGACGTTGTGCGTGTCAGTAACGAGCGCCTGATCGGAGAGATCATCGAGATGCATGGTGACCGTGCTTCCATCCAGGTGTACGAGGAAACGGCAGGTCTTAAGGCCGGCGAACCTGTGGAATCTACAGGTGCTCCTCTCTCCGTTGAACTCGGCCCCGGCCTGATCGGCGGTATCTTCGACGGTATCCAGAGACCGCTGGAATCCATCATGGAAAAGATCGGCAATAACCTCTCGCGCGGTATCGAGGTTCCTTCCCTCTCCCGTGACGCAGTCTGGAAGTTTGAAGCCTCTAAGAAGGCAGGCGATACAGTTGTCGAGGGCGATACGATTGGTATCGTTCAGGAGACCGAGACAGTAAAGCATAAGATCCTTATCCCGCCGGGAGTAAGCGGTACGATCGTATCCATCAGCAGCGGTGACTATAAGCTCGAAGATCCGGTCGGAAAGCTCCGCACCGATAAGGGCGAGGAGATCGACCTGATGCTCTATCAGCGCTGGCCGGTAAGAAGAGGCCGTCCGTATGTTAAGAAGCATGCTCCGACAATGCCGCTGGTAACAGGTCAGCGTGTAATCGACTGTATGTTCCCGATCGCCAAAGGCGGTGTCGCTGCGATCCCGGGTCCTTTCGGATCAGGAAAGACAGTTACGCAGCACCAGCTGGCAAAATGGGCACAGGCAGATATCGTCGTTTATATCGGCTGCGGTGAGCGTGGTAACGAGATGACCGACGTTCTTAATGAGTTCCCGGAACTCATCGACCCATATACCGGCGAGAGCCTGATGAAGCGTACCGTGCTTATCGCGAACACCTCGGATATGCCGGTTGCCGCCCGTGAGGCTTCCATCTATACAGGTATCACGATCGCTGAATATTTCCGTGACATGGGCTACTCCGTAGCACTTATGGCAGACTCCACTTCCCGTTGGGCAGAGGCGCTCCGTGAGATGTCCGGACGACTCGAAGAGATGCCTGGTGAAGAAGGTTACCCGGCATACCTCGGTTCCCGTCTGGCGCAGTTCTATGAGCGTGCCGGCCGTGTAACGACACTCGGTTCCGAAGGTCTGGAGGGTTCCCTCTCCGCGATCGGCGCCGTATCTCCTCCGGGTGGTGATATTTCCGAGCCGGTATCCCAGGCGACACTTCGTATCGTCAAGGTATTCTGGGGCTTGGATGCAAGCCTTGCTTATAAGCGTCACTTCCCTGCTATCAACTGGCTGACGAGTTACTCGCTCTATACGGATTCCCTTTCCGGATGGTTCGAAGAGAACGTATCTCCGGAGTGGAACAGTAACCGTGCGAGAATGATGCTCATTCTTCAGGAAGAGGCAGAACTCGAAGAGATCGTAAAGCTCGTCGGTATGGATGCTCTCTCCTCGACTGACCGTCTGAAGATGGAAGTCGCCAGATCGATCCGTGAGGACTTCCTGCACCAGCTGGCATTCCACGAAGTCGATACCCATACTTCGCTTAAGAAACAGGACTACATGATGAAGCTGATCCTGGACTTCTATGACAAAGCATCCGGTGCTCTCGAGATGGGTGCCGACATCGAAGCGCTCGTTGCTCTCCCCGTTCGCGAGAAGATCGGACGTTTCAAATACATCACCGAGGATGATGCGGAGAATGAATTCGTATCCATCGGTGCGCAGCTGGCCTTCGAACTGTCCGAGCTGCTGAACAAGGAGGATTAAGATATGGCAAAAGAGTACCGTACCATAAGCGAAGTCGCAGGACCGCTGATGATGGTCCGTGGTGTCACGGACGTCAGCTACAACGAGCTCGGCGAGATCGAACTTGCTAACGGCGAGAAGCGCCGCTGCCGTGTTCTCGAGATCGACGGCACCAATGCTCTCGTACAGCTCTTTGAGAGCGGCGCCGGCATCAACCTGGCGGACAGTAAAGTAAGATTCTCCGGTAAGCAGATGGAGCTTCCGGTAAGTAAGGATATGCTGGGACGTGTATTTGACGGACTCGGCCGTCCGATTGATGACGGTCCAGAGATCATCCCGGAAAAGAGACTCGACGTTAACGGTCTCCCGATGAACCCGGCCGCCAGAAACTTCCCGAATGAGTTTATCCAGACCGGCGTATCTGCCATCGATGGTCTGAACACCCTGGTACGTGGACAGAAGCTCCCTATCTTCTCTGCATCCGGTCTCCCGCATGCAAACCTCGCTGCCCAGATCGCCCGTCAGGCAAAGGTACGAGGCACCGATGAGAAGTTCGCCGTAGTATTCGCCGCGATCGGTATCACCTTCGAAGAAGCGAACTTCTTCATGGACAGCTTCAAAGAGACAGGCGCTATTGACCGTACAGTGCTTTTCATAAATCTTGCGAATGACCCGGCCGTAGAGCGTATCGCGACCCCGCGTATGGCGCTGACCGCTGCCGAGTATCTGGCATTTGACCTCGACATGCACGTTCTGGTTATCCTCACGGATATCACGAACTACGCGGATGCTCTCCGTGAGGTCTCCGCTGCTCGTAAAGAAGTTCCGGGCCGCCGTGGTTATCCTGGCTACATGTACACCGACCTTGCGTCCCTGTACGAAAGAGCCGGCCGCCAGAAGGGCAAGAACGGATCCATCACCATGATCCCGATCCTGACCATGCCTGAGGACGATAAGACCCACCCGATCCCTGACCTTACCGGTTATATCACCGAGGGACAGATCATCCTCTCCCGTGAACTCTACAGAAAAGGCGTCATGCCACCGGTTGATGTTCTTCCTTCCCTTTCCCGTCTGAAGGATAAGGGTATCGGCGAAGGCAAGACCCGTGAGGACCACTCTAACACCATGAACCAGCTCTTCTCCGCATATGCCCGTGGTAAAGAGGCAAAAGAACTCATGGTCATCTTAGGTGAGGCTGCTCTTACGGATATGGATAAGCTCTACGCGAAGTTCGCGGATGCTTTTGAAAAAGAATACGTATCCCAGGGCTTCAACAATGACCGCTCCGTCGAAGAGACACTCGACCTCGGCTGGAAGCTCCTTAGGATCCTCCCGAGATCAGAGCACAAGCGTATCAGCGATAAGCTCCTCGATAAGTATTACGACGAGAAATAAGGACGTAAAGGATAATGGCAACTGCGAATGTAAATCCGACCAGAATGGAACTGACGCGCTTGAAGAAGCGTCTGGTTACCGCGCGCCGCGGACATAAGCTTCTGAAGGACAAGCGTGATGAACTCATGCGCCAGTTCCTCGAGGCCGTACGTGAGAATAAGCGTATCCGCCGTGAAGTGGAAGCGAAACTGGAAGTTGCCAACCAGCACATGTCTGTCGCCAGATCCCTGATGTCCAATCAGGCGATCGCCGTCGCTATGATGTATCACAAACAGAGCATGACGCTCGACGTATCCGAGAAGAACGTCATGAGCGTTAAGGTGCCTGTTTTTAAGGCACAGTACAAAACAGCGGATGAAGGAGATATCTACTCTTACGGCTACTCCTTCACCCCGATCGACTTAGATGATGCGATCCTCGCGCTGTCGGATATCATGCCGGACCTGATCGCACTGGCCGAGATCGAAAAGAAGTGCCAGCTCATGGCTTCCGAAATTGAGAAGACACGCCGCCGTGTTAATGCTCTCGAGCACGTCATGATCCCGGACTACGAGGAAAAGATCCGCTATATAACTATGAAGCTCGATGAGAGTGAGCGTTCCGCTACTACCCGCCTCATGAAGGTCAAGGACATGATGATCGAAAAGACCATCCGTGAACGTCAGGCCAGAGACCGGGAACTGGACGCACAGCTCGCCGAAGAAGCTTGATTATTCTGGAGATTATTTCTTTCCCAGAAGAGGTGC
>JAGCXQ010000057.1 GCA_017961235.1 Clostridiales bacterium | reverse complement strand
TGTCGAGTAGAGAAGAGGCTTATTAAAGAGCTCTGTCGCGTTCAGGACGTTGATCATGCCGCGTCCATCGGATGCGGGCGTAAAGAAGTCCATAATATTGAATGCCGGCTCGCCGAAGAATGCATCTGCGCCTTCGTCAGAAAGGAGCGCCAGATTTCTCTGGATGGCGCCGATCGTAGCAGTGGAGATGTTGCCGTAGGTGAGCTTATACTCATCAGCATGGTCACCGACGTATGTCAGAAGCAGGCGGAGGTCCTTGAGATCGAGAAGCATAAGATTCTGATCATCAGCGATACGGAATACCATGGACATTACTGCGCGCTGTACATCGGAAAGACCCAGCATACGGCCGAGAAGGATCGGGCCGAGCTCGGAGATGTTGGTACGCATCGGGATACCCATCTGACCGAATACATCGTAGAAAGTGGTCGGATAAGCTTTATATTCGAAGTTCTCGATACCGAACTTCGCGATACGCTCTTCCATATTCTCATTGCTTTGACCCACTGCACAGATACCGGACATATCGCCCTTTACGTCTGCGAGGAATACCGGAACTCCCATATCGGAGAAGCTCTCGGCGAGGACACGCAAAGTGTTATGCTTACCAGTGTTATTATCTCCAGCTATAAATCCATGGCAACATGCCTTTGATGGCTCTATAAGGCTCATCTTACTCTCTCCACCAACCCAGATTTTGTCAGAAAATACCATGGAAAACCTCCTCGCAAAACTTACTTTTTATCCGATTTAATTGCTTGGACAACTATTACATCTGCAGGCAGCCAATCTACGCTGTCCAGTTCATTCATTGACAGCCACTTTGCTGCTTCATGCTCAAGAAGTTTCAGGTGAGCTGCTTCTTTTAGTTCTGCCCAGTAACACTTCATAGAAAGATGGAAATCAGGGTAGTCATGCTCGACGGTGATGAGGTGGTCTCCCACGACAATGTCAGCTTCCAGTTCTTCGCGGATCTCGCGGGCAAGAGCTTCCTTCGGAGTCTCGCCTTCTTCGATCTTGCCTCCAGGGAATTCCCAGCCGTCTTTATACTCGCCATAGCCTCTCTGGGTGGCGAGGATCTTATCTCCGTTTCGTATGATCGCTGCTACAACTTGAATCGTTTTCATCCGATATCTCCATCTTTTCTTCCTACTCTGATAATACCAAATAACTGACCTCTTGACGCGTGGATTCTTTACGTGTATTTTATTATTGAACGCGTTCAATAATGTGAGGAGACAGTTATGAATAAGGACGAGAAACTGCAGATTACGAAGGATAAGCTGATGGAGGCAACTCTCCATCTGATGGAGAATATGGAGGATCCGATGAAGGTGACTTCCAGAGAGATCGCTTCAAAGGCGCAGGTGCAGCCGGCCATGATCAACTATTGCTTCGGGTCGAGGGAGAACCTGATCTACGCGACTTTCCAGAAAGAGTATCTCGCTTTTGTTCAGGAGGACGAGGTCAAGGAGATCCTTTCTTCGAACCTCCCGCCGAAGGAGATCCTGAAGAAGATCCACTTTATCGTCGCAAGATGTCTCATCCAGAATTACAAGTTCACACGAGCGATCACAGGGCTGGTGCTTTTCCAGAGGGATCTGGGAAAAGGGTCGTTCAGTTTTCAATATGTAAAAGCACACTATCAGGGTAAGAAAACGGATAAAGAGTGCAAGCTCATCGCCTACGAGCTGTCGACGATGATGCAGCTCATGATCTATAGAAAAGACGATATCCGGAATGATTTCGGGATCGATCTGGAAAACGAAAAAGAACTGAAAAAATATGTCGATATGCGTGTCGATCTTCTTCTGGGAGGCAACTGATCCTGAATATGGCTACGAACAACTCTAGATACATCTATTCTTTGAATTCTGTTCCGGATGAAAAGCTGGGATCGGTCGGCGGAAAAGCCGGATCTCTGTCGCGCATGATGGGCCTGAAGAAGCTCCGCGTTCCGGAAGGATATGTGATTCCGGCGGATGGTTTTTCAGACGGAAAACTTCGGGATGCTGCCGGAGCGGAACTTCGTTCCCTGATCTCGGATCTGGATGGATCGGTCACCTACGCTGTACGCTCATCGGCGCTGAACGAAGACGGCGCGGAGGCATCTTTTGCCGGACAGTATGAGACGCTCACCGACGTTCCGAAAGACAGGATCTATGACGCCGTGACGAAGGTCGCTTCGTCGGCCGCGAGCACCCGCGTGGAGGTATATACGAAGAACCGTTCCGGGGAAGAATCCGGTGATAATATGTCCGGAGCGATCGCTGTCGTGATCCAGCGCTTCGTGCGCCCGGAGTTTGCCGGTGTTCTCTTCACTTCCGATGTCATCTCCGGAAGAGACGATAAGTATGTAGGAAACTATGTCCGGGGCGAAGGCGAGAAGCTCGTTTCCGGCGCAGAGAATGCCGAGGAGTTCCGGATCAATTCCATCAAGTACAGTTACTCGGGGCCATCGGAGATGAAGCGCTATGCGAAGAGCCTGTTCAAGCAATGCCGGACGATCAGACAATCGTATGGTGTCCCGATGGATATCGAGTGGGCGGTTTCAAAGAAGAAGGTATATATCCTGCAGGCCCGTCCGATCACGACGCTCCGCCGCCTGGATCTGGATACTTATGAAGTCAACGGAACGAAGTCGGGCTATAAGATGCTCACGAGAACAAACGTCGGCGAGATCTTCCAAAAGCCGGTCACTCCGATGACATTCAGCGCCCTCGAGAAGATCAATGCACTTCTCGGTATTCCGGACTGGCTCGATAATGTGGATGGCCAGCCTTATATGAATATCTCCGTGATCTGCTCGGCGCTCGTGAGCTTTGGCATGTCGGAAAAAGGGGCAGCCAATGCGATCAAGGATCTGGTCGGCACTATCCCTCCGGGAGTAAAAGTACCGATCTCGCCATTTAGTAAGAGAGAGTTTTTCAGGACGATCAAGAAGATCATCTTCCCGAAGAATAAGTCGAAACTGAATAAGAAACAGAAGCGCGAGATGGTCGAAAAACTCCCGGAGATCTGCCGGGAACTGATGGCTGAGATCTCCGCTCTCGACAGTAATCCCGCACTGAAGAACTACTGGGATACCGTTCTTCTTCCGAAGTTAAATGACGGACTCGCCTCGGTCATGGGCGCGAGCGGGACGTCTCTTGCTCCGCTTTTCGGCATGCGAAAGAAGATCAGTAAGATCGCCGGTGAAGATATGGCGAACCGGCTCTGCGGCGGATGTGTCGGCACGCTCGACTGCATGAAGCCGGTCCTTCTTCTGGAGGATGTCCTCTCCGGGAAACTCAGTAAGAAAGAGTATATCCGTATCTGCGGGCACCGCTCGACTGACGAGATGGAGCTTGCTTCTCCCCGCCCCTACGAAGATCCGTCGTTCCTCGACGAGCGTCTCCTGCAGCATCAGATGAGCGGCATGGATCTTCATGCCATGAGAAGAAGCCAGGAAGAGGCTTTTGCTGAAGCGCTTGCTGAGTTTAAAGAGAAGTATCCGCGGAAGAAAAAGTGGATCGATAAGAAGATCGCGAAGTTCAGCCAGGCAAATACTTTCCGCGAAGATCTCCGAAGCAAGGGCGTCTGGATCTTCAGCGTTTTCCGTGATTATCTGCGCATGATCGGCAAGGTCAATGGACTTGGAGACGACATCTTTATGCTCACCATCGACGAAGCGTTTGCACTGACTGCCGGCGAGTCTCTCTCCGTGGAGGAGCGTATCAGCAACCGCAAAAGAACCTATTCCAGGTATCTGACCCAGCCGTCGTTTCCGATGCTGATCGTAGGTCCCTTTGATCCGCAAAAATGGATGCAGGATCCGGATAGAAGAAGTGATTTTTACTGCGAAGACATCGCTTCCGAGGTGACCGCCTCTTCGGACGTGAAGGGTTTCCCTGGTGCAGCCGGAAAAATCACGGGTACCGTGCGTGTGGTAAAGAGTGCCGATCTGATCGGAGAGATCGAAAACGGCGACATCCTTGTCACGGTCTCCACCAATATCGGATGGACGCTTGCTTTCCCGAAAGTTTCCGCGATCGTTACCGATATTGGCGCGCCGCTGTCACACGCGGCGATCGTGGCCAGGGAATTTGGTATCCCGGCTGTCGTCGGCTGCGGAAATGCAACCACCGTCCTTAAGACCGGGGATCGTGTGGTCGTAGATGGGGCGGCAGGAACAGTAACGAAAGTATAAGTACTCCGTAAATATCCGTATTTGCAGGCATTTTGTCTGGGAAACGCTGTATTTTCAGTGGTTTCGGCCGTCTTGGCCTATCGTCAAGACGGTCGTCTTTGTTTACCTTCTACAAAAAAAGTCGAAAATTTTTGAAAAAGTGTTGCACAAAATAGAAAAAAGAGTGTTAACATTGTTACAGAGGTACATTTACCAACGATTCTCGCACTAAAAGTATGTTTGATTGGGAGGGTGTTATGAAGAATCGAATGAGAAGTGCTCTGGCATGTTTTTTGTTGTCGTTTTTTGCATATTTCCGGTATCTGCTCATCGTAGGAGCAGCACTCATGATCGGAAGTTTCCTTTTCCATCCGCTTCTATATGCTGGGATACTCGCACTGGTGCTTGATGTGATCTTTTCGATCGGCATTACCGTGCAGGTCACGATGGTCGGACCCGTATTTAAGCAGGACTTTACTTTCCAGAAAGATCCCTGACCGGAATAGAGACGACACGGTTCTTCCCGTTGTTTTTGCCGAAATATAGCCTTTCGTCGGCTTCTTTGATCCATTCATCAACCGACAGGCCCTTCTCGTAACACGCGATACCGATGGTGATCGTGACGGTGATCTTTACCCCTTCAAATGTAAAATCATACTCCGAGATCTTCCTTCGGAGCTCTTCCATGCGGTCAAGTGCTTTTGCCGCGGAATCACCTTCGAAGAACAGTAGGAACTCCTCGCCGCCCCAGCGGGAGATCTCCGCGTCTTTACAGATATTCCTCATCAGATCGGAGATCGTCTTGAGGACATAGTCTCCGGCGTTATGGCCGTAGCTGTCATTGATCCCCTTGAAATTATCGATATCCGCCATCGCCACAGAGCGGTCCTCGTCCACTTTCCCGTTTACGGAATCCTCGAGACGGGTCATCATGAAATGGCGGTTATAAAGGCCCGTCAGGCGGTCGGTATGTGCGATGTCGGTGAGCTTCTTCTCAGAATCCCCGACAAGCTTCAGCATGATCCTGGCATAGACGATCAGAAAATAAAAAACGATCGCGGAATTAAAGAGCCAGAAGACCATCGCGATGCTGCTATCGACTTCGTAGATCGGACCGGAATAGGCGGAGTATCCTGTCGCCGCCATATAGAAAAGCACGATCACAGCGCTTACGGCAAGGGCATTGATCTTCTTTTTGCCGAGGCTCTGCGCCATATATTCCGTGTAGAAAATGATCGGGACCATGGACAGGCAGTAGAGGTGAAAGCCCATCTGATAGCCGAGAAAGACGGTCGTTACACACATATAGAGCGTGAGCCAGGAATAGACGAGACGGATATAGATATCCAGGCGGTCTTTCTTGATGAGGTAATACCCGAAGATATAAACGAGCGCAGTCGGGATCGAGAACCACACGAGGAATTCCGCTCCGCAGAGGAAGAAGAATCCGGCAAGGCCGAACACGAGAAACAGAATGATCGAGTTGATCACCACGGTAAGTTTCCGGATGTTAGTCAGATTCACGCGTGCACCCCCCCCTGCTTTTCCCTACGTGTTCATTATATTCCCGGAAGAAAGAGGAGCGAAAGTATATCCCGTAGAATTCACGTACTATTTACATATTCGGGAGAGTATAATAATTTAGTATCTAGATCATCTAAGTAAGAGGGACAGCATGCACTCCAAGACCAAATCAGACATCGCATTTAAGACCGTGATCTATATCGTGTGTTCTTTTCTGGCTCTTATGAGCCTGATCCCGTTTGTCATCATGCTGATAAATGCGACCCGCTCCACTCCGCAGATCCAGAGCTCGGCTCTGTCCTTCGTTCCGGGCGGAAACTTCATGCATAATCTTAAGATCTTAAAGACGAAGGAAGAATTCCAGCCGCTTCTCGGCATGAAGAATTCTCTCATCATCTCCGTCTGCGTCACGGTACTGACCGTATATTTCTCGTCCCTTACCGCCTATGCCATCCACACCTATAAATGGAGACTGAAGAAAGCCTTTTTCGGACTGATCATGGGCATCATGATGCTTCCGGGCACCGTTACCATGATCGGCTTTTTCCGTGCGTGCTATCAGCTGCACCTGACCGATAATAAGCTCATGATCATCCTGCCTGCGATCGCGGCTCCGATGACGGTATTCTTCATGAAGCAGTATCTCGAGGGCTCACTCTCGATGGAGATCGTAGAGTCGGCGCGCATCGATGGTGCGGGAGAATTCCGAACCTTTAACTCGATCGTTCTTCCGATCATGAAGCCTGCGATGGCGACGCAGGCGATCTTCGCATTCGTCGGATCCTGGAACAACTATTTCCTTCCGATGATCCTCTTCAACAAGCATAAGAACTACACCATGCCGATCATGGTCGCGATCTTAAACGAAGGCAACTACAACACCGAATACGGCTGTATCTATGTCGGTCTTTCCATCACGGCTCTTCCGCTGATCGTAATCTATCTTCTTCTTTCCAAGTATATCGTCAGCGGTATCGCACTCGGCTCGGTCAAGGGCTAAGACATGAAAAAACCCCGTTGCCCGGGGCTTTCTCTGTTGCTACTATTTCTATTTTCACGAAGACCGCTTATGCCGCCTTCTGCTCTGTTTTCCCGATCTGCTTGTCGAGCTCTTCTTCCCAGACCGTTTTTTCCGGCCACTTCGAATCATCAAAAGCTTCCCGGATGCATGCGCAATAGAATTCCGCCTTGTCCTGACATGGCTTCGTGAGCTTCTTAGAACTGAGAAGCACAGTCATCAGCTGGGATCTGTCCCGCGGTGCATTGATCATCGCTTTTCTCGATACGAAATGATCTTTATACTGCTCAAACATATTCTTCTCGTAATCGCCTTCCGCATATCCGATATAATTGAACTCGACCGGGTTCTTCTCCTTCCAGACCGTCTCTGAGAAAGTCGGATCCTCGAAGTTCTCGAAGTAGTTGATCAGCTTCTTATCCACCGCCGAGAAGATCGCCTCGATAAGTTTTTCCTCAAGATTATCGAGTTCTTTCTGGTTTCTGCACTCCAGGCCGATGTGGAAGATATAGCCATCTTCCGTATAGTACACATTCAGCTCATCCGTGATCGGCCAGTTGCAAAGCACGATCTCGAATCCGGAATAGTATCCGTAGTTCAGCTGGTCGAAGAAATCTTCCGGGAATTTCGACAGGACATTCTCGACTTTATCCAGCGCCGTTTTCAGTGCTTTTGCATCAGCGACATCGCCTCTTTCAAGGTATTCGGGAAGATCTTTTCCGACATGGATCCTGATTCCGTATTTGTTACCGATCTCCGCTGCGCGATCATAGAGATCCTTCATCTCGGTATCTCCGGAATACGGAGTCTGTGCATGCATCGCAGAATTGTCGTGGACAAAAGAAGCGAGATGCTCGTCGAGTTCTTTTCCCAAAGGAAGCGGAGACGGGATCGTCTTCGGGTAAGGATAGGTGATGAACTCATGACCCGTTACCTTTTCGGTGTTAAAATCATAGTCCACTTTGACCGCCGTCGGCCTCATATCCTCCGGTCCGTCATTCACGGAAAGTCTCGTCGCAAGATAAGGCGTGTCGTTCTTGATCATGACGACCAGCATATCGGCGTACATCTGATCCGAATACTCATCGATCTGGTGCAGCACACCATTCGACCAGTTCCACAGCATATCATTCGGTTCGAAGATGTTCCTGAGTTCCCCATGCTGCAGTTCCGGGCCGAAATAATCCGCATTATTCAGCATCTTCAGGATCCGGCAGAAGAGCTTGTCTTCCTTCCAGTTCGGGCCTTTCTTATACTCATACATATCGACCAGCACGTCCTCATAGGCGATCATGTCATCCGGTCTTTGATAACGGTGACTGTATGTGCTGTAGTTGAAAGAATCGAAAACTTTGCAGATCTTCTCATCGGTATATCCCATATCCTTCAGAAGCGTGATAAAGCGCATCGTCGAGTCTTTCGAGAAGAAGAGCTCATCCAGTGCGTCACTTCCGAAGATCGATTCATATCCTGTAAGGAAGCAGCTCTCACAGTAATAAGAGCGCGGAGACACACCGAAATACTTACTCATGTAGAGCTCCGCGCCTCCCTCGGTGATAAAGCTCGCATAATACATCGGATACTTCGATGCGTTTGAGATCTCTTCCCAATCCTGTGCCGTCAGCTCTTCCTCATAAGCAAATCTTCCGCCGGCATAGAAAAGCTCACCGGATTCCTGTCCATCGGCAAAAGCATCCATAAAGTGCGTCAGCTCGTGAAGGACCGTGGTATATACCGCATCCGACTCACCCACCGTGCCGTCATTATAGAGCCGGATCGTGTTTCCCGGCGCATTAAAGTCACCCGTCGCATCTTCGATCGGGACAGATATCATCCTCAGACAGCTTACTTTATCCAGGAAAGCCTCTTCCTGCTCCTTCGGCAGATGATCGGCAACGACCGGGAAATAATGAAGCACATATGCTCTCCATTCACCCATTTTCGGATTATTCATAACACGGTCCGCGTACTTGATAAAGAGGTCATATCTGCCGTGGATATTCTCTTCCGGGAACCCAAGCTCTGCTGCCACATCCTTCGCTTCCTGCTCGACCGGATCGACCGGTACCGGAGTGGGCGAAGGCGTAGGCTCCAAACTTGTTTCTGCTGAAGTAACCGACTCTGTCTGTGTGTTTTCTGTGGATGTTTGAGCAGTCTCGTTCTTATTGCCATTCGAACACGCTGTTCCCAGGAATAATTCCAGGACCATCACGCCTGCCAGCATGAAGCATCCGACCTTCTGTGATCTGATCATAACAAAACCCCGCCTTCGTGTTATTTCAGCAAGAATTATACATATCTCCTATTCCCTATAAGTGACATTATAGAAATAATCAGAAAATCTGTACATTCTCGCCAGGCACTACGGCGGTTTTTTCTCCGGAGTCCCGGTCCGGCCTCACTCCTCGCGGGCGCACTGGATCATCGGATTCTCGACCAGTTCCAGCCGGATCTCCGGCACTTCCACTCCTAAAGAAATAAGGTTCTTTCTCGCGGTATCCAGGAAAAGTGCAGCATTATCAGACTTGATCTCGGCCGCGCACTTTTCAAGGTTCTCCGATGCCTTGATCTCAACGCCGATCTCCTTAAGGACTGCATCCAGATCCTTCTCGTTTTTCAGTGCTTCGAGCACAGATCTCAGCTGGAAGTAGCCATAGATCATGACGTTATTGATCGCGTCCGTATTCCAGATCCGCGTATAGAAAGACACGAAGTCCTCGCCCTCGGGCATCGGCGCCGGCACCTGATTCAGGATGTTTGTCAGACGCTCTTTCAGCTGCCCCAGTTTTTCCTCTTCTCCCATGAAGCGGTAATAGGCTACCGCCAGAGAATTAACATACATCTCCTCATCTACTTTCGAGAACTCCGCCCCCTGCTTCTCTACGATGCAGTGACCCATCTCATGTACGAGGTTGTACCAGTGGAAATAAAGATCGAAGAAATACTGAATATTTTCCGGTCCGAAAAGCATCATATACCCTTGCTGCTGCTCGTCGTTTCCAGTTTCAAATTTACCCGACATAATTACGTACTTCATGTGTTTTCCTCTTTTTGTTTCTATGTGTTATTTCTTAGTTTGAATCTATTCTTTTTTTCTATGTATTTTACTTCTGGATGTGATATCCGCCATCCGCATAGACATTCGTTCCGGTCATATAATCCGCAAGATCCGACAGAAGGAACATCACCACATTGGAGATGTCTTCCGGCTGCCCGAGCCTTCCCTCCGGAATCAGAGCTTCGGACTGCTTTCTGACCTCTTCATTATCGAACGATTTCTTCGTCATGCCGGTATATGTAAAGCCCGGAGCCACTGAGTTCACCTGAATATGGAAGGGTGCCAGATCGAGTGCCATGGCCGAAGTCAGCGCGACGATGCCGCCCTTGGATGCCGCATAGTCAGTCATGTTATTTCTGAAGATCCCTGCACGCAGGCAGCTGATATTTACGATCTTTCCCTGCTTTTTCGGGATCATTACTTTCGCGGCGTACTTTGACACGATATATGTGCCGGTCAGGTTCACCGATAGGATCTTCTCCCAGTCGGATGTCTCGATCTCATAGAATGGCCTACTGTTTCCCCAGATGCCGGCAGCATTTACAAGTCCGTCGATCTTACCGAATTTCTTCTCGATCTCACTTACCACGCGGGCGATCTCTTCATCATCTGTGACACTGACTTCATAGTGCGTATAAAGCGGATCTTTAAGGTCGCTTCCCTTGGCATCGATACCGGCGACATTAGCCCCGGATCGGATCAGCTGCTCCACACAGCTCCTGCCGATACCGGACGAAGCTCCGGTAACAAGAAATACTTTTCCGTCATAGTTCCATTCCTTCATGGTCCTGCCTCCGATCGAATTTCACTTCTTCAATTATATAGCAAAAAAGTACTTGAAAAGTATTTTTAATCATATTAGCCTCTTAATCAGGACGTCCAAATCCTACATAAAACGAGGCAAATAGAATGAACCAAGAACAGCTTCACAACTTCATAGAGACAAGCACCGGAAACGAGAGCAACATCTGCCAGATCTACGTCATAAAGGACGGAAAGACCGTCTATGAAGACAACTGGCGCGGTTTTAAAACGGAGGACGCGATGAACGTCAACTCCGTGACCAAGGGCATCATGGCGCTTCTTACCGGGATCGCCATCGATCAGGGATATATCAAGAACGTGGACCAGAAGGTCCTGGATTTCTTTCCCGGCTACACCGTCAAGCGCGGAGAGAAAACCATCTATGAGGTCACGGTCCGCCATCTTCTCACGATGACCGCGCCCTATAAGTACCAGTCTGAGCCGTGGAAGAAGGTTTGCACTTCCGAGGACTGGACGTTGACCGTACTGGATTTTCTAGGCGGAAGAAAAGGCATCACCGGCGAGTTTAAGTATGCCACCCTGGGCATCCAGATCCTTTCCGGGATCATCGAAAATGCCACAGGAGAAAAGTGTATCGACTTTGCGAACAGAAACCTCTTTCTTCCCCTCGGTCTTCCCGCGCGCACCGCGCACGGCGATTCTTCGAAAGAAGACCAGTTCGACTTCTTCATGAATAAGAATCCGAGAAAGTATGAGTGGTACTCCGACCCGACAGGCGTGGTAACTGCCGGTTGGGGACTCTGCGCCTCGGCAAAAGATCTGGCAAGGATAGGAGAGCTTGTGGCAAGCGACGGAGAATACGATGGGAAAAGAATCATCTCCAAGAAGTATCTTTCGGACATGACCAGGTCCCACCTCAAGCTAGGCGAGCGCTTCGGGAACATGAACTACGGTTACTTATGGTACACACCCTATGACGGAAAGAAGATCCACACCGCCATCGGAGATAGTGGAAATATCATCTACGTCAATAAAGAGAAAAACGTGTCCGTCGGAATGACAGGCACGTTCAAACCCCGTATCTTTGACCGGGTGGAATTCATCGAGAAGAAGGTGCTTCCTCTCTTCAGCTGACGATTTCTTCCGAAGATTCCTGAAGTACCGCATCCAGTTCTTTCCGGAGCTTTTCCTTCATGCTCTCCAGTTCTTCGGAAGAAGGGCGGCGGTCATCTGCATACATCCTCTCCATCGGATACCACCACATAGCCGGTCGTAAGTTCTTTTACAAAATAAGGATTCGTCCCGTTCTTGATCATCTCAATACGGTCACATATTAAGCACATATTTATCTCCTTGGAAAATCTAGCTTTAGTCTTTGGACTTCGGATTCATCGAATCAATATACTGATGATATTTCTCTTTTTCGCTATACATATACTTATCCGCGCGGTCGATATATTCATCGATCGTGGCCTCATCTTCGGGCTCGATGATCGCATATCCGAGGCTGGCATGAAGTATGAAGGCAAGATTCAGAGACTTAAACTCATCGCTCATTTTCTCGGAGATATTCTTGATCAGATCCTCGATCGTTTCCGACTCGGGACACGGACCGACAGCGATAAATTCATCTCCGCCGTACCTTCCGAAAAGCCATTCTTCGGGCGAGTGCGTCCGGAATGCTTCCGCGGTCGCCTTGATGGCAAAATCACCGTTCAAATGTCCATACACATCGTTGATCGTCTTCATTCTGTCTATATCGGCGAACACCAGGATCGACTTCTGCCCGGCTTCTTTTCGGGAAGTAATATACTCATACAGCACTTTCCTGCACCCGGTACGGTTATAGATACCCGTAAGCGCATCCGTCATATAGACCTTCTTCAGCTCATCATTCACACGCTTTGAGAAAATATGCCGGCGCATGCTGAAAAGCTGGGCATTCAGATTCATGCAGAACTTTCCGAGCTCCAGATCGAAAAGAAGCTCCGGCGTATTCTTGATCGCCACATAGCCGATGATAAAGTGCATATAGTTCAGCGGTACGAAGATATAAAGATTCGACTTTCCCTCCTCATGAACATAGTCAGGATAAAGATCCTTCGAGTCAAAACTGCGAAGCGGCATTCTTTTGCCTTCCCGGAGCTCATACAGGATATCCATGTTTGAGCTGTAACCTCTGATCCTCTGCGGATACTGCTCATCATCCAGTTCAAAAAAGGCCGGTTCGGTGCACAGACAATAATCCGGTCCGATCATCGGAAGATCCGGGTTGTCTGCCATGCCTTTTTCGACAAAATCCTCTTTTCTGGTTGCCATAGACAGCGGGATCTGCATCCGGCGGAAGAAGATATCCATCATATCCTGTTTCAGCGTGGAATAGTATGAATTCCTGACCGCATTAAAGCGGTTCTTGACAGCCTCTTCCGATGCGGGACATCCGCAGCTTTCTGATGGAACGAAGGAAGAATGGCATTCTTCGGAGAAGACCTCCTCCGGATGGCTGATCTGATACTTCAGTTTGTCATAGGCCAGCTCACCGAGTCCTTCCCATCCTCTGGAAACTGTCGCCAGGATAGGGAATGTATGCTGCCCGATTTTCGTCATATCAAAGCCGGTCAGCAGAACATCTTCCGGAACACTGTAGCCTCGCTCATTTAACGCGGAATTAATACCGAGCGCCATATTATCATTGGCGCAGACAATGGCATCCGGAAGTTCTTTTCCGGAATTCAGATAATCATTCATCTGAAGATATGCGGTGTAAAAACCGTAATCACATTTGAACTCCGCACAAAGCGTCATATTGTGGTCAGAGAGAACATCTATCAGAGCCTTACGCCGGATCTCATTCTCCGCATTTCCTTCTATGCCGTTAACATAAATGATCTTCTTTGCGTGATGGTGCTCGACCAGATGGCTCGCAAGCTCTCTTACACCCAGATAATTCTCGGATTTGATACAGGACATCTTCGGGATATCGACCTCAAGCGAGATCATAGGGACCCCCGCCCGCTGGAAACGCGCACAGACACGTTCCTGCTCGTCCGGCAGATTGAAGGTATTCGTCAGCATGATCGCTCCATCAAAATCCATCGGGTCAGGAAGATGATACAGGTTCAGCTGGCATTTGTTCTGCAGTTCATGATCATTTACCGTGCAGTACGTAACGAACACGAAGATGTCCACGCCGTCTTCTCTGGCTTTCTTCTGCAAACCGGTAACAACATGCTCGATGAACTCTTCGCTGTATCCATTTGTAAAGACCGCAATCCGATGGTTCATGCACACTTCCTCCGAACCAAATCCATACATTCACGTTCTCTGCTCTTTAAGCACCCAACCTAAAACAGTTACATTATACCATGAATCATTTCTCCTCTATATATTGTCTGATTCCGACCGGTTCCGGGATGTTTCTTTTCCCTCGGAAAAAGAATAGGGACCGTCTCATATGAGACAGTCCCTATCCTCAAGTATTTGGTTGGTATTAGGGTTGGTAAAGGAATTAGAAATCTACTTCTGTATCGTAGTAGCAGCACTTCAGAAGTTTTTCCATCTCTTCGACGGAAGGCTGGCGAGGATTCGATCCGGTGCATGCATCTGCGATCGCATTTACGGCGATGTCATGGAGTCTTTCGAGGAATACGTCCTCCGGAACGAAGCCCTTCTCTGCCGGGTAGCTGTCTGCACCATAAGTGCCGATTCCGTGAGGAATGTTGAGGTCATCGTTCATCTTTCTGAGGTAAGCGATGAGAGCTTTTACCTTTTCATCATCAGATGCATTCTTATCGGCAATGCCCATGTAGTCCACGATCACGCCGTAACGCTTCTTCGCTGTCTCATCCTTGGCATTAAAAGCGATTACCTTCGGCAGGTACATCGCATTTGCGGCACCGTGGATGATGTGTGCGCCGTAATCTGCAAAAGCCGCACCGGTCTTATGTGCCATGGAGTGAACGATACCGAGAAGGGCATTGGAGAATGCCATACCGGCGAGGCACTGTGCATTATGCATCCGGTCTCTTGCCGCCATGTCACCGTTATAGGAAGCAACGAGGTCCTTCATGATCATCTCGATCGCATGGATCGCAAGCGGATCGGTATAGTCGCTGTTCGCGGTAGAAACGTAAGCTTCAACTGCGTGAGTCATCGCATCCATACCTGTGTGGGCAACGAGTTTCTGCGGCATGGTCTCGGCAAGCTCCGGATCTACGATCGCAACATCCGGTGTGATCTCAAAGTCAGCGATCGGATACTTGATGCCCTTGGAGTAATCCGTGATGATCGAGAAAGCAGTTACTTCAGTAGCTGTACCCGATGTGGAGGAAACAGCACAGAAGTGTGCCTTTTTACGGAGTTCCGGAATACCGAATACCTTGCACATATCTTCGAAGGTGCAGTCCGGATACTCATACTTGATCCACATAGCCTTCGCTGCATCGATAGGAGAACCGCCGCCGATCGCTACGATCCAGTCCGGCTCGAACTTCAGCATCGCATCCGCGCCCTTCATAACTGTCTCTACAGACGGATCCGGCTCGATACCGTCAAAGATCTCGACTTCCATGCCCGCTTCTTTCAGATAACTCTCTGCCTTATCGAGGAATCCGAAGCGCTTCATGGAACCGCCTCCAACGCAGATCATTGCCTTCTTTCCCTTGAAGTTCTTCAGTGCTTCAAGTGCGCCTTTGCCGTGATAAATATCGCGAGGTAATGTGAAACGTGCCATATTGCAGTCCTCCTTGTGTTTTACTTTTCAATTGGATTATAATGCGGGTAACAGTATATGTAAAAAGTATATTTTATATGTCAGTCATACAAAATTTATATGAGGCAATTCATGAACAGTAACTGGGAATACTACAAGATCTTCTACTACGTCGGCAAGCACGGAAGCTTCACACAGGCGGCCCGCTTTCTTCATAACAACCAGCCGAATATCACCCGTGTGATCAACATGCTCGAGTCCGACCTGGGCTGCCGCCTGTTCGCCCGCTCCCAGAAGGGCGTGACACTGACACCGGAAGGCGAGAAGCTTTTCGCGCATATTGAATCGGCCTATCAGCAGATCGAAAAGGGAGAAGATGAGATCCGCTCCGACCGTCTCCTCGAGAGCGGCAGTGTATCCGTGTCCATCAGTGAGATCGCGCTTCATGTCCTTATGCTCCCGATCCTCCAGAGTTTTAAAGCCAAGCATCCCGGTATCCGGATCCGCGTATATAACCATTCGACTCCTCAAGGTGTAAAAGCACTGGAACAGGGTCTTGTCGATCTTGCCGTCATTTCTTCGCCCCTTAAGGTCTCCGATTCGCTCGAAGCGACCCACGTCAAATCTTTCCAGGAGATCCTCATCGGCGGCGAACCATACCGGTCTCTTTCCAGACGCAAGCATTCCCTCGAGGATATCTCTCAATATCCGCTCATTACTCAGAGCCATGACTCGACATCTTTCCAGTATCTTACCGACCTTTTTCTAAAAGCCGGTATCACCCTCAAGCCTTCGATCGAAGTCACCACGACCGACCAGATCCTCCCCATCGTCGAACACGGTATGGGACTCGGATTCGTGCCAAAAGAACTGGCCATGCCATCTATTGAACGAAAGACGATCTTTCCGATTTCTCTTACGGATAAACTTCCTTCACGCAGCATCTCGCTCCTTCAGGACAAGAGCCGTCCCTTAAGCCTGGCCGCCCTTGAACTGAAGCGCGAAACTCTAGAGAAACAGTGATCTGTCTCCTAATCGTTTGTCTGCATCGGCATTGCATGATTTAAGGAGACATCGATGATGAAGTAGTACTCATCTTCCAGTTTCTTCGCCAGTTCCTCGAGTTCTTCATACGTCATGTCATGATTAAATTCGATCTGAAAGTCGCTCGTTAACTCAATATATCCGACGATCTCGGCATCTATTTCTTTGCAAATGCTTTCCATCTTTTCCCAATCATCGGGAGTACCCATCGTAAAGCTTACCAGAAGCTGGTTTTTAACATATGTGCGGCCGGTTTTTTCATCCGTTACGATATCTTCCGGCTTCGCCTCTTTATCGTACATTTTTCCTATATCCGGATCAGTATGATCCGTATCGCCGATGAAGTGCTTCCGCTCCGCACTGTTGGTACAGATGATCTGCACCAGGTCATTGCCCTGATGGGAAGAATACTCCAGTCTGAAAGTGCAGTCTTCGTCTACTTTGAATTCAGCATATGCACCTGCGTACGGCTTCGCTTTATCGATCGCTTTGGAACCAGCCGCCGGTCCGAAGCAGCCGGTAAGATCCTGCTCAAGCTTGGAGTAATACTCCTGCATCTCCTCCTGGGAGAGGTCAGACGGATCCAGCGAATTGTCCGTATTCTTCGCATTCGAGTTGATGAAATACACTTCATGGACATTGCCGTATTCCTCGTTCGCGACAAATATGAACTTGTTGAATTCGAGGTCGTCGGAGGACACTTTCATGTAGCAGTAAGATCTGTAGAATTCTTCTCCCTTAGGGTCTTCCTCGTAGGAAATATCTAATCCCACGTATGTATTTACGAAGGCGGACTTGAAGTAGTCCTCGACCAGTGCTTTTGCCGTAGCGACACGTATACCCGTGATGCTCTTCATAAGCTCGCAGATTTCAGAAGTCTTGCTGTCGCCGTAATCAGGGGCTTCTGTCTGTCTCGGAGGTCCGATGTATGTGGTACCGGCAGTTGCTGTTGAAGTATCCTTGGAAGTATCTGATGTGGTATCTGCTGTGGTATCTGTCGAAGTATCGATCACAGTCGTGCCGGCTATCGTTCCGGACGTTGTCACTTCGGAAGAAGGATCAGCTGTGGTTTCCTTCTCATCTTTTTTGCTACAGGCGCAGGCAGAGACCAGGATCGCTGCGGAAAGAAATGTTGCTAGTGCTTTTCTCATAAGAATCCCCCTCATCGTTTCTATATAAATAGGACGATCTGCGCGATGAATATGTTGCAATATAGAGTTATCTTAACAGCATTCTGATGGCTTCAGTATAGCACATCTGCTGTGACGCACGAGCAGTATGGCGGCGCCAGTTCCTAATACTGCCATGGTAATGATGCTTGCTTCGATACCGTATACGCCGCCGGCTTTACAAATCCAAGTTCTTTCAGCCCCTTCTTCTGAAACAGTTTCCAGAAAAGCGCTATGATACCGATCATGATGCCGTAGCCGAAGTAAGTAATCAGAGTGATCGTGTTATTGCTGAACATTTCACCTTTCAGTGGGTTCTTCCCGCAGGCAAAGTGAAGTGCG
>JAGCXQ010000056.1 GCA_017961235.1 Clostridiales bacterium | reverse complement strand
GGATAAGCAGGACCGGATCAAGGAATTCATCGAAGAAGCGAAGAAACTCTGTGACGTCCGCCTGATCGACTATAACCATGCCGATAAGATCTACGATAACAGTATCTTCTACCATACCTTCGTGGATGAACTTTCTTCTTCCATGGAGATTTCTGCGGATTCGAAAAATGAACTTCTGATCAATACGAATCTGGCCATGCAGATCTTAGATGAGACAGGTGTCTCCCCTTATCGGACGTTCGACAGCATCAGCCGCTTTGCCGAATTACTGGCACTTTCCAGAAAGTCTTCCTTCGAACCCAGGATCACGGAACACAAGATCTCAGACGACACGGTCATCACACTCATCGAACCGCCATGCGGAAGTAATACAGCCATTATCCGAAGCAGAAATGAATATCTGTTCATCGATACCGGCTATGCGTGCTACCAGGAAGAGATGCTGGAGATTTTTAAGAAACTGATCCCGGATTTCGACACAGTCAGAAAGTCGGCCCTGATCACTCATGCTGACGTGGATCACTGCGGACTTCTCCCTCTTTTTGACACCGTATATGCCAGCTCCAAGAGTGCTGCATGTATCCGCCTGGAATATGAGGGAAAGGATGGATACCGCGAGATCAATCCTCTCCATAAGCCTTATGTCCGTATCTGTAAAGCACTGACTTCCTATACGCCTGTCTCCCCCGAGAAAGTTACGGTCATCGGAGATGACAGAGAGATCCGTCATCCGATCGAACAGACCGGATTCTTTGATTTCGGAGAGCTTCATTTCGAACTGTACGAAGGACGCGGCGGTCACCTCAAAGGCGAGACAGTCCTTCTGGATTATGAGCACCACATTGCTTTTACCGGCGATATCTTCGTAAACCTCAAGGATATGACTCCCCGCCAGCTGCAGTATAATACTTATGCGCCGATCCTGATGACTTCCGTAGATACGGATAAGGAACTCTGCACCGAAGAACGGCAGGCGCTCTTTCAGCGTCTGGGAACCGGGTCCTGGCAGATCTTCGGCGGACACGGCGGCAAGAAAGAATATAACGTCTAAAAGCGGACAGGCAAATCGAAAACGACCTTTAGTGATCGGATGAAATCGGAGAAGACCATATGGCTACAGATAATCGAAAAGAACTGGGCGGCACTTTTGATACAGCGGTATCTCTCTATGAGAAGATGCGTCCAGGCTATGTGGATGAATTATATAAAGCGATCTTCGACTATGTTTCCATCGACGAGAACAGCTCGGTAGTAGAAGTCGGAAGCGGCAGCGGGCAGGCAACTCTCCCTATCCTTAAGACGGGCTGCGCCCTTACAGCTGTAGAATATGGCGAGAACTTCTCCACGCTTCTCAAAGACAAGTTTAAAGAATACAGTAAATTCAAGGTCCTCACCGGAAAATTCGAAGACGTGGAACTGAAAAAAGACGCTTACGATCTCATCTTCTCTGCCACCGCATTTCACTGGGTGCCGGAAGAGATCGGGTATCCCAAGGTATATTCACTTCTGAAAGAAGGCGGTGCTTTTGCCAGATTCGCCAACCGTCCCAGAAACAGCAAAAACGATCCCGAACTTGCGCAGGAGATCGACGCGATCTACAACGATCACTATAACAAGTACTATGGCGTTAAACCCGGAACGAAAGCCTGGTTTACCGAAGATTCAGCACGGGAGATCTCGAAGATCCCTGCTAAATATGGGTTTACCGATATCACGTATCACCTGTTTCACAGAGAAAGAGTTTTCACTGCGAAAGAATACATCCAGCTTCTCGGAACCTACTCGGATCACATCGCCATCGAAGAAAGCATCCGGAAAGTGTTTTTCAGTAGAATCGAGGAAGCGATCCTCCGCCATGGCGGCACGATCACGATCAGTGACACACTGGACCTGGAGCTCGCCAGAAAACCGCGCCGATAGTTACACGTCAAACTCCACGGTGCCGTCTTCGATCCGATAGATCGCGCCAACGACCTTCAGTCCGTTCTCCTCGTCTTTTTGGATCTGAAGGCTAGACTTGATGATCTCCACGCTTCTTCTCACATTGAGAAGTGCCGCCTGATAATCGTCGGTTTCACTTCCGATCGCCTGCTTGATCTCATCGGTGATGAACTTAATGTAGCCCTCCGGATCATGGTGGATCGCCGCCGTAACGGCACCACACTGGGTATGCCCGAGCACAACGATCAGATTCGTTCCCAGATGCCCTGCCGCGTATTCGATACTTCCCAGCTGATGATCGTCGATCACATTTCCGGCCACACGTATCGTAAACAGATCTCCGATGGCCGCATGGAAGATCCTCTCCGGGATCACGCGTGAATCCGAGCAGCCGATAATGATGGCATACGGTTCCTGCCCGTTCTTTGCGAAATGCTCCAATGTCGTCGGAGATACATCCATCTGAAAAGTATCCGCGGCAACATATTGCTTATTTCCTTCTTTTAGACGTTTGATTGCTTCTTCTGCCGAGATCATTGGGATTCTCCTTCGTTGTCTTTGTTACTCTCTCTTTTCTCTCTTTTCTTTCTTCTCTGTTCCCGGTTATTCTTTTCGGACTCAAAGATCTCTACTGCGGCATCAGTCAGTTCATCCGGCCAGACCCGTCCACTGGACTTGACATGTGCCCAGGGGCAGAGTTTCTCGTAATCATCATCGAAAACCACCGTATATGGCGGACCGCACCGGTCATTGACATCCATGTAGAGGTGCCGTCCCTCAGTAATCAGCTTGTATGTGTCTTCATCACTCATCCCATCCACAAGACCTTTAAAGATCTCTTCTGTTATTTCGTAGAGGTCGTGATATCCACAGCCCTTGCGCTCAGCCGTGTATATCCCCGTCTTCTCATCAAAGCAGGCTCTCCAGCCTGATCCTTCTTTAAATTGCATTTTTCACACACCTCATTTAAGCGCCCTGAACCAATCAGTGTTTTATAAAAAATCTACCAAAGTTTCCCGCCGGGTTGCCAAATTGCTTTATAAAGAAATTGGGCTCACTCATAATCATTTTCCTTTCACATCTAATTTGGTTTTGTTTGCTGAGATCGCTTCTTCCCTTATTTTTCTCATCCTCGACCACACATTATCTCCGTAATTACTGAGCAGGACCGTTATCATTCCATTGTTGGGATTATATTCAGAGATGGCGCTTATTCCATCGTCACACCCTTGCATATACACATAGTCCTTCCCTTTGGGATTGTCAATGATCCAGACTCCATAACCGTAATACCCTTCTTCCGGGTCCTTCCCGTCCCCGCTCTGCTTAGAAAACATCTGCGTTACCATCTGCTCAGATAGAAGCTTGTGTTCAAGAAGGCCTTTCCAGAACTTCACAATATCTCCCACAGTTACGAATGCACCACCGTCACCTGTGCCTTTTGCTCCGACTGAATATATATTTGTACGGTAATCATCTGTATCAGGACAATAGATGTAACTGTTTGCACATTTCGATGGGAGCTTATCGAAAGAATAATAACCCGTATTACTCATGCCGCATCTGTCGAAAACATTCTGCTTAAGATAAACATCAAAATCCATACCGGTAATCTTTTCGATGATCAATGCGAGTAAAACATATCCGGAATTATTGTACTGAAACTTCTCTCCTCTGCTGTACATCATCGGCTTATCGATAAACAGGGGCAGCATATCTTTGTTATGTCTGATCCTGTAATTGGGATAATCGGTCCACAATTTCTCATAATCATCCATTACCGATTCATCAAAATAATCCGGGACACCGGATGTGTGATTCAAAAGCTGTCTCACTGTAACGCAGGGATCGATGTCTTTCAGATCAAAATCCAGGATCTTGCCGATAGTATCTTCGAATCCCAGTTTCTCTTCTTCGATCAGCTGAAGGATGCCCACAGCTACAAAAGTCTTGCCCATAGATGCAGATGCAAATCTGGTATCGATCGTATTCGGGATCTCATTTGCCAGATCAGCAAAGCCGCCGCTGTAATTCAGCAGAACTTCGCCGCCTTTAACTATATATGCATTTCCTCTGAAGTCTTTATCCATCACCATAGTCATCCTCTTAGCCTGTTATCCTGATGATTAATCATACTACGCAGTTCTTAATCCGTTCAATCGGATCTCATTTAACTGAGCCGCTGTGAGCACACCCTCACGATAAAGAATCAGATATTCATTTTCGATCGAACTGTCAAAGATAAGCAGGTCATCGGTATTTATCGTAACACTAATACCATTTTCATAAAGGACTTTAATCGGATGCGCCTTATAACTTGAAGCATACCCAAGCATCACATTACTGCTCGGACAAACGTTAAGCTGTATCCTGTTATCCGCAAGAAACCGCATGACTTCTTTGGATTCGGCAGCGCCGATCCCGTGATGGACTTCATCGAGGTTTAAGACGTCAACAGCCCTTCTGACATCTTCAGCCGTTCCGCTTTCACCTACATGCATCCTTTTGATCATATGATAGTCTTCTGCTTTTCTATACAGCGGCAGAAAATCCTCAACCGGTCTCAGATCCTCTCCGCCGCATACATCGATAGATCTGAAAAATCCTGAAGAAAGATATTGATCCATTCTGCTTACTTCTTCATCTATATTACTCAGGGCTACATATGTTATTTCAGGCTCGAAAACCGTATCAGGACAATGTTTTTGATGAAAACCTTTGATCAGGGACTTGAATTCATCCATTCCCCCAGCCAGTTCGATCTCAGCCGGTCCGAAATTCATGGCTAACCGTACTATGTTATTTCTTCCGGCCTCTGCAAATGAACCTTCCCATCTTCTAACAATACCGTCTCTTCCGGAACAGTATGGCTTAATCGTTGAAGTAAACCATTCCTGCATGCCGGCAAGACCGTTAAATATTTCCGGCGGCGCCGGAAGATCAACGCCTAATTGCTCTCCCAGCCAGCTTCTACTGCATCCTTTGGTGGAATGATTATGGATATCACTCATCGGAACTTTTAAAAGCTTAGTGTTATCATTTTCCGCCAAGCCTTCATAAAATAGTTCATCATATAACCTGTTGTCGATATTATCTGCTTTGTACATCCCCATATTGCAATACTTATCAAATAATTCATTGACCGTCATTACCTTTTTACCTCCAAGAAAAACTCAGCTGATAGCCCCTGCATTTTTTATGAGCCTTGTATAAAAAACTGTTTATTTACCTTTCCTGTCGATCTTCTCAAAGTAAGTCTCATAATCTCCGCTCTGAATCTTCTCATAAGCGAATATTTCCAGGGCTTCAACCAACCATTTCATATTTGTACAGTAATTGACTGCTTCAAATGCCTCAGGCTTAACCCTGTATATGTCATGTTTATAATGAATCATTCCGTTACTTTCTCCGCCTGTAAACCGCAATTCTTCACAATAACCTTTACTGTTATAAAACAGTCCCATATTCTTCCTCCTTCAGGAATAGCTGTTGATTGTTTTACATGTGCATTGAGCTGTTAATTAATACTTCTAACCCTCAGAAACGAGAAACCGGTGTATGCATTGATCCATTACTCATGTTTATAAACCCTTGTCATCTCGGGCTCTCCGTCCCCCTGTGCCATACACAGGAACTCCCAGCCATACCGCTCGTAAAATCCGACGTGGTCAGTAACCAGATAAAGCGGAGTTATCCCCTTTGACCGCATGTCCTCCACAACCAGATTCAAAAGTCTACCGGCGATTCCCATGTTACGATACCCTTCATCAGTCCAGACGGCACATACATTGGGTTTAAGATCTTTCCTGTCGTGGAAATCATTCTCTATTACACCTAATCCGGCGACTATCCTGTCACCATCAAGACAAAGATACCATCCGTATTCAGTATCTGCATTCAGATAATCATCCATGCATTTCAAATATGCCTCCTTAGGCACACCCCAATTGTTATGGAACCACTCCGCAGCAGTTTCTTTCAATTCCGGTTTTTCTCTTAAAGAAATGTATGTAATAGAATCCATATCTTAGATATCCT
>JAGCXQ010000055.1 GCA_017961235.1 Clostridiales bacterium | reverse complement strand
GCGATCGTCAGGATAAGACCCAGGATCTTCTGTCGAAATGAGGATACCTTGTTCATGGTGACATACCTCCACCTAAGAAATTCTTCCGCGTCCAACCCCCAAATACGCGGACTAATATCCTCACACGCGCAATATATCATGCCGTTCACACTTTTGCAATACTTTTAGTCAATTTTATTCACATTTGTTCCACATTTGGTGGAAAACTACCTTTTCCGCGTCGTTTCAGTGGCTTCTTTCTCGTGATATAATCATCTCAAAAACTGATAAAGGAGTGCCCTTTCATGGCATCAGTTCCGACTCCTGCCCGTTCCTCCAGAGGTCTCTGGACGATCCGGTATATACTCATCAACGCGACTTACTTCTCTGCTTTCTGTACGATCCACGCTTGTGCCGCGGTCTTTCTTCTTGGCAATGGATTTACAAATACAGAGGTCGGCGCGCTTCTGGCAATTGCCAACATTCTTTCCGCTATCGTCCAGCCCGTGATCGCTTCGATCATCGACAGGCAGGGACAGCTTACGAACCGACGTTTCATCCTGATCTCCGTAATGACGATCCTTATCGGTTCCGTTATCCTGCTCTTTAGCACGAACAACAAGATCGTGATCTTCCCGGTCTTTGCCCTGATCTATATGATCCAGTTCGCCTACCAGCCGGTCATGACAGCGCTCTGTTTCGAGTATCAGAAAGCCGGATGTTCCATCATGTACGGTCTCGCCCGAGGACTCGGATCGGCAAGCTTTGCGATCACTTCCGCATTTATCGGAGGACTCATCGAGGAGCGCGGCATCCGGATCCTTCTTTACATCAACATCATCGTGATGGTCCTGTCCGCGATCCTGGTATTCACTTTTAAGAAACCGGCGAAAGCAGCAAGTAATGCCTCTCACGAAGCGGCAAGAGACACTTCCCGGAGCAGTTCTTTTCGAGGATTCATAAAGACTTACCCTGCTTTCTCACTGTTTCTGGTAGGTGTTGTATGTTTCTTCTTCGCCCACAACATGATCAACGACTTCATGATCCAGATCATCCGAAATCTCGGCGGCGCGGAAAAAGAACTGGGCTATGCGAATTTCCTGCAGGCGATCCTCGAGCTTCCGGTCATGGCGCTCATCGGACTGATCCTCAAGAAGTTCACTTCAAAAGCACTTCTCCTGTTCTCGGGAGTGGCATTTCTTATCAAGATCATCATTCTGATCTTCTCGACGAATATGGGGCACATGTATTTAAGCCAGTCCTGCCAGCTCTTCGCCTATGCTGTGTTCATCCCTGCTGCGGCTTACTATGTCAGTAAGACCATGACGGATCACGACCAGGTAAAAGGACAGGCATTTGTTACCTCTGCGATCACGATGGGCGGCGTTTTCTCGAATCTTTTAAGCGGTGTGATCCTCGATCACTTCGGTATCCGCCCGATGCTGATCACCGGTACGGCCGTCTGTGCCATCGGCGTCGGGATCGCGTTCTTCGCCATGCTCAGGCTCCCCGCGAAAACAGAAATAAATACACCGGAAGAATAAAGCTCACAAAAAGTGAATAAGCTTTCTTGTGCTGGTCCTCGGCTTCGCCTGCGGAGGCACATCGAAAGCTTTTCTCTTTTTCGTGAGCTATTAACAGTTTCCGGTATATACGTATTTCAGTTTTTCGCGGGCGATCTCTGCTAATGAATACACGCGTTCAACAGAAGTAGCAGCGCGGTCGGTCATGTGAAATCTCGGGAAGAAGCGGCTTATGTGAAGCGGGATCGTATCGCCGGTCACATTTCCGTCTTCATCTTTTAGCGATGCGATCCAGGACGAAAGTTCCCGCATTTCTTCTTCCGTATCATTCAATCCCGGAACGATCAGGCAGGTCACCTCAACATGTGCTTCTCGCGCGGCCTCGGAAATAAAGGCTTTTGTCATTTCCAGATCACCGCCGAGCACCTCACGGTATGTCTTCTCATCGAAACACTTTAGGTCGATATTCATCGCATCGATATATGGAAGTATCTCCGAAAGCACGGATAAAGAGGCCGTGCCATTGGAAACGAGAACATTTTTCATGCCCTTTTCATGCGCGAGTTTCGCAGTGTCTCTAACAAACTCATAGCCGACGAGCGGTTCGTTATACGTGAATGCGATGCCGATATTCCCCTCGATTCTGTACTTCTCCGCAATTCGGACAAGGACATCCGGCGAAAGAGTATCCGCAGTATCAGAGAACTCCTTTGCCTCTTCTCCCCAGGAGATCTCACTGTTCTGGCAGAACGGGCATCTCAGGTTACAGCCGTAGGAGCCGGCAGAGAGGATCTTCGTTCCCGGGAAGAAACGCCGGAGCGGCTTCTTCTCGATGGGATCAAGCGCGAGCGATGTGATACGTCCGTAGTTCGACGCAGTAACTTTCCCGCCGGCGCAGATACGCGCACCGCAGAATCCTATCTGTCCCTCTTTCAGGTCACAATGCCGGAAACATACATGACACTTCGTCATCTTCTCCTCCGAATCAGATATGGCGGACGACTTCGAAGCGCTGCAGGAAATACTTCTCGTGCCGCTGGATCCCGCCCTTATGCATCGCGATCGACACCTGTTCCTCCGGTGTATCCACACCGTCAAGATCCGGCAGCAGCAGTCCTCTTCTTCCATCTCTCGTGGAGACGATCACGCCGTACCGCTTGACGTCGAGCTGGTCTTCCGACTCGATATCTTCCGGCTCCCCGAGCACATCCACGTTGATCTCGAGCCACGGCAGTTCATCTTCCCGTATCGGGTCAAACCGCGGATCCCTTGTACTGGCACTGATGGCATTTCTCACGATCTCCATGGAGAGGTTCTTCTCCGTCGGTCCGATCGTGCCGATGCAGCCTCTGAGCCTTCCCTGCTTATGTATAGATACAAAAGCTCCCGCCCGCCGTCCGGTCATTTCTTCCGGAAGGTCCAGTTCTGCTGGTTTAATTATCTCGCCGGTGCGGATATATGTATCGATCGTTTTTCTCGCCAGACGGACATACGCATCGGATGATGCGATCTGGTCATGGATCTCTTTTTCTTTCTTCTTCAGGTGAAGGTCCAGGAAGCGCCTTTCAGGATCTTCGGATCCTCCTTCCGGATAGAAGGTGCAGATCCCGTAGCCGACGCCGGTAACATCTTCGTGGGAAAGCTTCTCCACTCTTACTTTCTTTCCGTCCCAGGCGCCTGCCATGATGACGAAAGACCGGTGTCCGCACTCGGCCGCCTTATCGCAAAAGGCCTCGTCGAATCCGAATAATTCTCCAAAAGCACCTCTCCCCATGACGTCCATGATACGCTCGTCATATTGAGGTCCCTCTTCGGAAAATCCATAAGGGCCGTAGTCTTGAAGTTTGTGGGACAGGTCACCGCTGGCGACGATCACCGTCTTTCTTCCCAGCGCATCGATCGCACGGGAAAGGATCATTCCCAGCTTATAGTGGTCGGTGAGCGGAAGCCCGGAAAGGCCGATACGTACGATCCTTCCGCCTGTATATTTATTTCGGATAAACCACAGCGGCACCATCGTACCATGATCCAGTTCCGGCTCTTCTGATCCCAGCGTCCCGCACGGGAAGCTCTCGGAATAAGCGATCTCCGAGATCTTATCGACAAGGTCTTCGTCATAGTCTTCCGAGAATTTCACTCCAGGGGCGCGGAATCCTGCAAAAGATCCCTTCGCATGCTTTCCCGGAGAGATGTGGAAATAGTCAGCATAAAGTGTCGCATGCGGACTGGTGATGATGATCGTTTCCGGCTGAAGCGAGGCGATTTCCTCCGCGACTTTCTCATAAGAGCGGATCGTCTTTTCGATCTGTTTTTCCCCGCCGCGCCCGACTTCGGGAACGATCAGGGGCGGATGCGGGACCATGAACGACGAAAGTAACGGCATAAGATCACCTTCCTGACATGTTAGTGCTTTTCACTTGGAAGAAAAACGGTTATGAATTTACGATCGGTTCTCCCTTCGAGTTAAAGAGCGGGATCCCATCGAGGAACTTGATATCGCTTCTCTTCTGTGCGTCACCCTCGGCAAGTACGCAGACTTTGCCGGTTACGGTGCCGCCGCACATCTCTATCATCTTCTCCATCGCATGGAGAGATCCGCCCGTCGAGATAACATCATCGACGATCAGGATGCGCTTGCCGCGGATCATGTCCGCGTCATCGCGTCCGAGGTAGAGCTTCTGCACGCCACGGGTCGTGATCGACTCGTCTTCGACACAGATCGGATCCGGCATATAGGTCTTCATACCTTTTCTGGCCACGAAATATTTCTTCGCATGACTCTGGCGCGCCATCTCATGGGCCAGCGGGATGCCCTTGGCCTCGGCGGTAAAGATATAATCATACTCTTCACGCGGGACGAGCTTCAGAAGTTCCTTCGCACACGCGGTCGTGATCTCCGCATCTCCAAAGCAGATAAATGCGGCAATATATAGGTCATCGGTAATCGCACAGAGCGGGAGATCTCTTTTGAGTCCCGCGATTTCCATCGTATATTTCATCGTAAATTCTCCTCCGGCGAAGTCTTCTACTTCGTAAGTGTATTCTACACTAATCCGAGGAAATCCGCATCATCAGCGTGTAAACTTGCTGATAAACTTCCACGCCTCTTCGCAGCTGTGGTGGCGGCACTCGTGGATCTGATTTCCCACACTGGCCAGCGCGGTACGGCACACACCGTCCTCACTGTCGAAGTAGTGGATCGTCAGTGTATCGTCACGGGATTCATCATATGCTTTCTCGATGCGGTCCCCCGGCACACCCCAGATCGGATCCTCCCAAGAATCCTTCTGCTCGAATTTCAGATCCGCGAAGTTCTTTTTCAGCTTATTTACGCCCGCCAGATACTGCACGCGCTCGAGGGACGAATCCGCATGGAACGGCAGCTCCGGAAGATGTGATTTTTCACCGCCGGAATAGAATACCGGTACCGGAACGGTCTTATTGATATTCTCTTTACACGGTTTTCCGAAGAATGTGGTATAAACCGGGAACAGCGCGCTGCACGGCATCACGCCCGCAAATATTTCCGGATACTCCTGGAACAGATCCCAGGTCTTCCCCGAGCCCATCGAGAAGCCGGTAGCATAGATGCGCTTCTCATCGATGTTATAGCGCTTCTTCAGTCCTTCGATGACCTCGATCGCTTCGGTCGCGGTGACGAACTGATGGTTCTCGATAGATACGAAGAGGAATCCGTACTTATGCGCGATGCGCCACCACTCCGCGACAAAGGTCAGATACATGGAGGAGTCTCCGCCGCCATGGCAGCCGAATACCAGCGGTACCGGTCCATTATCGAAGATACCGTTATTGTAGTAGGCAAAATATCCGACCTTATGCTCTTCCGGTTTTCCGGGGATGAATTCATTATCTTCAGAAGTTTTTACGAGTACAGATCCGACATCTTCTGTCATACCCAGAGCGGGGAAATCCGGCTCAAATTCGATCTTTCCGCACCACATCTTGAACTTCCATACGAACGAATCGAAGTCCTTGATATACTCCGCGGTCTCCTTGATCAGAAGGTTTTCGCATCCTTCAAAAGCACTGTTCACTTCCGCGCTGTTTCCGACAGACAGGATCGCGATATCTTTTCTCTCCACGTCCGGAACGACGCTCAGATTCTCCATAGAGCACATCGCCGGCGTGATCTCGCCCGGTCCCCAGAGATACTGTCCCTGAAGTGTCTTAAGAAGATTCCTGGCGACATAATCCGCAGATTTTCCGAAGCTGTAGATATCGGCTCTGAAGATCGCACCTCTGGCGAAGAATCCTTCGAACTGCTGCGTAAAGAAATTAAAGTTTTCGACAATACCATCTTTATATACAGGGATCATCTTGATCTCGGCGATGACCGATGCGTAGAAGCTCTCATCTGCGCCTTCCCATCCGCCTTCCGCCTTCGGATAGACGAAGATCACGCTGCTATCGACACGCGATGCGATCTTCGAAAGACCGGTCTTCTTCGCAAAATCGACTTCCGCATCACGGTCCATCTTCTCTTCTTCAAATACCAGAAGAAGCGGCGCTCTGAAAGTGTAGTTATTGGTCTGTCCGTCGATATCCGTATCTGGTACGAAGACCTTCATACAAAAATCAGAAAATTCATTTTCCCAGTACTTACCGCCGTTCACATCTACCACGGCCGGGCGCTCCATCATCGGCATAGTCAAAACCTCCATCTAACCAAGAATTGTTTCCTTTTCCACTATACCATTTCAGGAGATCCGGCAGGTAGGTCGAAACTCAAGTAAACTTCCCGACAACTTATAGGGAGATAAGTATTTCCGCCGTGAAACATCCATCGCTGAAACTTAGTTTCAGATCATATCCGAGAGCGCGGAGATTATTATCCGCGATCGAAAGGCCCAGTCCCGTGCCGTTTTCTCCTCTGGCATTTTCTCCTTTTACGAAAGGCTTCTTCAGCGACTTCACATCCTCGATCTTCTCATCTGTTTTATTCTTAAAGATCACTTTCTCCGAAGAGATCCGGATCTCGACTTCGGATTTCTCCGAAGCATATTTCGCACTGTTGCCGACTATATTATCCACTGCCTGACGGAGCATCGTTTCATCCGTGAGCATCTCGCACGGTGCATCGACAACGACATTTGTCCGGATCCCGTTCACCTCGAAAAGTTTTTCAAATTTCGAGATAGATCCACGGACCATCTTTTCCATATCCACATATACCGTTTCGGCAGCTTGTGTTTCTTTTTCACTCTTGGAAAACTGGAGGATACTCTCGACCATCCGGTTCATCTCCGATACATTTTCCCGGATCTTTTCCGCATAGGAATTCTGCTCTTCTTCCGTAGCGCCCTCCATACTTTCCGCGTATGCCGAGATTGTTGCCAGCGGCGTCTTCAGATCGTGCGCCATCGCTTCTGTCGTCTTTTTCCGGTAGTCGAAGATCTCCCAGACCGTTTTTCTTCTGTGATAGAGGATCTCCGAGATCACAAGTCCGATCAGAAGTCCTAATATAGCGGCTCCCACCAGCACGACCGGTGTTGTATAAGGAAATATCTCGAGAAGTTTATATGGTCGGAAGTCCGAGTAACGGAACTCATACGCCGGAGAACCATCTTTTGAAGGAGCCCTATCCACGTTCGGAAGCACCGTATCCGCTCCCTCCCTGGAAACACTTCCTGACATTATACTAGAAAACTCAACTCCTGAGATCCGTTCAAACCCATCCGGAATGGAGCGTCCAAGTGTACAGTTTATAACATCGACCTCATCATTGATAAGAGAACTGCTGCTTTTGTACACGGTAACGATTTCCGGGATAAACTTGTGCGTTTCTCTATTGATAAAGACACTCCCGAAATCATAGGTATAATCCGTAAGATCCTCCTCTTCCGTATGGAAGATCTTATAAATAGTGTCCGAATGGGCGAAGACTTCTTCCGGAAAAGACAGATCATATTTCTCCGTGACCGGTGAAAGCCATGATTCATCATCAAGGAAATAGTAATCCGTATTATTTTCTTCATTCACAATATAATCGGGATCAGAAACACCGATCACGGAAAAATGACCGCGAGGTGTCTCATATGTTTTTTTTCCGTTCAGCCATACTTCCGCATGCCCCCCCCGGTTACTCTGGCCTCCGAATGCCGAAAGGATATACAGATCCCTTACCGCTAAATTTACGTATTTTTCAGCTAAATCCGTATTTCCTCTGTTTTTATACGCAAGGTAGTGGAAAAGAGCATCGGATACTTGGAATACTTGTGTATCGTACATATCTTCCGCGCTGGAATTAATATCATCCAGTCTATTTTTGAGATAGATCCCCCCCGCAGCAAGTGAGATCACCACGCACAGCGCCGTGCATTTCAAAAAGATCGGGAGAAACTTCGGTTTTGTGATCATCTTTCTTTTCTTGAAGGATCCGTTTTTTCCTTTCAGATCCTTAGCTTTGTTTTCCATAACGTCCTCCTTTGAGTACTCCGAGGCGCTCACGGCACGACCTTGTAGCCGCCGCCGATCACGGTCTTAATGGAGTTCCCATGAAGTCCCAGTGCTTTTCTCAGTTTCTTGATATGGTTATCCACGACGCGGTCGGATCCTTCAAAATCCGCGCCCCACACCAGATCCAGAAGTTTCTCTCTTCCGAGGACATGGCCCTGATTCTCCATAAGAACCTTCAGGAGGAAGTATTCTTTCGGAGCAAGTTCGACTTCATCGTTTCCGCACAGGACCTGCATCCTGGACGGAAAGATGCGGATCGTCCCGCATGACAGGACCTGATCCTTCTTAGTTCCGTCCATGGACCTAGCAAGAAGTGCCAGACACTTCGCATAGAGCACCTTGAGTGAAAAAGGCTTGACCATATATTCGTCCGCGCCGATCCCATATCCCTTCAGGATGTTGTCCTCGGTCCCCAATGCTGTCAGGAAGACGATGGGACAGTTGCTCTTTCTTCTCAGGATCTTACAGATGTCAAAGCCCGAAGGTCCCGGCAGCATAATATCCAGGATAGCGATATCGTAGTCATTCTTCTCCACGAGCTGCAATCCCTGGAAGCCGTCCTTCGCCGTATCCACGATCCACGTGCCTTCTTTGGCAAAATAAGCGGCAACGAGTTCTCTAAGCTGTGTTGAATCTTCTACGACCAACAGTCTCACCATAACCCCAATTCCTCCTAGTCATTATGGTACGACACCGATGTATCCTCTTTATGTCCTATTGGGAGATTTGCAGATCTCAATAAAGACCTTCCATGATCTTCTTAAGATAATTCATGAAATAGATGTACTCGCGGTCAGTATTTAAGTGCTCGAGGATGACCGGCATATCCGGATCGATCACGTGCATCTTTTCTGCATAGTAGCGGAGCGGAAACTCTCCCTGGCCCGGTGCACATTCCTGCAGCTGCAGAGTATATTCTTCCTTGAGATGCACATCTTTGATATGACAGCTGCGGATACGGTTACCGAGAAGTTCCACACATCTATCTACAAATGCCTCCGGCTGGAAATATCTTTCCTGGGAATTGACCATATTGATGATATCCATATGCACGGCGAAGCGGTCGCGGTTCACTTCTTCGATCAGGCGGACATAGTCCTCCGGTCCGGTCGGGATCATCCACGGCATCGGTTCGAGCGTGAAATAGGTATCCTTCACTTCCGCGCGGTCGATGATCTCCTGTACCATTTTTACAGTTTCCATCCTCGCTTCCTTGGTGAAGTTTTCCCTGTAATGGCCATCCCATCTCGCGCCAAAAGCACCCGCCACGTTCACGGCGCATCTTGCTCCGAGACGGTCTGCCAGCTTAAGCTGGGCGATACAATACTCACGGTTCTTTTCCCGGCTCTCCGGATCGAGGTCCAGAGCATTTCTCCAGATGCCGACTTCCGCGATCAGAAGGTCATGTGCTTTTGCCGCATCGGCATATTCCCGGATCTTCTCTTCCGGGTCATTGGCAGAGAGCGGGAACACCACAGCACGGCAGCCGAGTGCCACCTGGTTCTTCGCCCATTCTTCCGCGGTTTCATGTTTCAGGGGAGAGGATGTTCCTAATCTCATATTATTCTCCTTTTTCTAATAGCGTGATCAAAGCTTCGTCGGACGGAACTTGGCTCCTTTAGTCGCCGCATAGCATTCCGGAATCACTTCAGAGCTGAATTCCTTCGGATCCGAGTTTCTCTCCATTGGTTTGCCGTTGGCAAATTCCATCAGTATCTCACAGGTCTCATCAGAAGGCTGGTCCGTCATCATCAGACGATATGCCGAAGCTCTCCGCAAAACATCATTCGCAAGAAGTTCCGCATCGATACCGCCTGCCAGATCAAAGTGCAGAAGCCATTTCGTATTCTCCAGATCCCTATAGACGAAGCGGATCGATTCATGTCCCATCATACCCTGTTTATGACGGTACCCGACCACACCGATCCACTCATATCGCAGGTGTCCGGCAAGCGCTTTATCTCTTCTCTGCACAGCATTGACTGCTTTTGATCCGAGGTTGATCGCCTCTGCCACGATGGCAGCTCCTGTTCCGAATCCGATCCATCCGCCGCCTTCATCTTTATTATATTTCCGATTGATAAAGGCGATACGGGAATTACTTATATACATGAAGTTATCGTGGTTCATGCTGTTGGAGTAATACGTGGAATATCTCTGTTCTCCCTTTCTCTTGGCATATAAGGTCACTCCGGCAAGCGGGATCTCTGCCAGGCCCTGATCCAGCGGTTCCGGGATAATATTCTTATTCTCATCGATCTGCGCATGAATAAACGGATCCAGAAATTCACCCACTGACACTTCAAAATATGCAGTATATTTAATCAGTGTATTTTCTTCCGGTTCCTGCGCTCCATTTTCTTCCGGCGGTGCATTTTTTCTTTCTTCTTCCCGCTTCAGATTACGCTCCACTCTTTCTGCGATCAGCGGATTTACCGGCGCATTCATCGCCCTGGCCATGATCGTACCGCCATTGGCAAAAACACCCATCGCAGAGAGTATATCCGCAAGGTATCCTTCTTCGAGTTTTTTCTCCGACGCCGCTTCACGTGTGAGCGTCCGATCGACCGAAGTTACCTCCCAGAGTTCCGGACGGGAACCGATCCCATTTGTAAGATGTGTCTTGGCCGGAAGCATCCTTACCCAGGCCAGCGGATCCATCTGGAGGATCCCCTTCTCCAGCACGGTGAGCATCTCATTCATCTCATCGCCATAGTACGGTCCGATGGAACTGTCCGCCCATGAATTAAAAGCAGCAACAAAGGAGACTGCATACCCGTTAAGGCCGTTGGGGAACACCGTCTCTTTACTCTCTGTCTTAAAGACTTCCATCACGGCCTGCTTAGGGACTCCGATGATAAAATCGGGTTTCTCATCTATCGGTTTCATCTTGAAAAGCCGCTGGTTCTGTGTCGCGAACCAGTTCGCCATCCACTGTCTCAGTGCATAGATATCCGTACAGTAAAAGGTATATTCATACCCGTATGTATAAAAGTAATTCAGACGATTCGCGATCAGTCCGTTTTCGAGCTTCTTTTTATTTGGTTTATAAGGTGACATAATCCATGAACCTCTCTTCCCTTATTGCTCATTGTAACATAAGTTGGACGACTGTCTCGACGTGTTCAGTGAAGGGAAACATATCAACAGGGACAGCATATTGTGGCTCATATCCGTGCTTCTTAAATATCTTGAGGTCCCGTGCCAGTGTCACCGGATCACAGGAAACATAGACGATCCTTTCCGGAGAAAGTTTCTCACATGCCGTGATGAATTCCTGCGTCGTTCCGGCTCTTGGCGGATCAAGAAAGACCACATCGTACTTTTCATTTTTCGCCGCGGCTTCGGTCATAAATTTCGTCGCATCCGCCGCGATAAATCTCGCTTTGGTAAAAGCACTTGTTCTCTCCGCATTCAGTTTCGCATTTTCTCTCGCATCTGAAACAGCAGCACGATTCAGCTCGACTCCGGTGAGAAGAATACCTTCCGTAGAGGATGCCGCACAAAGTCCGATCGTTCCTATTCCGCAGTAAGCGTCGAGGATCTTTTCGCCTTTCTTCAGAGATGCTGCATCGATTGCAAGAGAATAGAGTTTCTCCGTCTGGTCATGATTGATCTGGTAGAACGACTCCGGCGAGATCTTAAATCTTACTCCGAGAAGTTCGTCATAGATAAAACCTCTTCCGAATTCACAGATCGTCTTCTCTCCGAGGATCATAGAGTCGGTCCTGGTATTGATATTGATCAGGACTGTTTTGATGGACGGGTGCTTCTCAAGAAGAGATTTGATGAAGCCTTTTTTCCCGGGAAGGACAGGAGAACTTAAGACGAGAACGACCATGATCTCTCCCGTCGTACTGCCTTTTCTCAGAAGGACCCTGCGGAGGAGTCCCTGACGGGTACGTTCATCGTAGGAACGGATCTTGAACTTAATAGCCAGTTCCCGGATATCCGAGAGGATCTTCGCGCACTCCTTATCTTCGAGAAGGCAGTGATCGTTTTCGATGATCCTATGTGAACCTTCCGCATATCTTCCGGCGATGAGGTGTGTTCCCAGATGTCCGAACGCCCAGTGTACTTTATTTCTATAGTAGAGCGGTTCTTTTGCACCGACGATCGGACGCACCTCGCAAATGCCGGAGAGAAGATCTTTCACGGATTTCTCTTTCTTTTTCAGCTGCTCTGCATAGGGAACAGACGCATAGATACAGCCGCCGCAGTTCTTACTGACAGCGCATCTGCTCCGGTCATTTCCGGATCGGATAGTATTGGACGGATCGAGTGCTTTTCCCGAGGACACAATATAGACCTTCCTAGTGGTTTTCTTCTATTGTACCCTTAATCTCTGCGCTCGGCATGGTTTTTCTTCTTCATCTCATACATCGCATTATCGGCTCTGCGGAAATACTCATCCAGACTGATATTTTCCGAAGGATCGATCGATACGGAACCGACACTGATGGAGAGCTCGAACGGGATCATAAACTCCTGCGACAGACGCTCGACTGCGGAGATCAGCTGCTTCTTCAGAAGCGATCCGTCATCCACATAGACGTTCTCTCCGATCAGGACGAACTCGTCCCCGCCGTAGCGGATGCCACACCAGGTATCGGGGATCGATTCCTTGATCGCTTTCGCGACAAGTCGGATCGCCAGGTCTCCCTGAAGATGTCCGTATCTGTCATTGATCATCTTCATTTTATTGATATCTACGACCATCATCAGCGAGTTCTTCTTCGCCTTACGGGTCTCCTCGAGCATCGGGATCCCTTTCTTCTCATACCCCATTCGGTTCAGAAGTCCGGTCAGTTCATCCATCAGCGAGATCTCCCGGAGCTTCTGGTTTATCAGTTCCATCCGGATATTCTGTCTTCCGCGCATCAGGCCGATACGAAGATGGCGGAGCCACGAGTAGAGGAATGTCGTCTCCAGGACCTTCGGATAATTCTTAAAGACACCATAGCCGATGACCGTTCCGGAACTGTGGATCGGCGCGATCAGATACAGATTTCCTTTCTCCTCGGGATCGGAAAATACGGGGAATATGTAGGATGTATTTATCTTCTGATACGGCATGTGCTTGCCGTCTCTCTTGGCATAAAGGACGTGCATGTATTCGCTGTAACCGAGGCATCTCGGGTCTCCTGTCTCATAGATCGAGTCCACGAATCCTTCATCAAGACATATGCAGAATGTCTCACCTTCATACTGGGAGATCCCGCCTTTAAAGAACCTTTCGAGTCCTTCATGGATATCCTCGAGCGTAAACTGTTCGGTCGTTGCCTCATCGAGTCCCGACAGATGCCAGTCGAAAAGCGTCCGCTCGATCGGCACGGTATAGACCTTGTTGATCGAGCTCATCTGTGCGCGCTTCATATCGTCGGAGATCTTGCAGCCGCAGCTTTCTCTCGCCAGAAGATACGATGGGAATGACTGCACGCCGGCCTTCGGAGAGCCATCGATAAGATCGATCAGATGCGAAAATGCATCGTAACTTCTCTCCGTCCATTTTCTCTCGACGGTCGTGAGCGCCGGTACAAAAGTACCCGTGGATTTCAGATTATCAAATCCGGTCACGATAACGTCTTTCGGAAGGTTATATCCGTGATTGATAAGATAGGTCATCACGCCCATCGCCATGACGTCGTTGGCACAGACAAAGGCTTCCGGAAGCCCGTAGGTTTCCAGCCATTCGCCGAGTTTATCCTGCACGACATAGAAGCTCCAGTCTCCGTTTAGTGTGTATCTGTCTTCTTCAGAAAGGCCGTGATTCTGCATGCATTCCGACACGGCGCGGAATCGCTCCTCATTCTCTTTATTGCCGGAGATGCCCGATACCCAGGCGATCTTTCTGACATGATGCTCGACGATGAGATGTTCGCATAGTTCATACATGCCGCTGTAGTTATCCGTGCAGACACAGTCGATCCCGTCCACCTCATATTCGAGACACACAGCCGGTTTATCCAGTTTTTTGATCCGCTCGGAAAGCGTCGTCAGTTCCCCTGCATTATTCAGAGTATTTCCGAAAAGAAGTACGCCATCGTAGTCTTCGAGGTTGGCCAGATTCAGGATATTCACTTCTCCCTGCACATTTTCATCCTGCTTATTGGCAGATGAATAATTGACGAAAAGATAGACATCCACGTCCCTTTCTTCTGCACCTTTTTGCACGCCTTTCAGCGCTTCGATAAGATATTCATCACTCCAACCGTTGGCAAATGCCGCGATCTTCTTTTTCATGGGCAGGCTCCTCTTAAGAAACACACAATGTGAAACATATAAAACCACCATCATAGTAGCGGATAATATACACTCATATTTCGTGGATTTTGAAAACAAAAAGTAAACTTGAAAAACGTCAGAGGTACCTTATCCGACGCTCAGAAAATCTATTCGCTGATCTTCGTCGCGGAAGATCCGATATGTGTCATCTTTCCTCTTCCTGCAGTCGTATCATTTACCAGAGCGAGCAGCTTCTCCTTATCTTCCTTGGCACAGTACACGGGGACGATCGGAGTTGCTTCATAGATGATGTCTCCTATGGCAAACCCGCTTTTCTTCGCCGCATACTGGAACTTCTCCGACACCGAGTAGTCCAGCTGGACATGAAACAGTTCCAGAAGTGCCATTCTGCATGGGGATGCTGCTTCGATCCCCATGGATGCGGAGGTGGAATAAGCGCGGGTAAGTCCGCCGGTCCCGAGAAGGATGCCGCCGAAATATCTCGTAACGACACAGATCACATCATCGAGTTCCTGGTGAAGGAGCACATCGAGGACAGGCATGCCGGCTGTACCGGATGGTTCGCCGTCATCGCTGTATCTCTGTTCGAGGGTCTCATCTCCGGCGCGGTAGGCATATACGTGATGTCTGGCATCCGGGAATTCTTTTTTTATTTTACGCAAAAAGTCCGTCGCTTCTTCGCCGGTCGATACAGGTGCGACATCGGCGATAAAGACGGACTTCTTCACTTCATATTCGATCCTTGCGGGATGTTCTACTGTTTTCCAAGAAGAGCGGGGCAAATCAGACGAGCTCCTTATATCTCTGGTAGGCCATCATCAGAAGAGATCTGTCCTGGCTGTAGGTCACCATTTCCAGTGCTTTTTCCACAGGATAAAAACCACCGTCGGAGAAGTTCTGTTCCGCGTTCGGGGTGACGCTGTCGCTCTCGGACCGCATCACGTACCAGACGATCTTATTGCATACCGGCCTCTGGCGGGTGATCGAGTAGAATTCATAGTTCGTTCTGCCGACCGGGAAAAGGATCTTCGCCGAAACTCCTGCCTCGACGGATACTCTTTCCAGAGCAACTTCTTCCGGCTTTTCGACCGTGCGGATGACACCCTTCGGGAAGCACCAGTCTGCTTTTTCATTCTGAAGCAAAAGCACTGAATCTCCGTAGAAAACGATTCCACCTGCACAATTTCTCTCGAGCATCGGTAACACCCCCGGTCGGTTGTAAAGAATTGCTTATATTTTATCATGCGGTATCCCGAGTTGACAATGCGCGAAGATAACGCCTCCTTGTCAGTAGAAACATTTATTTATATAATTAGTGTGGTTTATTATGGACTACATTTTAAAGGTAAGAAGGTTTACTTTATGGGATATTCTATGTCACGCGAACAGAAACGGGCACGCATCCAGATGCTCCGCAAAACGATTGCCGTGCTGTTCGTTCTTTGCGTCATCTTATTCGTCGCAGACATCGTCTGTGTATTCGTCCTTCTCGGCAAAAAAGGAAAGTCGAAGCCCAAAGCTACTGAGACGACTCCGACAAGTGTTTCCGTTTCGGAAGATACTTCCGCCGATAGTTCCGGAGATTCCTCTGCTTCCGAATCTTCTGAGCCGACAGATACGACTCCGGTATCGGGCGGCGTGGAAGTAAAAGAGTATCTTCCCCAGAACGATCTTGCAGAATCATACTGGGGACCGCTTCCGGCGGTAACCGAGGTAAAACCGGTGCAGCATAATAAGATCCACGGTATCTACATCGCATCCTGCATGCACTTCGAAGAGAATCTCGAACTGGCAAAGAAGACCGATATCAATGCATTTGTTATCGACCTCAAGGATGAGGGCGGCGGTGTCTATTACAATACTTCCAATGAGATGGCCAAAGAGATGCATCTGTGGGTCGATAACGGCGGAAACTGGACAGACAAAGGTCCAGGCAGTTATGTGCAGAACGCATATAACCTCGAAGAGATCGTTAAAAAGTGCCACGAGAATGACATCAAGGTCATCGGCCGTATCGTATGTTTCAACGATCCTTCCATGGCGAGAAACCATCCGGAAATGAGCATCAAGGATGCAAACGGTGAATCCATGCACTTCAATCTCGAAGGCAAGCACCAGTTCCTGAATCCTTACGATCCCCGCGTATGGGACTTCCTGATCTCGCTTGCTCAGGAAGCAGTCGAAAAGGGTGTCGATGAGATCCAGTTCGACTATGTCCGTTTCCCGACCATCAGCACGAAGAAGTATAACGAGAAACCGTATTTCGGACCGGAGGATTCCACACCATCACGTATCGACGCAATCAACCGTTTCCTGCAGACGGCACGCCGTAAGATCCAGGATCCTACAGGCATCCCGGTAACTGCAGACGTATTCGGAATCATCCTTTCTTCCGAGCTCGATGGTAAGCTGATCGGTCAGGGCTGGGATACGGTAGGACTTACCGGTATCGATTCCCTGTGTCCGATGCTGTATCCATCGCACTACGCAGATAACACGCAGCTGAACGGAAAGACCTTCGACTATCCGGACCTTTATCCGCATGACGTTATGTACAATGCGCTCATGGCAGGAAAAACTTCCGCTTCCGCAGATGGTTATGCTACGGTGCGCCCGTATGTACAGGCGTTTACGGCGACATGGATCTCGCATCACCTGAACTATAAAGTGCCTGAGGTAAAAGCACAGATCCAGGCCATTTACGATGCGGGATATGACGAGTGGATCCTATGGAATGCCGCGGCGAACTACACTAACCGCTACGAGTGATTTTCGAGAATTAAACTCTATATCAGAAATTCGAAAAGGCTTTTCCGAGATCTTCGGAAGAGCCTTTTTTCTGTTCCAGAAGAAATTATTACAGAAATGAAAATCATTTCTCCTTTTTCTACTTATATGTGTTAATATGAATGTTAGATATTCGGAGAAAGCAGGTACTCCTCATGCCGCTTAGATCGATACATGCATTTGCCGGTGGTGTGCATCCGCTCGGCAATAAAAATACCGATGTTCTTCCATCCATTCATCTGCATGGATTCCCCGAGGTCGAGCTGCTGATGCAGCAGCATATCGGACCGCCCTGTACGTGCGTGGTCCGGCCGGGTGATCACGTTGATGTCGGAACGCTGATCGGGCGCGCCGACAAGCCCATGTCCGTACCGATCCACTCCAGTATTTCCGGAACTGTTAAAGAAGTTCACTACGTTGTTTCCGCCAATGGTGCTCCTGTCGAAGCAGTACGCATCGAGTCGGATTTTAATCACACGATCAATCCTTTCTGCAAGCCTCCGAAGATCGAGTCTTTCGAAGACTTCATCCAGATGATCAGAGACTCCGGCCTAGTCGGACTTGGCGGCGCTGCTTTTCCTACATATATAAAACTGAATCCACCGAAGAATAAGATGCCGGATACACTGATCGTAAATGCGGCAGAGTGCGAGCCTTATATCACGGCCGACTACCGTCAGATCTGTGAGCATCCGGATGATATCATCGACGGTATCCTCGAGGTCATGAAGTGGCTCGAGATCCCGAAGACGATCATCGGCGTCGAGGATAATAAACCGCTCGTTACACGTATCTTCTCTCACGAGATCAAGAAGCGTGTCTATAAGACCGGCAAGCATCCGGACATCGAAGTTAAGACACTGAAGACCATCTATCCGCAGGGCGCGGAAAAGATGCTGATCTATACACTTACCGGCCGCAAAGTTCCGCCGGGAAAACTGCCGATCGATGTGCATACGCTCGTTATGAATGTCAGTACGCTCCGCTTTATCGGGCTGTATCTGAAAGAGGGCATCCCGCTTACCAGAAAACGTATGACACTCGACGGATCCGCGCTCAATACTCCTGGTAACTTTATCGTACCGATCGGTGCGCGTATCCAGGATATTATCGAGGCGGCCGGCGGTACCCGTGAAGAACCGAAGAAGATCATCATGGGCGGTGCCATGATGGGTGTCGCACTTGACCGTATCGACCACGGTATCATCAAGGCGAATAATGCGATCCTCGTTTTCGGATCGGAAGAGACGACTCTTCCTCCGGAATCTCCCTGCATCCGCTGTGCGCGATGTGTCGCTTCCTGCCCGATGGATCTGATCCCCTGCGGTATCGATAAGGCGACACGTCTCCGTGATCCGGAGATGCTGGAAAAATATCACGTGATGGACTGCATCGAGTGCGGCTGCTGCACCTATGCCTGCCCATCCAAACGGTTCCTTACCCAGAGCATCAAGAACGGTAAGGTCATGGTCCGCGCCGAACGTGCGCGTATCAAGAAGGAGCAGGAGCTCCTCGCTGCATCCGAGAATAAAGGAGGTCCTGCTTCCTAATGAAACTGCAAGTCTCTCACTCCCCGCACGTCCGGGATAAAGCGACGACCCAGTCGATCATGCGCGATGTGATCATCGCACTTCTCCCGGCGACTTTTGCAGGATGGTACTACTTCGGTATCCGCGCGGTATTTATCACACTTCTTTCGATCGCCTCCTGCATCATCTTCGAGTATATCTGCCGCAAGGTAATGAAAAGAAATAACACGATCGGCGATCTGTCTGCCGTCGTGACCGGACTTCTTCTGGCGATGAACCTGCCGGTATCGCTTCCGCCGTACATGGTCGTGATCGGCGCGGCTTTTGCCATCGTCGTCGTCAAGCAGATGTTCGGCGGACTCGGCAACAACTTCGTCAATCCTGCGATCGCCGCACGTATCTTCCTGGTGATCGCCTTCCCGAAAGCCATGACCTCCTGGACGGTCATGACCGGATCGTGGTTCAGCATGAAGTCGGTCGACGCCGTCTCATCTGCCACACCTCTTACTCAGATCAATACTCCGGAAGCACCTTCCATCTGGAATCTCTTTATCGGAAATAAAGCCGGCTGTATCGGTGAGGTATGTATCCTCGCCCTTCTGATCGGCGCGCTGTACCTGATCCTCCGCCATGTCATCCGCATCTGGATCCCGCTGGCATATATCGGTACATTCTTCGTCCTTTCTTTCCTCTTCGGACACAACAATGTATTCCACTTCTCGGGAGACCTCTCCTGTCTCAGCGGCTGGGCGGATCTTTTCCACGAGAGTGTCTATATGATCTTCTCCGGCGGTCTCATCCTCGGCGCATTCTTCATGGCGACCGACTATGTCACCTCGCCGCTGACAACAAAAGGCAAGATCGTCTTCGGTATCGGATGCGGCATCCTGACCTTCCTGATCCGTTACTACGGAAACATGGCCGAGGGTGTCTCCTTCTCTATCATTCTGATGAATATCCTGACTCCGCATATCGACAACTGGACGATGGGAAAACCATTCGGGGAGGTGAAGGAAAGTGCAAAAGTTTAAGTTCAAAGACCTTCTCCCCGCCCTGATCCTGGCGCTCATTTGCGGTATCTGCGTTTTCCTTCTGGCCGGAACATATTCCATCACCAGATCGAAGATCGATGAGCAGGAAGAAGCTTCTGCCCAGGAAAGAAAACTCACGATCTTCCCGGATGCGGATTCTTTTGAAGCAGTCGAAATACCGGAAGATATGAAAAAAGAACTCACTGAGAAGAACATCCTGCCGGATGAGGTCTTCACCGCCAAGGGAAAAGACGGATCCGTTATGGGATACATCTTCGTAACCTCGGGATTCGGATATGCCGGCACGATCGAGACTACGACCGGCATCGGCACCGATGGAAAGATCGTCATGGTCATCGCGACCGCCGCATCGGATACACCGAAGCTCGGTAAAGAGGTCGAAGGACGTCCGTTCCTCGATGGATTTACCGGTCTTTCTACCGGATCCGAGATCGTACTGAATCAGGACGTGGCCGCAGTTTCCGGCGCCACGATCTCTTCCCGTGCAGCGACCGGCTGTATCAACCGGGCCCGGGAAGCCTATCTTCTGTTTGTAGAAAGGGGGCTGATCGGATGAGTGAAAGTAAGATGAAAGATGCCGCTTACCGTTCTCCGGATGAACGTCAGGCGGAAAAGAACAGTAAATACACACCGAAGTCGATCTTCCTCAACGGCGTCCTTTACGAAAACCCGGCACTCCGTCTGGTCCTCGGTACCTGTCCGCTGCTGGCCGTAACGATCTCCGCGAAGTCATCGCTGTACATGGGACTGGCAGTGCTTTTCGTGCTGACGGCGTCGGAAGCGATCATCTCGCTTCTTCGGAATGTGATCCCGAACAAGGTCAGGATCCCGGCATTCATCACGATCATCGCGACCTTCGTTACGATCGTGCAGATGCTGATCTCCGCTTACTTCCCGGCGCTCAATGACTCGCTCGGCATCTACATTCCTCTTATCGTAGTTAACTGTATCCTTCTGGCTCGCGCGGAGACATTCGCCAGTAAGCAGAAGGTCCTGCCATCTATCCTCGACGGTCTTTCGATGGGCACCGGATTTACACTCGCGCTTCTCATGATGGGCTCAATCCGTGAGATCCTGGGATGTGGCACATTCTTTGACATGCAACTTCCTCTCTTCGGAGACGTGATCGAACCGATGATGTTCTTCATGCTTCCGCCGGGCGGATTCTTCGTATTCGGCATCTGCATCTGCATCGTGCAGGCAGTGATGAAGAAGCAGGAGAAGCATGCATCGGCCAAGTCCTCCACTCCGTGCGGTGTGGCAGGAGATAAGTCCGATTGTCTGTCCTGCGGCGGCTGCAGCCTGTGTAAGGGAAAGGAGGAGTAATATATGGCAAAAGAATTCCTGATCATTATCTTCTCCGCGATCCTCGTCGATAACTTCGTACTTTCGAAGTTCATGGGCATCTGCTCTTTCCTGGGTGTTTCGAAGAACCTGAAGACCGCCATGGGCATGTCCGGTGCGGTCGTATGTGTCATGCTGGTCGCCACCTCGATCACCTGGCCGATCCAGCACCTGCTTCTCGATCCTCTTAAACTCGGGTACCTTCAGACGCTGGTCTTCATCCTCGTCATCGCCGCACTCGTACAGATGATCGAGATGATCATGAAGAAGTCGATGCCGCCGCTGCACAAGGCGCTGGGCATCTATCTCCCCCTGATCACCACAAACTGCGCCGTTCTCGGTGTAACGATCCTGAACATCAACAGCAACTACACCTTCGCAGAGTCGATGGTCAATGCTCTTGGTGCCGGTATCGGATTTACCCTGTCGCTGTTCCTGTTCTCGGGCGTTCGCTCGAGGATCGATAAGGCGGACGTGCCGGATGCCCTGAAGGGTCTTCCGATCACGCTCATCTCCGCTTCTCTGGTCGCTGTCTCCTTCCTGGGCTTCAAGGGCCTGGTTGAGAATCTGTTCGGAGGTTAATGATATGACTGATATACTCATTCCTACCGGCATTATGTTAGGGATCGCACTGATCCTCGGTATCCTCATCGTCATCATCTCCCGTGTCTTCGCTGTCGAAAAGAACGAAACCAAGGAGAAGATCCTGGAAGCTCTTCCGGGCGCCAACTGCGGCGGCTGCGGATTTGCAGGATGCGAAGGCTATGCGGATTACCTTTCCAAGAACGGAACCAACACCGCACTCTGTGCCGTCGGCGGTGCGGACTGTGCACGTGAGATCGCATCGATCCTTGGTGTCGCGGCCGCGATCCCGGAAAAGAAGATCGCGGTTCTTCGCTGTCAGGGCACATGCGAGCAGACCGGCAAACGCTATGTCTACTTAGGCACCAGTTCGTGCCATGCCGCTGCCGGACTTCTCGGCGGACCGAACCAGTGCACCTTCGGCTGTCTCGGCTTCGGCGACTGTATCGCGGTCTGTGCTTTTGGCGCATTAAAACTAAAAGACGGTATCGTATCTGTAGATCGTGCCCAGTGCCACGGCTGCGGCCAGTGCGTCAAGGTCTGCCCGAAACATCTTCTCGAGCTCATGCCGGTCTCGGCGACTGTTGCCGTCCGATGCCAGAATGAATGGCCGGGTGCCAGAACGAGAAAGAACTGTACTATCGGATGTATCGGATGCCAGAAGTGCGTAAGGTCCTGTCCTCAGGGTGCCATCTCGATGAGAGAGTCCCTGGCAGTCATCGACCAGAGCAAATGCATCCACTGCGATGCCTGTGTCAACGGCTGCCCGACTCACGCGATCGCATTCCTGCGAGGCGATTTGAGGCCTGAACAATCCCAGGAGAAATAGCGATCACAGATTCACTTTGAATGACTTATTTACACGTAATGTCTCGCTGTCATCCTGCTGGACGAAGTAGTAGCATCCGTCCTCATCATAATTGTACTTGTAGTACTCGATCACCAGATACTTCTCGCCATTGATCGTTGCAACCGGGAACACATTTCCATCGCACTGCGGGGCACCACCTGTCAGTGGCATTATCGTGCCATCGAATTCCGGCATTTCTTCATCATACGGCACGACGAAGAATACCTTTTCCTCGAGCGTATCGTAATATGGCATCGACGGAAGTCCGTAATCCGAATACGTTGTCGAGCTGTCACACACTTCGATCGGGAATGTCTTTCCTTCGAAGGTTCCGGTACGGTTTTCCGGGTCGATCTTAAGGAATCTCGGATCGTGCGTAGTGCAGAAGACCGTCGAAATATGGATCGAGACTGAATCACAGTCATCATAGAAGATCGATGGCAGGATCTCACAATTGTGCTGCTTTCCGTTCTCGTCAAAGAAATCATATCCCGTCATTCTTGATCCGAATGCCTGGAACTCATCCGAGATCACATTTCCATTCTCGTCTGTAATATACAGATCAAAAGTATGGAACGTAATGTTTTCACCCTCCGGGTAATCATAGAAGACCTTCGTCATGGAGCCGGCAGCCTGAATCTCTGTAAAATGGAAATTCATGCCGTAGGCAGTAAACGTCTCATCGATCGGGATGTGTATTGCCGCAGACGGCTCTACATCATGGAACTCGAAACGGAACGAATCGATGACCGCGTCTTCATATGGAACTTCATCAAAAGGACGCCACAGATTGAACCGGACTTCAAAATCCGTACAGGGACGATCCCAGAAAAACTCCGTAAACTGCAGTTTCCCGATCGTATCAAAGTAGTCCATCGAACAGTGTGTATCCTGATACACATTATCTCCGGTATTCAGATCGATGATCTGGATATCTCTCATATAAAAATAGGAATTATCAGGATCAAGTTTGGTATCCAGTTTCAGGCAGAGGATCAGGTCGAGTTCATCCGCATAGAAGGAATCGACCGTTACGGTCATCTGACCGGTCGCACCGGAGTCCACCATATCGACCGGAGTCAATCCTTCTTCTTCAAAAGCAGCGGCAAGGTTTTTGTTGTGCTTCAGGGCCTTCTTGATGTCCGACCGCACGACCAGGTTCCTGCTCAGCGTTCCGATGACCGGGACATCAGAAAAAGCACGTGCCACGGAGACCGAGCTGTTCACCGCGATAAACAGTGCCAAGAACATCGTCACTAAAACACCGGCAAGCGACCTGCCGACAACAGCAAACGTATGGATCCTCTTTCTCTTTTTGGCACGGCGTCTGATCCTGTCCATATTCATAGTTTCCGGAAGTTCCTTCGCTTCCGACGTCAGTTCCAGGATCTCCTTTTCAATATCTATCATGATTCACCTCCAAGTTCGATCCGAAGCAAGTCAAGTGCTTTTCGAACACGAGTGCCGACCGTCCCCATCGGGATCTTAAGGATATCCGCGATCTCCTTCGTGGAATAATCAGCATAATACTTCAATGTAATGATCCTCCGCAGATCTTCCGGGAGAGAGGAAATGGCTTCCTTCAGTTCCAGCTTGTCCAGTGTCGGCTGAGCAGAAGGTTCATGCTCGACGATATACTCCTCGAAACTTCTGTGTTTCTTAGCCTTTTTATAGGCCGTCGCACAGACATTCATAAGGATACGGATCAGCCATGTCTCGAAGTACTTCGGTTCCTTCAGCGTATGCTTCTTCAAGTACCCGCGGTACACGGCATCGTCCACCATATCGACAGCCATACTCTCACTGGAAAAGTAAGAATATGCTATCGAATACATTTTCTGCCGGATCTTCTCGACCCGTTCGAAAAACTCTGCGTCCTTCACGTAAACCTCTCTTCGCCCCGGATAAAAGGGCTTATTTAGGATCCTCACTATTTAGACACTTCATGATGCCGGTTTTTTTCGGAGATGAAAACTTTTATGTCACATCTACAATATTATCAGAATCAGCGCAAAAAAGAAGAAATCTCTTGCATCCATATAAATTATGTGTTATCATTCTGTCTGCGCGTAATTTAGGGCGCGTATCAAGTAGCACATAGGAGGTGTTTACATGGCAAAGTGTGAGATCTGTCAGAAAGATACTCATTTCGGCAGAAAGATCAGCATCACGCGTTCACAGGTTTCCCGTCGTGCGTTGACACAGCAGCAGCCGAACGTTCGTAACGTTAAGGTCGTTGTTGATGGCACCCCTAAGACTATGCATGTTTGTACGCGTTGCCTTCGTTCCGGTGC
>JAGCXQ010000054.1 GCA_017961235.1 Clostridiales bacterium | reverse complement strand
GAAGGAAAACTCATTATCAAGGATATCGAGTATTTCTCGAACTGGGTCATGAAGGATTCGGAAGGCCGGGAAGTGGAATATCAGATCTTTGATGTAGATCTTCCGAAATAAACCTGCGTGAATCCCGTCTCCTGAATGGTTCTTCCAGGTAAGAAAAGGAAAAAGAAAAGAAGAGGAAAAGTGTCGCCTATGAGGCGACCTTTTCTTTTTCTTTTTCCTGTTTAATGAGCTTGTAAGAAAGAGATGCGGCGAAGCAAAAACACGATGCCGCACCGGCCTCGAAAGAGATACCGGCAAGTAAGTTCAGGAGGAAAAGAACATGAAAAAGGCAATGGTTAACGAAGAAAAGATCAAGAAGGCAGAAGGCAAGAAGGTCGAGAAGAATGAAGTAAAGAACAACATCACCGAGATCGTTTTCATCCTCGACAGATCCGGTTCGATGGGAGGACTGGAAGAAGACACGATCGGCGGCTTTAACTCCATGATCAAAAAGCAGAAAAAAGAGGATGGTAAGTGCTATGTCACGACAGTGCTTTTCGATTCGGTAGTGGAAACAATTCATGACAGAGTGGACCTTGCAAAGATCGAAGAGATGACGGATAAGGATTACTTCGTACGAGGATCTACTGCACTTCTCGATGCGATCGGAAAGACGGTCAAGCACATCGGAAACATCCATAAGTACGCAAGAGAAGAGGATGTTCCGGATCACACGATCTTCGTGATCACGACAGACGGTATGGAGAACAGCAGCCGGGAATATTCCTCCGACAAGGTCAAGAAGATGATCGAAAAGAAGAAGGAAAAGGGCTGGGAGTTTATCTTCCTCGGCGCGAATATCGATGCGGTCGAGACGGCAAGATCTTTCGGCATCGCGAAGGAGAATGCGGTGAACTATCACAGCGATGCGAAGGGAACGGCACTGAATTATGAGTGTGTCGGCATGGCGATCCAGAGCGTAAGAAGAAAAGGAAAGATGGACTGCGCATGGCGTGAAGCGATCGATGAAGACTTCGAAGCAAGAAATAACTGAGCCTTTATCAAATCTTTTTTTCAGAATGACAAAAACGTAATTCATTTTCACCCCTATGCTTAATATAATTTAAGTATCAGGGGTGAAAATGTTTTATGTGAGGTGTGTTATGAAAAGAATACCTATCAAGGCGATTGCGCTTCTGATGTCATGCTGTCTTCTTTTATCGCTTCCTGCCTGCGCAAAGAAGAAAGAGAAAAGTTCCGAATCGCAGACGCATGAGGCTCCGAAATCCGGTAAGACCGTGCAGGAAAGCGATCCGTTCTACCAGACAGAGACGATTAAGATCAAATTGCCGGAGATCGATCCGGAAAAAGAGTATCAGTGCCGTGCTGTAGGGGTACCGCAGCTTCTCGATGATGCAGTAGTCTTCGAGTATATCTGTCAGTATGCCGTTCCGCCGGATCTTCAGGCGAAGGTGGATAGATTTTACGCAAACCCCGACTCCTTCTCACCGGAGGAAGGCGAGGCACTGATGAACGAATATGCGGAATATGATAGCCAGTGCAAGCTGGTATATAACCTGGATGGTTCCTACCGGTGCAAACTGGATCTGAAAGTCGGTCTTAATGATCTACCGATACTGTTTTCGGGGAATGACGGAAAACTCATGGCACTTCGCAGCAAGATGGGAGAGCCGCCGGAGTATTCCAGATCCTATTTCACATACGAAGTGGATGCTTCCGGAAATCTGATAAACGAAAAGCCGATCGCTCTTTCAAACGATGAAATACCACATGAGTGTTTCCAGCTGTCAAATGGCAATATCGTCTGCCACGGAGGAACACGTATCAGTGTATTTGATCAGGATGGTAAGAAAATAGCGAATGACGTAACGAATGATCTTATTCATTCCCTGATCTGCCAGGGCGACAAGATCTACTGCTATGCCCTGAAGGATACGCCGGAGGAAGAAAGTTCTTTTGCCCCGGAGATCATAGAATTTGATGCAGCGGCCGGAAAGTTTAAGGGCGAAACGACTGTTCTTTCGCGCGAGGTGCCCTTTTTCTGCTCAGGAAGAAACGGTGTGTATTATGTCGTGAATAATACAGTGGAGAAACTCGATCCACAGAACAATAGTAACAGTACACTTCTCAGGTGGGACGAGACGGACATCAATCCGACCGGTGTAAGCTTATGTAATGTGCTCTCGGATGATGAGATGTATGCGCTTTCCGTAGTAGAGACCTGGGATATGCATTTTAGCACCACTATTGATCCGGATATCACTTTATACCATATGACCCGGGCGGAGAAAAATCCGCACGCCGGTAAGAAGATCATCGAGCTCGCATCTTTCCAGGGAGTCCCGTCTATTCTTATGGAACAGATCGTGGACTATAACAAGGATCCTCAGAAAAACTCCAGGATCGTAGTGAAGGACTATTCGGATGAACCCACGATCTTCCCGCAGAAGGAAGTGTCTGAGGAGAAGCGCCTCTCGGAAACCATCGATAAAGTCTATCTGGATCTCAAAGCACATACGGGTCCGGACATCCTCGTGAATTTCGGTGAATATAGTCAGTTTAACAGCGGGGAGATCCTGACGGACCTGAATACCCTGATCGATGGTGAAGGCGGAATCAATAGAGAAGATTACTTCGATAATCTTTTCCGCGCATGTGAAAAGGATGGAAAACTGTATCAGATCCCGATCCTCTTCTCCGCGAACGGCATGGTGCTCAATGAGAAATATGCAGACGGAAAAACTTCGTGGACGTACGAGGAGATGGTCAATACCAAGGATAAGCTTCCGGGCAATATGACACTCCTTCCGGAAACACCGAAAGCAAAACTTCTGGAAGAACTGCTGCGATCTACGGGAGACAAGTTCATCGATTATGAAAATGAGAAGGTCAGCTTTGACGATCCGCAGTTTAAGAGCATCCTGGAATCATGCATGAGACTGGGATCAGATCGGACGGAGAATCAGATCTTCTGGGCGGAAGATCCGAGGGACGGAGTTCTGGAACCGAAGGAAAAGCTGCAGCAGGGCATGGTCGCAGCCATCACCTGTAAGATCTCGGATCCGATGGATTTTGCCGAATTGCGTGACCTCGGGGGAGGAAGTTCCGGCGTCATGATCGGAGCTCCCGGATGCGATGGAATGTCGATGCAGTATGTGACAAGTATCGCAATCCCGAAGGATTCTTCCGCAAAGGACGAGGCATGGGAGTTTATACGATTCCTTCTTCAGAAGGAGCAGCAGACCCAGGGTACGATCCACAATTATTCCTTCCCGGTGCATAAAGGCGCCTGTCAGGAATTGATGGAACGCTTTAAAACGAACTCCGCGAATGTGAAGACCCGTGTCGAGAAAGATCCGACCCTCGAGTACTTGCTTGCTCTCCCGGAGATCGATGATACGATGATTAAGTCCGCAACGGAAATGATCGAATCGATCCATACCGTGAGATCTCTCGACCGGACAGTATTCCTCATCGTGTCGGAAGAAGCGGCTGCTTATTTCTCCGGCCAGATCTCGCTGGATACCGCTGTCAATAATATCCAGAACCGCACCGCGACCGTAGTCAAAGAACGTGGATAATGAGGCACTTTCTTCCTTTCGAAAAGCATTTGTTAGGGAAACAGCCAGTATCATTATCGAAAAGCACTGAAAACATGCCGCTTCTTCGCCTATAAGTAGGCGAGGGGGCGGCTTCGTGCTATAATGAACCTACTTCAAAATGGGAAGGTATGTAAGTAATGTCAAACGAGGGAAAATCCCTGGGAATCCATAAGGTCGGCATCGTCGGACTGGGCCTGATCGGCGGGTCTCTGGCCAAGGCGATCCACGGAAGGACCGGTATCAAAGAGATCGTCGCAATCGATAAGGATGAGGCATCTCTGAAGATGGCGAAGGAAGAGGGAGTGATCACGGCATCTTCCTGTGATGATGTCAGCATTCTTTCGGGATGCGATGTCGTGATCCTGTGTGCTCCGGTCGATGTGATCAAGAATATGCAGGATGACCTTGCCAAGGTAGATATCGGCATGATCACGGACGTCGGCTCGGTCAAGCAGCCGGTCGTAGATGCCATCCGCCTTCCGAACTTTGTCGGCGGCCATCCGATGGCCGGATCCGAACGCTACGGATATGCCTGCAGCAACGGATCTCTTTTTGAAAATGCACTTTATGTGATCTGCCTTCCCGAGTATTCGGAAGTATCTGCCAATACGCTTCAGAACTTTGAAGAACTGATCCGCGCGATCGGTGCGATCCCGATGCGCATGACCGCAAAAGAACACGACGAACGTGTCGCGGCGGTATCACATCTTCCGCATATCGTCGCAAGCAGTCTGTCGCTCCTGATGGCCAACCGCGATGACGGTGCACTGTCACGAATGGCGGCAGGTGGTTTTCGCGATATAACAAGGATCGCATCGTCGAACTCCAAGCTTTGGGCGGGGATCACCTCGAACTCGAGAGAAGCACTTCTTCCGATCCTCGATGAATATATCGATACACTGACTAAGTGGAAGACCGCGCTGGAAAATAACGACGGTGCAGAACTCGAGAAGCTTTTCGCGCAGGGTGCGATCTACAGGGATCACCTGGATATCAATCTCCGCGGAGCGCTCGAAGCATCGGCCACACTGAATGTCCACGTCGAGGATAAGCCGGGTGAGCTTGCCCGCATTACTGCGATCCTCGGTAAAGGAAATATCAATATCAGAAATATCAATATCCGCAATTTCCGCACCTATGAGGGCGGCCAGGTGTCGCTCCTGCTCGGTACGACGAAGGAAGCGGTAGAGGCATATGCGCTTCTTAAGGAGGCCGGCTATGTCTGTGATTAAAGCGGGACTGATCGGATCTCCCCTGGGCCACTCGATGTCGCCTTATATCCATGAGCGCATCAT
>JAGCXQ010000007.1 GCA_017961235.1 Clostridiales bacterium | reverse complement strand
GATCGAAATTCCGATCAAGTCCAACCTCCGTGAAGGCATGAACGTATTAGAGTTCTTCATCAGTTCCCACGGTGCCCGTAAGGCGCTCTCCGATACAGCTCTTAAGACAGCTGACTCCGGTTACCTGACACGTCGTCTCGTCGACGTTGCCCAGGATGTTATCGTTACCGAGGAAGACTGCGGTACTGACGATTTCACATGGGTCAAGGAAATTGCCAACATGGCAGGTACCAAGAAGGATGTCGTTAAGTCTCTGGCAGACCGTCTCACAGGACGTTATGCTGCTGAGGACATCTACGATCTGAAGAATAAGAAGAAGCTCCTCGTTGCCAGAAACGATCTGATCACCGCAGATGTTGCGAAGAAGATCGAAGAGTGTGGCTACGAGAAGGTTAAGATCAGATCCGTATTTGACTGCCGCGCCCGTCACGGTGTCTGCAGCAAGTGCTACGGTATCAACCTCGCATCCGGCCAGCCGACCATCGGCGGCGAAGCAGTCGGTATCATGGCTGCTCAGTCCATCGGTGAGCCTGGTACACAGCTGACCATGAGAACGTTCCATACCGGTGGTATCGCTTCCGGTGAAGATATTACACAGGGTCTCCCGCGTGTTGAGGAGCTCTTCGAGGCTAGAAAGCCGAAGGGCCAGGCGATCATCTCCGAGATCGACGGTATCGTTAAGATCACCGAGGATCAGAAGCACAAGAAGATCATCGTTGTTACACCGGCTACTCCGGAAGGTGAGGCAATCACTGTTAACCCGAATCCGGACAGCGAGATCGAGATCGAAGAGAAGCACTACGCGATTCCTTACTCTGCGACCCTCAAGGTCAAGGACGGCGAGTTCGTAGAGGCAGGCGACCTTCTTACAGATGGTACGGTAAGCCCGCAGGAGATCATGAAGATCAAGGGCGTCCGTGGCGTTCAGAAGTACATCGTCAGCGAAGTTATCAAGGTTTATAAGAGCGGTGGTGTTACCATCAACGATAAGCACATCGAAGTTATCACACGTCAGATGATGCGTAAGGTTCGTATCGACGATCCGGGCGATACCGATCTCATGACCGGTTCCACCGTGGATATGTTCGATTACGAGGATGCGAACACGAAAGCAGAAGCAGAGGGTAAAGAGCCGGCAAAGGGCAAGAGAGTCCTCCTCGGTATCACCAAGGCTTCTCTCGCAACCGATTCCTTCCTCTCCGCTGCATCCTTCCAGGAGACCACACGTGTTCTCACCGATGCTGCAGTTAAGGGTAAGATCGACCCGCTCTACGGTCTCAAGGAGAACGTTATCATCGGTAAGCTCATCCCGGCTGGTACCGGTATGCCGCGTTACAGAAACCTCACCGCAGTACCTGTACTGCCTGAGAATAACGAACTTCTCGGCAAAGATCCGGTCGTTATCCCGAGCATGATCCCGGCGGTAAGCGAATCCTGATTCAAGCACTAAACAGTTGATCAGAAGAGAGCGACTCATTATGATGAGCCGCTCTCTTTGTTTTTTATGAACTGGTCTATGAAATGGTCTATGTAAAACGATTCAACATAGACCATTTCATAGACTTTTGTCATTATTCTATGTAGTGGTCTATGTAAAACGATTCGACATAGACCATTTCATAGACCTATTCATGAGTTGCTGCGAAACAGGAATGTAAAATAAGAGAAACGTCACATTCTTTGACTTCGTGTATTGAAGGGGCGTAAAATACAAAGTAACTAAGAATGCCTAATTATAGGCACTTCTGAAAAGAAAGATGCGTGAAAGACCGGAAAACAGTGCTTTTCGCGCAGAAAGGAAACGGATGCGACAGCAAAGAAAAGAAAAAGACAGACGTATCACTGTCCTGATCATCACGATCTGTGCCATGATGACATTCCCGATACTGATGATCCCTGTAGGTCTTCGTGAGAGCACCCCGCCGGGCGTACTGGTCGGCCGTGCCTATGCAGACGCGTATCCGTATTCCGACCAGGAAGAAGAGGTCCTTGTCGAGGACTGGGCGTTGCCGGCGAATTCCTCTGCAACGGAGGACCCGGATGTAGATCCCACAGATGATCCATCAGTTGACCCGACGAATGATACTGATACAGATCCGACATTAGATCCGGATGCCACCGGTGAAGATGATCCGATCGATCCGGATGAGCCGGACGAACCCGATGAGCCGGACATGCCGGTCCAGACGGTTGACCCGGAGACCGGACGCGTCTTGATCGAGGTTGGCGAAGGTGAAGCTGCTGTAGATGCATCCTATATCGACGAAACAGCCCAGAGAGAAAAGAAATACGCTGACCTGATGACCGCACAGGTCATCCAGACATACGATGACTCCGATCTGCCGATCGAGCTGCTCGACACCAGTGCATTTATACCGACGGATGAGCAGTTCTTCATCAGGACGACAAATACGATCCTCAAAGAACAGCCGAATATGGATGCTGTCACACTGGCATCTGTTGCCAGATCTACTGAGGTCACCCGTGTCGCAAAAGGTGATACCTGGTCCCTGATCCGTACGAAAGAGGGAGTCGAGGGATATGTCCTGACCGCGTCCCTTTCCGTTGAGCCGGTATTTAACGAGATCAACCGTACCGTATGGGTCGATGCCAGCGGGCTGAAGCTCCGTTCCGAGCCGAACACGAACTGTGAAGTCATCAAGGAACTGAAGCGCTGGACGCGCCTCCATTGCTCCGGTGTCTCCAACGATGAGTGGTACAAGGTTACCCTCGATGATGGAACGAAGGGCTATGTATATGTTTCTTATACTACTCGAAAAGCACCTCCAACGCCTACTCCGAAGCCGACACCTACTCCGAAGGGTACCAAGAAAGGTTCCGGTTCCGGCGGCAAGACAAAGAAGGGCAACAGCAATCCGCCACCGAAGATCACCGGTGTAAACGGCGAGAGTATCGTTAATATCGCGAAGTCCATGCTGGGAGTTGATTACGTCTGGTGTGGTGAGAGCAAGGGCGGTGTAGATTGTTCCGGTCTGGTCGTATATTGTTACAGGCAGGTAGGACTTGGTGTTCCGCATCAGTCGAATAGTATTAAAACCCGTGGCACCGGCATCAGCCGTTCGGAATTGACACTGGGTGATGTTATCGTATATGACTTAAAGGGTGGTGACGGTGTTGCCGATCACGTAGCGATCTATGCAGGTAACGGACAGGTCATCCACGCATCCTCCAGTAAGGATGCCGTCGTCTATGGCCGCCTGGATATGGGTACGATCCTGACATACAGAAGATTTATCAGATCCTGACCTGTTCAGATAAAATCCGCATTAATTCAAACAAAAGTATATTTCTTTGTGACAGCATTTTGAAACTTTCGGTGCTATACTTAACCTATCAGAAATGATCTTAGGAGGAGATATAGTATGTTAGTAAATTTGCTTATTGGTCTGATCGTTGGTGGTCTGGCAGGTTTCTGCGCAGGCAAACTCATGAACTCCGCTACAAATAGCATCCTGATCAACATCATCCTCGGTGTTGTCGGCGGTGTCGTTGCCGGAATTGTCTTCGGTATCCTCGGACTGGGCGCCAGTAGTATCGTCGGAACATTTATCCTTTCCGTCGTCGGAGCTTGCGCGCTGATCTGGGTGTGGAAGAACGTTCTGAAGAAGTAAGCGGTCTTTTTAAACAGAACTTAAAAGGGATATCCTTTGCGACTTCAAACAGTTTGCTTACGCAAAACTCGTCGCGCAGGATATCCCTTTTTATCTGTTAATAAGACTGCTTACTTCCGTACGTTACTCGTCTCAGGGGAGTTTTGAAATTGGGTGTTGACTTCTTTTCCGAGGGGAGTATAATGAAATTAGTCAAAGAAAGTCAAAGTCAAATGTCAAAGTTAAAAATGATACAGCCGCATATGATTGCGATGATGCCGGATCTGGTGAGGAGCCGGCTAAATATATAAAGGAGATGAGAGGGTATGGCGAGATTAGTCGATGTGATCGAGATGATGATCAAAGAGATGCTGGATGAGAATGACGGCGCCGCGGTGATCAACCGTAGTGATCTGGCTGAGCGTGTGAACTGTGTGCCGTCTCAGATCACCTATGTTATCTCGACAAGATTTACCAATGGTCAGGGCTATATCGTAGAGAGCCGCCGTGGCGGTGGCGGGCAGATCCGTATCTCTCGTGTGCAGAGGATGCCCGGTACGAACTACCTGATGCATACCATCAATTCGCTGGGGGATACGATCTCACAGCAGGAAGCGGAGATCTTCCTTCTGAACTTTGTGGACTACGGTGTAATAGATCAGAAAACGGCCAGACTGATCAAGGCGGCGATCTCGGACAAAGCACTGTCCGGCATCGATTCGGATAAGAAGGCATCCGTAAGAATGGATATCTTTAAGAATATGCTGATCAGCCTGATCACGAACTAGATCGTGCGATCCGGATTTCCGAAGATGGGATCCGGAAATGAAACTATAGAAAGGAACAGACGCCGGTCGGGTGACCGGTCTGAAGATGGGAGTGACAGAAAATGAAATGTCAACGTTGTAAGGAAAGAGAAGCAAATGTAAAGATCATGAAGCAGACTACGGGAAAAGCTCCGCAGATGCTCATGCTCTGTGATGAATGTGCAAGAGAACTCGGGATCGCAATGCCTGGAAACCTCATGGGCGGCGGACTATTCGGCTCTGCTCTCGGTGGCGCGCTCGGTTCGATGCCCAGCCCGCTGGATATGTTTGCCAGTGCTTTTGAAGCACCATTCGGACTCGGACTGGAAGGCATGGAGGATGAGGAAAGAGGAAAGACCTGCCCGACATGCGGGATCACACAGAGCCAGTTCACCAAGAGTGGTTTTCTAGGATGCCCGGATTGCTATAAGGTATTTTCCGAGTCGATCGACCCGATGTTCCTGAGAACGCAGATGGGCTCGAAGCATGTCGGAAGAAAACCGGGATCCGGCGATAATATCGAGGTTCCGGTGGAGATCGATATTCCGGATGGAAAAGAACTCGAGACTCCGGTATTTACGCAGGTATCTACCAAAGCCGATGAGCAGCCGGATGAAGAGAAGGCAAAGAGCCTCCTGATCCTGGAAAAAGAGCGCCTCCTCAAGCAGGCGGTAAAAGAAGAAAAGTATATCGAGGCAGCGAAGCTCCGTGATGAGATCCAGGCCTTGAAGGGAGAGGAGGACGAGAAATGAGCTGGTATTTAGAAGCAGGTAATGACAGTGATATCGTCCTTTCCAGCCGTATCCGTCTGGCGAGAAACCTGAGAGGGATCCCTTTCCCGAACCGTATGAATGATGAGAGCCGGAAAAAGGTCCTCGAGCAGATCTCCGATGCGATGCTGAAGCGTCCGGAAAACGATCTGATGCGTATGGATATAGCCGCGCTTCCGGAGACGGACAGACGCGCGCTTATCGAGAATCACCTAATTTCCGAAGAGCTGGCGAAGGGCCAGGAAGGACAGAGTGTCTTTATTTCGAAGGATGAAAATGTCAGCGTGATGGTCAACGAAGAGGATCATCTCCGCATTCAGGTGATGGCACCGGGATTCGCACTCGAGAATACTTATAAGCAGGCGGAAGAGATCGCTATCTATCTGGAAAAAGCACTTCCGATCGCTTTTTCCGAGAAGTATGGTTTTCTGACGGCATATCCGAGTAATACGGGTACCGGACTTCGTGCCTCCGTGATGGTGCATCTTCCGATCGTGACGAGCATCGGAAAGATGCCGAACCTGATCGATTCCCTGTCGAAGGCAGGTTATACCGTACGCGGTGTGTATGGCGAGAAGAGTAAGCCAGCGGGGAATATCTACCAGATCTCCAATACGATCACGCTGGGTATCTCGGAGAGCAAGACACTTGTGAATTTCGCCAGAATGATCAACGAGGTCATTGCGCTGGAGCGCAAACTGAGAAAAGACTATTACGAGAAGAACAAGGACCGGCTGGAAGATAAGGTGTACCGGTCGCTGGGAGAACTGACCTATGCGAGGATGCTCCCGGCAGGTGAGGCGATGAACCGCTTAAGTGACCTGAGAGTCGGCGTGGCATGCGGCTTCATGAAGGACATCGACGAACGTCAGCTGATGCTTCTTCTCAATACGATCGGCGATGCGTCGGTGCAGAAACGCTGCGGAGAAGTGCTTTTGCCAAAGGACATCGTCACCAAGAGAGCAGAGTTCGTAAGAGAAGTGCTCACGAAAAAAGAAGAGAAAAAGAACGAGAATGAATAAGGAGGAGACCCTATGAATATTTCGAAAAGAACAATGGAGATGCTTTCCCGTGCGCAGATGTACGCGGCATCTTTTAATCTGGAATACATCGGAACAGAACACATCCTTCTGGCGCTCTCGGATGCGAGCATGACGCCGGTGGATGAGATATTGAGCCGTTATGGCGTCGGCCAGAACGTCGTCATGGGCGAGATCGTGAAGATCACAGGCCGCGAGCCGGGTGCATTTGTCGAGAGAGAAGGAGATCCGAATGAGATCTTCGCTCACTGCACGAACCGCACGAAGCGACTCCTGTATCTTGCTGAGTATCTGACCAAGAAGACAGGAAAAAATGTCGTTGAACCGGAGCATGTGCTCCTGGCGATCCTGAAGGACGGTCAGTGCACCGCATACCGTATCCTGGCATATCACGACTTTGATGCGAAGGAGGCAGCCGAGGATCTGATCGACATCCTTCGTGAAAGAGCACGCGAGGAGAATGCCGGCTTCGACGACGATGACGATGTCGATGAGGAAGAGCGCGATGATGAGGAGGACGAAGAAGAAGGCGAGGAGGATGATCCTGTAGCCAAGTTCTTCGGTGGCGAATCCGCGTCCCGTCGCAGCAGACAGACCGGGAAGCGTGGTGCAAACGGTAAAGGCAAGGACGGAAGTAAGACCAAGGTCCTCGACAAATACTGCAAGGATCTCACCGCGGAGGCAAGAGAAGGCCGTATCGATCCGGTGATCGGACGTGAGGAAGAGATCTCCCGTGTTATGCAGATCCTCGTAAGAAGAACGAAGAACAACCCGGTCCTCATCGGTGAGCCTGGTGTTGGTAAGACAGCGATCGCAGAAGGTCTTGCGGCAAAGATCGTCAATAACGATGTACCGGATCTTCTCGCCGGAAAGCGTGTCATGTCTCTTGACCTGGCATCGATGGTTGCCGGAACCAAGTTCAGAGGTGAGTTTGAAGAGCGTTTCAAGAAGGGCCTCGAAGAAGCAACCAAAGCCGGCGACGTGATCCTTTTCATCGATGAGCTCCACACCATTATGGGTGCCGGAAATGCCGATGGTGCAATGGATGCCGCCAATATGCTCAAGCCGCTTCTGGCAAGAGGCGAACTGCATGTTATCGGTGCGACCACTCTCGATGAGTATAGAAAACATATCGAGAAAGACTCTGCACTCGAGCGCCGTTTCCAGCAGGTCCTTGTAAAAGAACCGAGCACCACAGATACGATCCTGATCTTAAAGGGTATCCGCAGCAAGTTCGAAGAGCATCATGGCATTAAGATCCCGGACGATGCGATCGATCAGGCAGTTATCCTCAGCAGCCGTTATATCACCGACCGTTTCCTGCCGGATAAGGCGATCGACCTGATCGATGAGGCGGCATCGAGACTTCGTATCAATTCTTCGACGGAGCCGGAGGAGACAAAGAAGATCGGCGAGCGCATCAATGAGATCATGCGTCTGAAGCAGGAAGCCGTGAATAATCAGGACTTTGAGACTGCACAGAAACTCAGAGATGAGGAAACCTTACTCGAGGAAAAACTCAGCACTCTTCGTCAGCAGGTCGTCAGCTCCAAAGATAAGAAAGAACTGGCACTCACACCGGATGACATCGCAGATATCGTGGCCCGCTGGACAGGTATCCCGGTCAAGAAGATCACCGAGAGTGACGCAGAGCGTCTGAAGACTCTTGAAGAAGAACTCAAGAAGCGTGTTATCGGTCAGGATGAGGCCGTCACTGCAATCGCCAAGGCGATCAGAAGAAGCCGTCTCGGTCTCAAAGATCCGAAGCGTCCGTCCGGTTCCTTCATCTTCCTCGGTACTACCGGTGTTGGTAAGACTGAACTGGCAAAAGCACTGGCTGAGGTCATGTTCGGTAACGAGAATGCCCTGATCCGTGTCGATATGTCCGAGTATATGGAGAAACACGATGCCGCAAAGCTCATCGGTTCGCCGCCGGGTTACGTCGGTTACGATGAGGGCGGACAGCTCACGGAGAAAGTACGCCGTCAGCCGTATTCCGTAGTGCTTTTCGACGAGATCGAAAAAGCACATCCGGAGATCTTCAACTCCATGCTGCAGATCCTGGACGATGGCCGTCTTACCGATGGTCAGGGACGTGTCGTGGACTTCAAGAACACGATCATCATCATGACATCGAATATCGGTGCAAGAATGCTGACAACATCTGCCGGACGTCATATCGGTTTCTCGATTCCGTCTGAAAAGAAGACCGATGATCCGTTCTTCGATGAGGCAGATGCAGATAGACTCTATGGCGGCAAGTCCTATAGCGAGGCAAAGGAACTCGTTATGGAAGAACTGAAGAAGGCCTTTAATCCGGAGTTTATCAACCGTGTGGATGAGATCATCTTCTTCAGAATGCTCGGCAAACAGTCGATCCTGAAGATCGTTGATCTGCTCACAGAGAGCCTCAGTAAGCGCGTGAAGGAACTCGGCATCGAGATCGAACTTACCGATGCGGCAAGAGAACTTCTAGCGAAGAAGGGCTATGATCCGCAGTACGGTGCAAGACCGCTGAAGCGTGTTATCCAGTCCATGGTAGAAGATAAGTTCTCCGAGGCTCTCCTCGACAGAACTGTCGAAGCCGGATCCACTGCTCTGGTCGATGTGGAGAACGATGAGATCGTGATCCGCAAGAAAGAGACAAAAGTTCCGGAACCGGCAACCGCTGAAGTGGAAGAGTAACAGTATCCTCTTAAAATACACCTGAAAAGGTACAAAAAAACCTCGTTGCGACGCATACAGTTTGCTTTATGCAAGACTCGTCGCCTCGAGGTTTTTTGTTTGCTTCAGGTTAAGTCCTTTAAGACTCGGTTTTCTTTACCGGTACGAGCTCGATATAGCCTCTTTCTCCACGTGGCTCAAGCTGGATACGGGGATTCTTGTCATCCCAGGTATATCCGATGAATTCCGGGTTATACTTCTTTTCCGCATCCCAGATCTCCGTGATCGCAGAGACATAGTTCTCCTCGGCAAAAGGCTCACCACGGAAGAGAAGATAGGTCGAAGCAGGAAGATCGATGATCTCAAATCCATCCGGGATCTTACCGCTGTAATCCGGTTCCACTTCCACACCCTGAACATATTCGTTCGTTACCGGTTTTCTTAAGTGTTCCGGAAGCCACAGACACACCGGCTCGCCGCTGATGGACGGGATACTCGTCAGAAGTCCCCATACATCACAGCCGACTTCCTCGCAGTAGCTCCAGTACTCGTTTGCCTTGATACCTCTCTTGATAATGACTTTTCTTGCCGGTTTCTCAATAACCTGGATAAATACATTTCTGATCTCACTCATAGCATTCACATTCCTTTCATTTTCAATGATCAGCGAAGGAGTGAAGAGCCAGATGGGAACCGGGCTGGTGGAGTACTCTTTCGGATTACAGCCGAACTCACGTCTGAATGCGCGCTGATATCCGTCAACACTTCCGAATCCCATGCTGATGGCAACATCAAGGACGGATATGTTTTCATCTCTTAGCCGCAAAGCCGACTTCGACAGTTTCAGTCGTCTGATATAGACTGCCGGCGTCATGTTCAGATGCTCTATGAAGAGTCGTCTCGCGTACCAGGGTGAGAATGAAGATGCTGCTGCAAGATCTGCTAAAGTGATCTCATCATTAATGTGATCACTTATATAATCCTGCATGGCCCGTACCGCCTCTTTATGTTCGTCCACTTGGCTCACCTCCTTTGTGAGCTCATCTTAGCTGAAATGGTCATTTGAATTCTCGACTTTTTTTGCTCAGATAGGATCAGCTGATATTATTCACGATACCCACCGCCACATAACTGTCCAGAAGGGCGCGAAGGTCTGTTCCCTCGTTTGCATGATCTCTGTCGATCCAGTGGATCGTGTAACGCTTCCCACCTCGCGGAAGTTCCGCGGATACCGTATAGTAATCAATATAAGGAGTATCGATGCCGACGCGGCAGTTCCACTGAATGCCTTTGCATTCTTCCAGTGCACAGTCCGGGAAATTGACATTGATTACCTGACCGGCTTTCATAGTATTTATTTTTTCTCCATTAGAAGCACCTGCCGGGTCAGGATCCATTAGAGATTGAAGAATGATGGGCAGATATTCATCGGTGACTTTGTGTCCATTGCCGCTGCTTCTGGGATCGTTAAGGAATCCTTCGGAAAAAGCAACTGCCGGATAGCCGCACAGCGCAGCATCCAGCGCGGCGTTGACGGTGGCGGAATACTGGATATCCGCACCTGCATTAAAGCCGTTATTAATTCCAGAGAAGACGACATCCGGTTCTTCCGGCATGACGTATTTACTGCCGATGCGGACACAGTCCGCGGGAAGTCCGGTGCAGGAAAATGCATGCACATGTTCCATTTTCCACTCCACCGGATAGACGTCCAGAGGATCATTGATCGTCAGACTATGAGAAGCCGCGCTTCTTTGTCCGTCCGGTGCGACGACCCAGACTTCACCATATTTGCTTGCCGCTTCCGCCAGACGTTTTAGTCCTTTGGCATCGATCCCGTCATCGTTGGTGATCAGTATTTTCCAAGTCTTTCCCATATAATTTGATTCTCCCTCGGGCGAATTTTTCAGTTGTAAAATGCTTCTTTATTATCTCATAAGAACTCTCCCTCCCGAATTTCAGATAAGTGCATATTAACATTTTTGCAGTCCCAATATTGGGATTGACAAAACGAATGTTCGGTCTTAAAATGCAACTTACAAAGGCGAACGTAAATTCGATTTTGAAAGGAGGAGACGGATATGGAACCTGATGTAGAGTACATTTACGATGGGACATTCGAAGGTTTTCTGTGCTGTATCTATGCGAGCTATGTGCGAAGAGAAGTGCCGAAATATATCTATGTGGAAGAGGGATTGCCGCTTCTGGGGGAGACGGCGACCTGGATCCCGACAGAGTGGGAGAAGGCGCAAAGTGTCTATATTTCGCTAAGTAAAAAGATCGGGATGGAAGCACAGGATATCGTCAAGGAGGTCTTTCTGACACGCCTCCCGGATAAGGAAATGACGCTGTTCCGCTATATCCGGCTGGGATATTGGATGGGTAGAAGGATCCTGTTTGAAGGCGGGACGGAGGAGTCGGAATCTTACGGGAAGCCGCCGATGCCGGATAGAGAAGAAGATCTGGTGCGGCAGGTCCTTATGGCATCCAGAGGATATCGCGCGGAAGTGAAGAATATCGAGGGGAGCCTTCGTTTCCGCTCTTTCCCGGATGTGATGATCTCCTGTATCACGCCGCGAAATCTGGTGCTTCCGGGACTGGCAGATTACTTTGAGAAGAGATTCGGAGATACGAACTTCCTTCTTTATGACAAGACAAATCAGATGGCAGCCGTACATCGTGAGGAGGGAACGATGGTGACCCGGATCAGGAATATGCAGATGCCGGTCCTCTACGATGAGATGAATGTGTATGAGAATCTCTGGAAACCATGTTATGAGAATATCCATATAGAGACGCCGATGAATCAGCGTTATGCGCTCAATGAGATGAAACAGAGATTGTGGTGCGAGGTGTCAGATGCGTGACCGAAGACACCGGGGATTACTGCTCTTCCTTCTGGCCGGGCAGCTTGTTATGCGACAGAGCATACAGAAAGTGCAGAGCGAAGGGGATGCTCGTTGCACAGGACAGAAGGTCACAGACAGGATAGACGAGCTCGATGCCGTGGATCCCGAAGAACCTCGGCAGGATGAAAATGCAGGGGATGAAATAGATACCCTGTCTGAGGCAGGATAAGAAGGAGGCTTTGAAGCGCTCACCCATCGACTGGAAAGTCATGTTGCACATGACATTGACGGTGAGGAGCGGAAGGATAAATGCTTCGAGTTGGAGCGCGCGGCTTCCGATCGAGATGACTTCCGCATCATCAATAAACAGTGGTACGAGCTGCGGTGCGAAGAAGAAAAGAGGAACAGCAAAGACAAACATCACGATGGTTCCGAAGATCCAGGTGAATGTGAATGCCGTTTTCATACGGTCCCACTTCTTTGCACCGAAGTTATATCCGAGGACCGGCTGGTAGCCCTGGCCGATACCGAGAAGTACACAGAAGATCAGCATGGTGACCTTTGAGAAAATACCCATGGCGGACAGTGCGGCATCGCCTGCCAGACCGCCGCCCTGCTGGTTAAGAAAGATCGTGGAGATACTTGCCAGTCCCTGACGAAGAAGAGACGGGAGACCTGTAAACCAGATATTTCCATGGAAGGAAAGGTCTTTTGAAAAAAGACGGAAGCTGAGTTTGGCAATGTTCTTCTTCAGGATCACCGGAACAAGAAGCAGGCAGAAGGAGATACACTGGGACATTAATGTGGCGATTGCTGCGCCGGCAACGCCCAGGTCAAAGACATTGATCATAAGCGGATCGAGGAAGATGTTTAAGACACCGCCAAGACCGATGCCGATCATGGAAAAGACAGCTTTCCCTTCCCATCGCCAGAGATTATTCAGTACATAGGTGCCCATCATGATCGGGGCGCCGAAAAGAATATAGCTTGCATAGGTTTTTGCGTACGGGAGTGCAGTCGGTGTCGAACCGAGCATGTTCATGATCGGCTCGAGGAAGATCATACCGAAGATGGTGATGAGAGTACCGATGCCCAGCGCCGAGAAAAAACTGGTGGAAAGTGCTTTGCCGGCGGTATCTTTATCTTTTGCTCCGAGAGAACGGGAAAGGATACTGCCGGAGCCCATGCCGAGCGTAAAACCGATCGCCTGGATCAGAGCCATAAGAGAGAATACGACACTGACGGCGCCGGACTGGCTCTTGCCAAGCTGGGATACGAAATAGGTATCAGCAGTGTTATAGATTCCTGTGACGAGCATACTGACTGTAGTCGGGATCGCCAGCTTTAAGATCAGCGGGCGCACCGGCGCTTCCGTCATTCTTTTGAACTGCTTTTGGTCAGAGGATGCTGCGGACATGATGAAACCTTTCTGCCTGAAAACCTGATGAAATAGAAAAGAAAGGATGGACCTTTCTCAAACAGAAACAATTATAACAAAGGGAGAAATAATACGAAATAAGAGATATTGCATGAAATTTCACGATTTTTACTGATTACTTTCGTTTTCAGTCTGCCTTTTCAGGCGTGAATTGATATACTAATAGTAAGTGATAATTCAGACGGTCAGTCGTACGAAGGGAGGAGATACATTGTTTGATAAAATGATCATCCTCATCGGTATGCCGGGTTGCGGGAAAACCACGATCGGCAGGATCCTTGCACAGGAACTGGATATACCCTTCGTCGATACAGATGAACTTATCGCAAAAGCGGAGGGGATGCCGTTAGCGAAGATCCAGCAGGAGAAAGGAATGGAATATTTTCTTTCTGCAGAAGAGAATGCTCTCTTTTCACTGGATGACACACCGAAAGTCGTAGCGACAGGCGGCAGTGCGATTTTCTGCCAGCACGGTATGATGTACTTAAGTTCCATCGCGACGATCGTGTATCTGGAGACAGATCTGAAAATGCTGATGCGACGCATGGGAGACCCGAAAAAACGAGGAGTCGTACTGGGACCGAACCAGACGATCCTGGGCGTATATCGGGAACGGCGCCCGCTGTATCTGCGGTATGCGGATATCCGGATCAAGACATATCATACAAGACCGAGGATCGTTGCACAAAGAGTGTTGGCAGTCCTTACGGGAAAAGGACAAGATGAAGAGGAAGGAAAAGCAGATGGCAACTCCGGGAAAGAAAAAAACAGCAGTGAAGAAACCAGTGGCAACTAAGAATGCTTCAGTAGCGAAGAAAACTGCTTCCGCGAAAAAGGAAGCCGCGAAGAAGAAACAGGAAGAGATGCTCTACGACCTGGCGGATCTCTTTAAAGTGTTTGGGGACTCGACACGTATCCGCATCCTGTATGCTCTTATGGAGGGTCCTCTCTGTGTAAGTGATCTGGCTTCCGAGCTGGAGATGAACCAGTCTGCGGTTTCCCATCAGCTGAAGATCCTGAAGCAGAATAAACTGGTAAAGAATAACCGTGAGGGAAAATCGATCCTCTACGAGCTGGCCGATGAACACGTGAAAGATATTCTCGAGATCGGTCAGGAACATATCGAGGAGCTGTAAGATCTCATGGATAAAAGACCATCTTTCAGCGCGCTCGACATTATCTCAAAAGTGATCCGTGAACATGTAAAAGAAGGTGACCTCTGCATCGACGCGACCGCCGGCCGCGGCAACGATACGGCGATGCTGTGCGAACTTGTGGGGACATCCGGAAAAGTGATCGCTTTTGATATCCAGGAAGATGCGGTAAAAAGCACCAGAGAACTTCTTGAAAAGAAAGGTCTTTCTGACCGTGCGGAGGTGCATCTTGAAAGCCATAGTGAGATGAAAAAATATGCACAGCCCGGAACGGTATCGTGTATCACATTCAACTTCGGATGGCTCCCGAAAGGTGACCATAATATCTTCACGAAAAAAGAAACCAGCATTCCTGCGATCGAAGCAGGCCTGGAACTTCTAAAAGAAGACGGGATCATGACCCTGATCCTCTATTACGGAAGGGAAACAGGCTTCGAAGAAAAGGATGCGCTTCTGGAATATTTGCCGACGATCGACAGTTCAAAATATACCGTTGTCGAGATGCCGTTTGTAAACAGAAGCAACTGTCCGCCGATCCCGATCTTGATCCTGAAAGGAAGATAAATATTTCAGGAGGAAACTCATCTCCGAATGAATCTGTGAGAATGGAAAGAGACGGCGAATAATGATTATGGACAAACAGAGTATAGGTAATAACCCGATACTGAGAATGGACTTTCCGGATCCGGATGTGATCTTCGTCGATGGTGTTTACTACATGATCTCCACCACGATGCATTTCCTTCCCGGAGGACAGATCCTGCGTTCCTACGATCTTCTTCACTGGGAACATGCAGCATATGTTTTTGACCATCTGGACTGCACGGATGCGCAGTGCCTTACGGAGGATAAATATATCTACGGGAAAGGTATGTGGGCGGCAAGTCTTCGGTATCACAAGGGAACTTTCTATGTGGTGTTCGTCTGCAATGATACGCAGAAAACATATCTTTACCGTGCAGAGAAAATAGAAGGCCCCTGGCGCAAAAGTGAGATCGAAGGATTCTATCACGACTGCTCGCTTCTCTTTGATGACGATGACCGCATCTATATCGTATATGGTAACCGGCAGATCTATCTGACGGAACTAAACCGGGATCTGACCGGCCCGAAGGAAGGCGGACTTCAGCGCCTGATCGTGCAGGATTCGGACGAGGCGCGTCTGGGCTACGAGGGCTCGCATCTTTATAAGATCAACGGCAGGTATTATCTGTTTTTCATCCACTCGCTAAAAGAAAGATGGAGACGTGTGGAAGCATGTTTTTCTTCAGATTCTCTGGAAGGGGAATTTACCGGAGGAGACATTTTCGATGACGACATGGGATTCCGGGATTCCGGTGTCGCGCAGGGCGGTATCGTCTGTGGTGTGGACGGGATCTGGAATGCGATCCTTTTCCAGGATAGCGGCGCCGTTGGGCGTATTCCGGTAGTTGTTCCGGTAACATGGGAAAACGGAAGACCGGTATTCGGTATCGATGGAAAAGCACCGCACGAACTTACCCTTCCCGTGTCTGAAAAGTGCCCGGTGAAAAACGGAGAATATGAATATTCCCCGCTGATCGATTCGGATGATTTCCACTATGGATTTCAGTGGGGAGAGATGCCGGATGAGAATTGCGGCGGAAAAGAAACATATAAAAGAAGGTATGGAACATTCGGGCTCCGCAGTATCTGGCAGTTCAACCATGAACCGGATCTGGATCTTATTTTCCGTGATGAGAAAGAGGGGAAGCTCTGGATCACGACGGATGAGATCTGCACGGATCTGAACCACGCAAGAAACACGCTGACACAGCGTATGATCTATCCCGGATGTAGTGCGGAAATCACGATCGATGCATCGCATCTTAACGACGGAGACTGCGCGGGATTATGCGCACTACAGGGCGATTACTGCTGGGTAGGTATCGAAAAAAGAGATGGGAAACTCTATGCAGTGATGTACTCGCAGAAAGAAGAAAGAGATATCTGGGATCTAAGTAAAGATCCGGCGGATCTTCTGGAAGAAAGAGAGATCACTTCGGAGGAGATACAGAGAAACAGCAGTTTCCGGTTCCGCATGAAGGTTGATTTTTCCGAAGAAAAAGATGAGGCAATATGCGGGATCTTCGAAGATGAAAAGTGGAAGAGAATCGGTGGCACACATAAACTTAGTTTTCGGTTGGACCACTTTACCGGAGCGAGATTCGGACTGTTCATCTATTCAACGAAAGAAGCCGGAGGAAAGGCAGGATTTTCTGACTTCCGGCTGGGTGAAGACATATGATGTTTGCTATATTTTCAGTTATTTTATTAGCTAGCCTATCTTATCTGTTTCTCCGTTTCCGTGCGCTCTTCCTGAAAGGAGAGCCGGCAAAAGAAGCATCTTCCGAGAAGAAAAAGAAAGCCTATATCCTGGCGGCGGTTCCTGTTCTGATCCTTGGCGTGATCAGTGCAATCCTTCCGTATATTTTCATCGTCCCGGTCTGCCATCTGGTGCTCTTCTGGATCTTCTTTGACGTCATTATTTTCTTCATCAATAAGAAAAAGAAGATGCCGTTTTTTCTTTCCTCTGTGCTGGCGATCGCGGTCACGATCATCTACATGAGTGTAGCATATTACCTGGCAGTACACATGTATAAAACGGAGTATAAACTATCCACGGAAAAAGATGTCGCGCCGCTTCGTATCGCTCTTATTTCCGACTCGCATGTCGGAGCTTGTTACGATGGAGAAGGATTCGCAGACCGCATAAAAGAGATCGAAGAACAGCACCCGGATGTGCTGATGATCAGCGGAGATTTTGTGGATGAAAACACGAAGAAGGAAGACATGGTCATCTGCTGTGAAGCACTCGGGAAAATGAAGACGACGTACGGTGTGTACTATGTGATGGGGAACCATGATGTGGGTGACAAAGGAAGCAGGGATTTCACGTTTGACGATCTGATCACCGAGCTTGAGAAGAATAATGTTCATGTGCTTCTTGATGAGGTGGCACAAATCGGTGAGGACTACTATATCGTTGGAAGAAAAGATAAGAGCGTGGTCAGAAAGCCGATCGGTGAGCTTACGGCTCCGCTGGATAAATCGAGATACATCATCACGCTGGATCATCAGCCGAATGACTATACTGCAGAAAAAGAAGCGGAGTGTGATCTGGTGCTGAGCGGACATACACATGGCGGCCAGATGATCCCGATCCGTCCGCTGGGCGAACTCTTCGGTGTGAATGATTCTACTTACGGAAAGAAGATAAAGGGCGAAACGACCTTTATCGTATCTTCCGGAATTGCCAGCTGGGCAGTGCCGTATAAGACCGGAACGATCTCCGAATACTGCATCATCGATATAGAGAAACATTGGTGAAACTTTAGTCACTTTCCCAAATACATGTTGACACGTGTGGTTTATCCGAGTAAACTACAGATGGGTGGTTTATCCGGATAAACCATTTCGCGCGAAAAGAAAACGAGATTGCGGACAAGGTTAACGTTATGTGATCCGCAATCAGGAAACAGGAGATCAACATGCAGGATATGGAACTGGGCGCAGTGCAGCTGCGCTTCGCAGATATTGTATGGGAACATGAACCGGTCGCTTCCGGCGATCTGGTCAAGATATGTGAGAAAGAACTTTCCTGGAAGAAGCCGACGACCTATACGGTTTTAAGAAAGCTCTGTGAAAAGGGACTTCTTCAGAATCAGGACGGTATCGTAACCACCCTGATCCCGAAGGAAGAATTCTATTCCGCGCGATCCGAGCAGATCGTGGAAGATTCGTATCAGGGTTCACTTCCTGCGTTTGTCGCATCCTTCATCTCAAGGAAGAAACTTACCTCCGAGGAGGCCGAAGAGATCCAGAAGATGATCGATGCTTTTAAGAAAGGATAATACGAATGAATACACTGTTTATCCGTTTGCTGAATCTGAGTATCGCAGCCACGTGGATCATACTCGCGGTGATCCTGATCCGTGCTCTTACTAAAAAAGCACCGAAATGGTTTCCGTGTCTTCTCTGGGTGCTGGTCGGTATTAGACTCCTCTGCCCGGTGACGATCCAGAGCCCCTTAAGCCTGGTGCCGAGTGACGAAGCGATCCCGGAAAATATCACGGAGATGGAAGATCCCAGGATCAATACGGGAATCCCGTTTATCAACAAGGCGCTGAATCCGGCTCCTGAAAAAGCAAATGAAGAAAATGAAGAAACAGTTTCTTCCGGAAATCAGCATGTGGAAGCAAATCCGCAAGTAATTCTTCCGGAAGCAGATACGGCGTCTGCCTCATCGGAAAGCAGCAAAATGACACTGGAGCAGAAGATCACGATCGCATCGTATGTATGGATCGGCGGCCTTTTGCTGATGCTGGGATATGCGCTGGTCAGCTATGTCCGCTTAAGAAGAAGCCTGACTGCGTGCATCTCTGTAAAGGATGGAGTGCTGGCATGTGACGATGTAAAATCTCCCTTTATTCTCGGGGTCTTTCGCCCGAAGATCTATGTGCCGTCGTCCATCAGGGAAGATGCACTGAAGCACGTCATTGCCCATGAGAACTCGCATATAAAGAGACATGACCACTGGTGGAAACCGCTGGGATTTCTGATCCTTTCCGTGTACTGGTTCCATCCCCTCTGCTGGATCTCTTATATCCTTCTTTGCCGGGATATCGAGATGGCCTGCGATGAGAAGGTCATCCGTATGATGAAGAAGGAAGAAGCCGCATCTTACTCCCAGACACTCCTTGATCTGAGTTTCAGAAAGACGGCGATCGCCGCATGTCCGGTTGCTTTTGGCGAAGTAGGCGTGAAGCAGAGAGTGAAAAATGTGCTCAACTATAAAAAACCCGGATTCTGGGTCATCGTCGGACTGATCATCATCAGTGTAGCAGTATCAGTGCTTTTCCTGACGAGACCGGTGAAGAAGAAAGGATCCGTGAGCAGCGAAGTGCTGTTTTCGGCAAGACAGGAGATCAACATGGATAACTTGAAATCTACATTTCCGCAGTTTTTCGGACTTTCAACGAAAAACGGACTGGTCGTCTATGTTTCTGAATTCGCAGAAGGAGCATACTACTGTTATCTGAAGGAAGAAGGCACCGGTGAACCGTCACTGGACGAGGCGGTCCAAATGAAGAACCTGTCGACGGTAGATGAGATGCGGGCGATCCTTAAAGATTACGATATCTCTTCGGAGAAAGTGAGAGTTGCCTCCTACCAGCATCCGCTGTCGAGCTATCTGCAGGTGAACGATCCGAATGAAGGCGCGCTCGAGCGTTATGAAGAGAAGATCAGAAAACTGTTCTTCCGAAAAGATAGTGAAGAAGATATAAGTGATCCGCTGGACACGCAGGCAACGATCCCGTCCTCTGCGATCCCGGTCGATCCGTCAGAACCGGATACTACGACGGATAGTTCTTCGGCACAGGATAGTTCCTCGACGGAAGAACCGAAAACTACGGCGGCGCCGGAGGTGAACGAGGGGATCCCGGGCTCCCGTGTGGCTTTCATACCGGACTATGATTACGAGGACGAACTGAAAATGGAGAAAGAAGCCGTAAATTACGATCTTCTGGGTACTGATCACCACCACTTTATGCCGATGTACCGGTTTGATACGAAAGAAGAACTGGATACATTTATTCAGAAATATTCTGATGGAATGTCGCTGGATAAGGGAGGAAACGGATACCCTTCTTTTACGGAACTTACTTCAGAAGAAGCCGGCTATGACAGCAAGTTCTTCGAGAAAAACTCGATCCTGGCGGTATATGACTTTATCGATTATCTAGACTATAAAGATTATCTTTCGGGACAGGGGATAAATGATCAGGGCGTTTATCAGCTCACGGTCAGTTTAAAAGCACCATGGCCGCTCGATGAAAGCAGACAAGCTCAGGCAGCATTTTTTATTCTCTATGACGTTGCCGATGAAGAACTCGCAAAAGCTTCTTCCCTCGATGCGCTCTCAAGCTGGGATAACGACTTTTATGCATATATCATGATGCGGAATTCGGTATTGGAAATGGATCGCGAATTGTGTGAAGGAAAAGTCTGGAATGAGAAAGACCTTCTGTTTGATCACGCGGAAACGGTCGGATTTGGCTATGAATATTATTACGGACCGAAAACCGACATGTTATCGAACAATATCAAGTACATTTTTGACAACCTCAACATCTCAGATGAATATTTCCATATCCCTTGCAGGGAGAAGACATGTAATGATTTCTACCTGATGTATAGGATGGAAAACAACTATCGCCTGTATCAGTTTTTCTCCTATCCTGCCAATGGGTGTACCCGACCGGTCGGTTATGGACTGGTCGTCGGAAAGGTGCATACGTCCTCTGATTTTGCGGGCCTGAAAAAGGGAGATTCGATCGATGATGTAATTAAGATCGATGATGTGGCTTCTCTCTACAAGGAGTATTTCCTGAAACAGGTCAATTACAATACGGACCGGGCGAAAGCCGAGGAAGAAGACGGAAACAGCATCTGTTCTCTGCATTATCTGGATGATGGTATTCTGAAGATCGAATACACCATGAAAGAGGAAGGAAAACTCATTATCAAGGATATCGAGTATTTCTCGAACTGGGTCATGAAGGATTCGGAAGGCCGGGAAGTGGAATATCAGATCTTTGATGTAGATCTTCCGAAATAAACCTGCGTGAATCCCGTCTCCTGAATGGTT
>JAGCXQ010000053.1 GCA_017961235.1 Clostridiales bacterium | reverse complement strand
TTCTTCACCGATCTGTCCGCTGATGCTCTCCGGCTGGGATGTGATCTCAACGAAAGCAGGAAGCGTTACAGATACCGATGAATCAATTTCCATATATCCTTCTTCTGCCAAGCTCACCTCAAGGCCCCACTCATACTCTGTATGTTCTCCGTTAAGCCATGTGTTAACAAGGTGAGGGCATCTGCTGATGTCCAGTGTCACAAAATCTGTACCGAAGCAGGCTAGATAATTCAGCGTCGGCTGGTCACCCAAAATCAGACTGGAAAGCGGATTGCAAGAACAATCCAGGTACTCAATCTTACAAGCGGACAGATCCAGTGTTGTAAGAGAATCATCATGCACTGCAATCGTCTTCATCTCTGTCAATCCAGTAACATTCAGACCTACCAGAGTTTCCATGCCACCAGCATACAACGCAAAAAGGTTTTTGTTCGCTCTCAGATCCAACACCTGAATCCTGTTGTTATTGCATTCCAGGATGCCCAGAGCAGTGTTTTTGCTAAGATCTAGCGATTCAAGTTCATTATAGTTTATATTGAGAATTTCCAGATTCGTAAAATACTCAATTCCCTTCAGACTACTGATATTCATGGAAGATGCCTGTATATCGGTTACGTTGGAAATCTCATCCTCGCTGAGCCAGCCGTTTTTATCAGTATCGAAGTTTTCATAAACAAAAGCTCGGAAGTTATCATCCGGGAAGTTGGCTTCAGTAATAGCAACACCATCATGCTCGTAGATCACTTCAATAGCGCTATCCAGTTTGAGCTGGAAACCATATGATCCGTTGGCATAGGTCACTACTCCTCCTGACTCAGATGAAGTCCCGTTACAGAACAGATCGACAAGGAGCGGGCATCTGCTGATATCAAGTTCTGTCAGATCTGTGCCATTGCAACAGAGATTCTGAAGATTCGGCTGATCACCCAGCACAAGTGCAGTAAGCGGATTGTCATTGCAACGTAGGCTGGTAAGTTTGCAGTCGGATACATCCAACTCAAAAAGACTGCATCCGGATACATCAACATTTTTCAGCGAGGTCAGACCGGAAACATCCAGGCTGTTAAGCGGGGTATTATTACAATCCAGATTGGTCAGCCGCCTGTTTGCACTAAGATCCAGTTCTTCAATCTGAGTGTCCCAGCAATCCAGATATTCCAGTTCAGGATTTCCGCTGAGATCCAGTTCGGTCAGATTATCAAGCACACAAGCATAGAGCGTCTTCAGATATGTGAAGTACTGAAGTCCCGTCAGATCACTGACATCCGAGAATGATATGTCAATCTCCGTCACTGATTCAAGTTCCTGAATTGACAGCCATCCGTTCTGATCCTTATCAAATTCAACTCCGGAAAGATACTCACGGAAGCTGGCATCCGGGAAATTGGTTTCATCAAGACAAACTCCGTCATGCTCGGTGAGGATCACCACATCTTTATCCACAAACAGCGTATCCTCTCCAAGTATGTACTTTATGAAAGAAGCACCGTCGTTGATATTCGTATCCTCACTAAGAACACACTCAACCAGATGCGGACAACCAACAATGTCCAGACTTATCAGGTTGTTATACTGGCACTTAAGAACTGTACAATTCGGCAAGTTGCCAAGTTTAATGTATGTAAGCTTGTTGTCCGCGCAGTCGATGTATGTAAGATCCGAGTGGTCCGTAACATCCAGCTTGGTAAGACAGTTGCTATAGCACACCAGCGATTTCAGTTTAAGATTGTTGCTGAGATCCAAGTACGTTAACTGGTTATCATTACAAATAAGATTCTGAAGTGCACTGTTGGATTTTACATTCAGACCACTGATCTGGCAGTTGCTGACATCAAGTTTGCGAAGTGCATAATTCGTACTAAGATTCGGGGAACTGATGCTGAGATCTCCGTGGCAATCCAGGATCTGAAGATCTGCCAATCCATCAATATAGATTTTACCCAATTCTTCATTATTATCACAATAAACCTCAAGAAGCATAAGGTTCTGGCGAAGGTCCAATTCTCCACGGAGACTGTTATTGGAACAAATCAGTGATGTCAATTTCGGGAAATTCTCGATACCTGAAAGCGATCCGATAGAACGGCCGGAACAGCTGATCGATCTCACCGCCAGCCGCTCGGTATTAGTCAGCCAGCCGCTCTTGTCGGTGTCGAACTTCTCTTTGATATATGCACGGAAGTTCGCATCCGGGAAGTTTTTCTCGTTAATTGCCAGTTCCGGCACAACAAAGTGGATATTTACCGAGTTGAGTTTATCGTTACCGGATGCGATGCTGATCTTCGACCACTGTGCTGAAGTTCCATCAAAATATATATCGCACAAATCAGTACAGTTTTTGAAAGCATTATATTCAATACTAGTGACTGTAGATGGGATATACACTCTATTAAGCGTACCGCTGTTGTAAAACATAGAGGCAGGTATCGTCTTAAGATTCGAAGGCAATTTCACTGAATTGAGATTGCCGCATGACCAGAAAGTACTAGCTGTAATACTTTCCACGGAATCAGGGAGGATAACATCTTCTAAGCTGTGGCAGTACGAAAATACTCCACTTCCCATCCTCTCAATACTGCTCGGGAAAACCACGTCTTCCAATTTATTAAGGCAGGAGAAATTCTCGTCCCCAAGATAGGTCACGCCTTCGCTGATAATCAAATGCTTGATCCTGCTTTGATACTCATACCATGGCTGCTCACGGTCATCCCGAAAATCAGGCATATCCGTATAACCGGCATCCATATCAAAGTATATTGTCAGAGTATCCACATCATTAAAATCCCAGTACATATCGCAGTCAGGGATTCTTCCTCCGATGGTTCCGGTGCAATAGACTTCGGCATCTTCAAGTGGTTCATTATCAGCTCCAATGCTGACACGAAGCCACTCGGATGTTACGCCACCAAAGTATACATCAGTCAACGAAGTGCAGTCCTGGAATGCACGCGCGCCAACAGTTTTAATCGTTTCTGGTAAATACAGAGTCTTGACAGCGGTGAAGTTCTTGAAAGCCTCTGCTTGTATGCTTGTAAAACTACCGGAAATGTCAAGTTCTGTGATATACGGACCATATTCTGTCCACGGCATTGGAGAAGTAGCTGTTAAGCTATCACTGCCGCTAATGTTAAGTCGTCCGCTGTATCCGAAAACCGTATATGTCGTGTTGCTATTCGGAAGTTTCTTATATATATACAGATATGAGAAGCTTGCAGAAGTAAGTTTGCTGTTGCTGCTATCAACAGTTGTTGCCAACCACTGAGAACGGAAACCATCATAGTACACACTGCTAAGGTTTGTGCAATTTCCAAAAGCACCGTTCCAGATATGAACCACATTCGGTCCGAACGTTACTTTATTAAAACTTGAACAATTGTAGAAGCAGCTTGCCGGAATCGATGTAACACCGGAAGGGATAGCAATCGTTCCGGTTATGTTCTTACAGTTTGCAAAAGCCTGCTCACCTAATGAGGTAAGTGAAGATGGCAGTGCAAGTGTTGTGAAGCTTTGGCAATTTCTGAAAGCATAATTACCAATACTGATTACACTACTCGGGATGCTGATATTGCCCAGATTTGTACATCCTTCAAAAGCACTGTTTTCAATATATGAAAGATTACTTCCACTTGGGAATGCAACACTTGTTAATGATGTACAGCCATAAAAAGCTGATGATCCGATTCTGACAGTGCCCTTCGGAATCGTAATAGATTCGAGAGACGTACAGTTATAGCAGAAATATGCCGGAATATTTACGGCAGTGCTATTTATCGTCAAAGTTTTCAGCGAGCTGCATGTAGAGAACGCATAGTCATGCATAGCTGTAACTGTTGATGGTATAGTAGCACTTTCCAGTTTTGACAGATATCCGAATGCATATTTGCCAACGCTTGTTCCGCCTTCCATTCGTACCGCTACGATATCGTTTCTGTATTTGAACCATGGTACATCACTAGCATATTCTCTATCATACATTGGGCCACTGCCGCTGATGACCAGCGTGTTGTCCGATTCCAATCTCCAATTCAGCTTCGCACCACACTTTCCACCATCACGGTATGCGTAATGCCAGCTGGCGTTTTTGATATCTTCATTATTTCCAGCTATTCCCAGACTACCTGCCGAAGCTTCCGAGAAGTTGCAATATACATCTTTTAATGTTGCGTTATTGTAAAAGCCGGATACTCTGATACTCGTTAATGAAGAAGGCAGATGTACTTCCGAAAGAGCGAGATGATCAACAAAAGCATATGCACCTACGCTCTTAACACCTTCCTCTAGTACTACTTTCTTGATCTGGGATCGAAGCAGTTTCCACGGTTGCGTACTGACAGAATAATCTGCCATTTCGCCGTTACCGGTAATAGTCAGTGTATGACTATTATAGCTCCACGTAAGTTCTGATCCATTCTTACCGCATTTACCGGATGTAGCCGGCATGTCCTCACTAATGGTAAATGTATTACTAGTAACGTATGCGTCTGAATCGTAATAGGCGCGAATGCGATAACTGCCCTTTCCCCAAGAACGATGAATAGCATAGCTGAGATTTGTAGCCATGTCGGATGTCAGTGTTTCTATGACATACCACTCTTCCAAGTAATCTGAATACCATTCGATCACTATCTTCTCCGGCTTGAAACTGGTTGTCCAGGTTGCCAGACACATTCCATCGATCGGATCGAAGAAGCCATTTATAGGCTGTGTTGTAAACTTAAACCCGTTCTTATCAACATAGAAGGAACTACTAGTAACATATGAGTTTTTTTCGTAATAGGCGCGAATGCGATAGGTTCCCTCTCCCCAATTAAGCGGCATATCACAGCTGAGATTTGTAGCCATGTCGGATGTCAGTGTTACTTTGTTATACCACGCGTTCAAGTATTCTGAATACCATTCGATCTCTATTTTCTCCGGCTTGAAACTGGTCGCCCATGTAACGTGATACTTCATTGTAGTGGGATCAAAACTTCCACTTTTAGGCTGTGTTGTAAACTTAAACCTGTTCTTATCAACTTGGAAGGAACTACTAGTAACAGATGCGCCTGCGTAGTAATAGGCGCGAATGCGATAGGTTCCCTCTCCCCAATTAAGCGGAATATCATAGCTGAGATTTGTAGCCATGTCGGATGTCAGTGTTTCTCTGTCATACCACTCTTCCAAGTATTCTGAATACCATTCGATCTTTATTTTCTCCGGCTTGAAACTGGTTGCCCATGTAACGTGATACTTCATTGTAGTGGGATCAAAACTTCCACTTTTAGGCTGTGTTGTAAACTTATATTCCGTATCATTGGATTCTAGCGTTTTCTGAGGAATCTCAAACTCCAGATCCTGATTCGGTTCGGATTCCTGTATCATATCCGATTCCAGTTCCGGAGTCACTAAGGTCTCCTCGATACCTTCTGTTTCTGTTGGATCTTTGATCTCCTCATCTGCAAATACAGATACCGGGATCAGACTGATCATCATGATCAAAGACAGCACAAAACTCAGCATTCTGTGCGAACTGCGCACTTTACCATTACTACTCATAGATTCCCTCACATTCTTCCTTGTTGTCCGATGGGACAATCTAACCCATGTTTCCGGCAGATATATGCCAATCCACTTCCAAATTATAAAGGGATTTTTAGAATATTTCAACAACGTTACAAATGGGGCTCCAGGTATCAAAGCACGAAGAATACATAGAAAAAAGCACCCTTGCAGCATTTGCAAAGGCGCTTGTGATTCGACTTCAAAATGATATGGATCAGGTATCTCCGAGAGCGGCGAACTTGTCCATCATGCCCAGTGCTTTACCCGTACCGATCGCAACGCAGGAGACTGTATCCTCCGCAACACAAACATCGATACCGATCTTGGTCGCCAGCATTCTGTCGAGGCCATAAAGGAGCGCACCGCCACCGGTCATTACGATACCTCGCTGGGAAATATCTGCCATCAACTCCGGCGGAGTTCTCTCAAGTACGGAGTGTACGGCGTCGAAGATAGCAGCTACCGGCTCCTCAAGAGCTTCGAGCATCTCAGTGGAAGAAACGGTAACGGTCGCCGGAAGACCGGTGATCAGGTTACGGCCTCTGACATCCATGGTCATTTCTTCTTCTCTCGGATAGGCACATCCGATGTTGATCTTCAGTTCTTCTGCGGTCTTCTCACCGATCAGGACGTTGTGCTTACGGCGGACATGCTTAACGATCGCTTCGTCGAACTTGTCGCCTGCGACCTTCAGGGAGAAGTCAACTACAGGCTCGCAGAGGGAGATAACGGCGATATCCGTCGTACCGCCTCCGATATCTACGATCATGGAACCGCAGGCCTTGGTAATATCGATACCGGCACCGATAGCAGCAGCGATCGGCTCACGGATAAGGAATACATCCTTCGCACCGGCGTGACGGCATGCATCTTCAACAGCCTTCTGCTCAACCGGAGTAATCACGGACGGCACGCAGACAACGATCGTCGGACGGAAGTATGTCGCACGGATACCCTGACATACACGACCGATGAAAGCCTTCAGCATAACTTCTGTTACCTTAAAGTCGGAAATAACACCGTCTCGGAGCGGACGGATCGCCTCAACGACACCCGGTGTTCTTCCGAGCATCAGGGAAGCGCTCTCACCTACGGCGAGAACTGTTCCTGTTTTTGTATTGACCGCAACAACGGACGGTTCCTTAAGAACGACGCCCTTGCCGCGTACATAAATAAGGACACTGCTTGTGCCCAGATCGATTCCGATATCAAGTCCTAAACCCATGATTATTCACCTCGTATATAGAAAAATACGCCATCGCGTATTGTTATGCACAAATAAACACGTTAATGATACAATAAATGTGCTTATCTTTCAATGTTGCGAAATTGCATTCATTTTACAAATTGGGGGTAAAATGTGAAGAAGATATTGGCATATCTGTTCATGATCGTTGGAACAGCGGCGGTGTTTTTTGACGGGATCCTGCCATCCTGTGTCATTTTCGCTCTGACTGCCGTCGGTTATTTCTCTATGCCATTCTTCGCACAGGCCCTGGTAGAAGGCTTTTTCCTTACTTCAAACTCATATAAATACTGCTTACGCATCGCATTTTCCGCATATGCATCCCAGGCGGCGTTTCTTCTTTCTTATCTTTTCTTTGCAAAAGCACCGAAACCCGAGCGTTTTAATGTCGTCTTCTCGTTCCTGATCGCCTTTATCGTCTTATACGGAGTGGAGCTTCTGGTATCGCTTCCCAGAGACCGTGTCGCTTCGATGAACCTGATAGAACCGAACAGCACTTCGCACAGCACGAGGTATGGAGTCATCATCCCCAGCACGGAAGCAAACAATCTTCCCCGAGGCATGAAGGTGCCGAAATGGCCCAGAACGACGCTTCACGGCCTGGCGATCGTACTGTTTGCGATATGCATGCTCCTGATCACGTTTCTACCGCTTACGATGTCCATCATGTCGGTCATGTGTGTACTGATCTTCTACTTTCTGCACCGTTGGAAGATCGATAACCGGGTATTCGTCGCGACGATCTTCTACAGTGCTTTTGCCGCCTGCTACACGTATCTTTACTTCCGAATGACAGGAATCATAACCTGGGAAGGCGTATCACTCTTCGGTTTCATGCTTTGCCTTCTGATTCCGAGCAAAAAGAGAAAGAAGCCGAAAATGTTCTACAGAGCGTTTTATCTTCTCTATCCGCTTACGATCGGCATCTGCGCGCTGGCCGCCTGGCTCATTTCCTAGACGTTTTTTCTGAAGCGAACCGACTGATCTCCCTTAAGAGTTTTTCGATATTCCTGATCGCATTGGCGCCTTCCGCACTGAGTTTGGCGATCTCTTCCGCATTATCATCGAGCCGCTTATCGAGCAATTCCCTGCTGTGCTTCAGTTCCTGCATCTCATTTTTGATGTCCGAGACCTGCGCAGTAATATAGGCATTCTCTGCCGCAGCCAAAGGACTTTTATTTCTTTCCCGATGATAGTTTTTCATGTATTTTGCATATTCTACCTGCAGGACATCGATCTCATCCTGAATATCTTCTTTCGTCGCCAGAAGGCGCTCCTGATCTCTTCTTGCCGGTTTTGCCGGACTGGTCTGCGTCACATATTTCTCGTATTCCGGAAAGATCTTACCGAATTTTTCGAAGCAGGGCCGGTCCTCATCACTACAATGGGAGAGCGCTTCTTCGATACGGATCTTCATCGTCGGCACGTGTGCTTTTCGCATATAGAGTTCAGCATTCTTCGATGCGATCTCTATCCCCGTCCACTTCGCCGCACACAGGATACGGCCGAAAAGCGCTTCAAAATTCTTCGGATCCACGGTAAGGACATATTTGTAGATCCCATCCGCCTTGACGAACTGAGCCTGCTCGATCGCTTCCCCGGCTTCTTCCAGGGCCGTTTCATCCCGTATAAAATCGAAGTCAAAAGACACTCCGCAGAACGGGCATTCATATACCTGTCTGTCGACGTTTACGATCAGCTCACCTGCGCACTTCGTGCAGGAGGGTGCTTTCTTCAGATTCACCTGAATGGGGTCGCTTTTTGACGCATCACTGCTGCCGGTTTCCGGCTTGGGCTGAAGTTTCACGAGTTCCCTGTAAAGTTTTGAGAACTCAGCGCGGATCGTGCTGTTCTTTGCCTTCAGTTCTTCGCCGGCGTTTTCGTCGATGGTGACCGGTTTTCCGGTCCCAAGCGTATCTAAATGGTACTTCATTTCGAGGTCTTCACGAGTCCGGTCATACACTTCCTTTTTCGCTCTGAAGTCTGTTATCTTGAGGAGCCCGTAAGCGAGGCAGGCCAGCGAGAAAAAAACACACATAAACACCGGAGCGTCGCCTTTCACACTGAATGCTAAGATCAAAAACACGGCCGACGCAGCCAAAAGACATCCTCCCAACAGCTTATTGCCGAAATCATCGGACGGATCCTCGACCTGTCCCACGAACACACTGGCATGCAGTTCCTGCATCATCTTTCTTTTCTGTTCGTTGTATTTCTCTACGATATCAATCTCGGTCTTGTTCTTCGAATATGTTTTTTCATACTCCTTCATAATCCGGAGTTTCGAAAAGAACGGCTTATCCTCAGGAAGGGCCATCTCCTCCGCTTCGTTGACCGAGGAAGGCTTGATCCGTGCAAAGTTCTCGATCTTTCCTAATTCTTCGACCCGGTTGATCTTCGCATCACAGAGGAACTTACCGGTAAGGGCCCGGAAATTGTGCGGTTCTTTCTGAAGGAGAAAAGAATACTTCTCCCGGGCGGAATCATACTGAAGCACTTTCAGGGAAGAATCTGCCTGGTCGAGGATATCTCTTGCACGGAAATATGCATAGTCATAGAAGACACTGCAATACGGGCATTCGTACTGCTGACGGGCATTATGGACGATAAGCGTGCCGCCGCACTTGGTACAACTGTGGCTCTTTATCAATGTCATATTCCCCAAGACCTCCGATATAACTCACAAAACACCAAAAACCACGCTATAAAAGCTATAAACTGACTATACCGAAAAGAGAAAGACATATCAAGAGATTCTGATTTCGTATAAAGAAGTGCTATTTCATGACTAGTTCCTAAATAAATATCGCGCGCGCGAAAAAATCTGCTATAATGGTGATTCGTAAGTTTCTATATAAAGAGAGGTAGAAAACGATGGCTTATTCAACCGACATCGACCGTAAATGGCAAAAGAAATGGGAAGAAACCAAGCTTTACAAATATGACCCGAATAAAAAGGGCGAAAAACTATATGTACTGGAGATGTTCTCCTACCCGTCCGCGGCAAACCTTCACCTCGGTCACTGGTATAACTATTCTCTCACGGACTCCTGGTCCCGTATGAAGAGAATGCAGGGATATAACGTATTCCATCCGATGGGATTTGACTCTTTCGGTCTTCCGGCGGAGAACTACGCGATCAAGACCGGTATCCACCCGAAGGATTCCACACTTCATAACATCGAGATCATGGAGCAGCAGCTCAAAAACATGGGCGCTACCTATGACTGGGATTATGAGATCGCGACCTGCAAGCCGGAATACTACAAGTGGAACCAGTGGATCTTCTTAAGACTTCTCGAGAAGGGTCTGGCCTACAGAAAGAATGCACCGGTCAACTGGTGCCCGCAGTGTAATACCGTTCTTGCCAACGAGCAGGTCATCGACGGCGCATGTGAGCGCTGCCACACTGAGGTAGAGCACAAGAACATGACACAGTGGTTCTTCAAGATCACTGCTTACGCGCAGGAACTTCTCGACTGCCTGCCGCAGCTCGACTGGCCGGAAAAAACCAAGAAGATCCAGACCAACTGGATCGGCAGATCCGAAGGTACGCAGATCTCCTTCCTGTGCGAGAAGAATGGCGAGCGCTTAAAGGATGAGGATGGTTCCGATCTGAAACTGTCCGTATTCACCACACGTGCCGATACCTTGATGGGTGTTTCCTACGTTGTTGTCGCACCGGAGTCTCCGCTGTGCACACTCCTTACGACGGATGAATGCCGCGAGAAAGTCGAAGAGTATCAGGCCTTCACAAAGAAGGCATCCGATATCGACAGAATGTCCACCACCCGTGAGAAGACCGGTGTATTCACAGGATCTTATGCGATCCACCCGATCACCGGAAAGAAAGTTCCGATCTGGGCTTCCGATTACGTAATCGCTACCTATGGTACCGGTGTGGTTATGGCTGTTCCGGCCCACGATGAAAGAGACTATGAATTCGCGAAGAAATTCGATCTTCCGATCCAGAGAGTTATCGCTTCCAAGCCGGATGCCGAGGATGAACTTCCGTTCATCGAAAAAGGCGTACTCGTTAACTCCGGCGAATTTGACGGACTGAACTTCAAGACCGCGATCGACGCGATCATTGAAAAGCTCGCTCCTTCCGGCATGGCAGAAAGAAAGATCAACTACCGTCTCCGTGACTGGCTGATCTCCCGTCAGCGTTACTGGGGCACTCCGATCCCGGTCGTTCACTGCGAGAAGTGCGGCGTCGTTCCGGTACCGGACGATCAGCTCCCGGTACTTCTCCCCTACGACGTAGAATTCCGTCCGGATGGAGAATCCCCGCTGGCTAAGTGTGCCGAGTTCATGAACACCACCTGTCCGAAGTGCGGCGCTCCCGCAAAGCGTGACCCGGATACCATGGATACATTCGTTGACTCTTCCTGGTATCAGCTCCGTTACCCGGATAATAAGAACGATAAAGAGCCTTTCAACAGAGAGCTCATCGACAAGATGTGCCCGGTCGATAAGTATGTCGGCGGTCCGGAGCATGCTGCAATGCACCTGCTCTACACCCGTTTCTTCTGTAAGGCTCTCCGCGATATGGGTTACCTCGACTTCGACGAGCCGTTCACCTCTCTCGTTCACCAGGGAATCATCCTGGGACCTGACGGAAACAGAATGAGTAAGTCCAGAGGCAACACCGTCGCACCGGATCCGTACATCCAGAAGTATGGTTCCGATGTATTCAGAACCTATCTCGCTTTCGGCTTCGCTTACACAGATGGCGGTCCGTGGAGCGAGAGCGGACTGCAGGCGATCGTAAAGTTCACCGGACGTATCGACCGTCTCGTGGATGATGTCAAGGATATCGCAAAAGAACAGGCACTTCCGGCGAACCTCAGTGAGGAAGACAAGGCTCTCCTTTACAGCCTGAACTACACGATCAAAGCAGTAACGACAGATACGGAAAGATTCCAGTTCAATACTTCCATCGCACGTCTGATGGAGCTTCTGAACGCGATCGGAAAGTATCAGGGTGCAGCAAATAAGAACGATGCTCTTTTAAGATCTACCGTAGAGACATTCCTCCTGCTGTACGCACCGTACGCTCCACACTTCACAGAGGAACTCTGGGAGAGAATGGGTAATGAGTATTCCATCTTCAACCAGGCATGGCCTGTCTGTGATGAGAGCAAGCTCGTGAAGGATACGATCGAGATCGCAGTACAGATCAACGGTCAGGTGAAGTACAAGGTCAACATCGCACCGGATGCCACACAGGAAGATGTGGAAAAGGCCGTCAAGGAAGACAGCCATTTCGAAGCTGCACTGGCCGGAAGAAATATTATAAAGTTCATCTACGTTAAGGGAAGACTGGCGAACATCGTAGCAAAATAAGTCTTTCTACGAAGATCAGATCAAAATAGAACTGTCTCTGCATACAAACGTTTGCAGAGACAGTTTTTTATATATTGTAAGAAGAAGATAAACATCTTCTTCTCTATCTGATATAATGCAGGTATTGGGTTTATTGGGATGACAAATGGAATAGGAGGTATTCTTATGAGAAAGAATAGGGTTGGGATAATTCTGCTTTCCCTTATCTTTGTTTTTGCTGTATTCATGATCCCCGGCAATAAGACTGTTCAAGCATCCGCAGAGATCCTCTACAGCGGAAAATGTGGAGAAAATGCAACCTGGACGATCGATGATGAAGGAACTCTGACAGTCAGCGGAACCGGTCGCATGTATGACTATGACTGGTACGGAACTGAGACATACTCCCCATGGTATGGAACTCTTCTCGGGGATGATATGTATTCTTCCCCCAGACTAACGGCTAAGGTAAATAAAATCGTCATTGGTCGAGGCATCACCTACATCGGTAAAAATGCATTCCGCCAGTGTGAAGCAGCTACATCAGTAGTTATTCCTGATACCGTTACCGAAATTGCTTATGGCGGCTTCTGGCAATGTTTTCACTTCACTTCCGTGAAGATCCCCGGCAACGTAAAGAAATTGGGAGAGTATTCTTTCGCAAATTGCTGGAGTATCACTTCACTAACGATCGAAGAAGGAGTTGAAGAGATCGGTGCATCTTCCTTTGCATCTTGCTCAAACATACCTTCGATCGTGCTTCCAAGCACTGTTAAGTATCTGGGACAGTCCGCATTCAATGATTGTCCTTCTGTCACATATATACATCTCCCGGATGGTATAGAGAGCCTGCCACCATACGTGTGTTCCCGTTGTACCAATCTCGAAACCATTGAACTTCCGAAAGGACTCAAAAGTATAGGAACTAGTGCTTTTTCAAACACCGGACTTACTTCTATCGTTATTCCTGAAGGCATCACTGATATACCGGAAGATACTTTTAATGGCTGCAACAAGCTTGAATCCGTCACGCTTCCTTCTACTTTAAAGTCGATAGGAGTGGGCGCTTTTGGAGCCTGTGAGGTGCTGCCCTCGATCGATCTTCCGGAAGCATTGGAGAGTATCGGTGAAAGAGCTTTCTCCGGTTGTGAAGCACTTACTTCGATCGAATTACCTTCCAAAATAAGCGTCATTCCGGATGAGCTGTTTAATAATTGCGGAATTACCGCTGTCACTTTCAAGGGAAAAGTGACCTCTATCGGTTCTGAGGCTTTTGCAAGGTGCAAAGGACTGAAGACCTTAGCTATTCCAGAAGGTGTTAAAACGATCGGAGATTATGCTTTTAGCACATGTCTCAACCTGCGCTCGATCACGGTTCCGAGCAGCGTAACTTCCATTGGAGAGTCTGTCTTTGCCTATTGCAACAGTCTGGAAGACATATTCCTCTATGCGAATCCGAAAAACCTGCAATGGGTCGGGTTCGATTGCTATAACCTCGGCTATAATCTTGACTTCAATCCACGCTGTCATGTTGCTCCGGAGCATCTGGAAGACTATACTTCAGGGAAATTCATGTTAGAATACTTTAGCACCAAGGTCATCGTACTTGGTGACCTGATCGATCTTAACATCGGCGAACATCTTGCAGGTTATTCCTTAAGTCTGGAAGGCGATATTGGAGTAAACTTCTACATGTTCCTCGATGATGCCACCGCTTCCAGCAGCACTGCCAAGATGGTATTCACTGTCAGCAGCCTGGATGGCACAGATGTAAGTACTCAGGAATTAAAAGTTACATCTGCAGAGAAAGAAAACCTGGGCGGAAGAGTCTGCTATAAATTCAAGTGCAGAGTCTCCTCAAAGGAGATGACCTCAACCATTACCGCTCAGATGATCGATGGAGAGGCCGGCGGACAGAAATACGAATACTCTGTTGCACAGTATGCCAAGTATATTCTGGATCATCAGGACCGTTATGGAAGAGCGCAGCGCCTGGTCAAAGCAATGCTGAATTATGGCGCAGCATCTCAACGTTATTTCAATTACAACACCGCTACTCTTGCTGACTCCTTCCTTTCGGAAGAAGATCGGACTCCGGATTATCTTGCATCATCAAATGCCGTACGGTTCTATAACTATACAGGAAATGGAAAAGTAAATGACGATATCAGTCTTTATATGGTAAATCTGGTATTAAAGTCCGAGATCACGATGAACCTCTATTTTACCGGTGTTCCTGATGGTGCAGTCTTCAAGCTTGGAGATAAAACTCTTCCGGCTAAAAAGTCAGGAGAATACACCATCGTATCGATCAGAAATATTCCGATACAGAAACTGAATGATCCTTATGAGATCACGGTCAGTTCTTCCGGATCTTCCCTTGGAAGCATAACATACTCGCCGATGAATTACTGTTATAATGTTATAGTAAGAGAAACGAGTGAAACAAGAACGGAAGCTCTGAAAAAACTGGTCAGCTCGCTTTATTTCTATAATCTTATTGCAGATGACTACGCTAGTATTCTTTAAGAGGTGAATAGAATGGAAAACAAAGAGTTATACGAGAAATTGGACATGGATATCATTATTTATGAAGAGTGTGATGTAATCACCAGCAGCCTGCCTCCGGAACCTATACAATCCTAACTGATAAGATCCGAAATAACCGAAAAGAACTGTCCCAAAACATTGTTTTGAGATAGTTCTTTTTCTAACGGTAACGGAAGAAATAAACAAAGACGACGGATCCGAAGACAATAGTTTTTCCTTAAGTTTCGGATACTGTCCCTTCAGAAGATATATACAGATCTCTTCTTTCAAAACTAATTATATAGACCGATGCGTTTCTCCGCTTACTCGCCTCTTCGGGTCCTCTCCTGTACTTCTTCTTTTGAGGCACGGAACTTGGCTCCGGAGAAGTACTTCTTCTCGAAATCCTCAGGAGATAGAGGTCTTGCAAAATAGTATCCCTGGAAGATATCGACACCAAGGGATCGTATGCGGGATGCTTTCTGCGCAGTCTCGATACCCTCGACACATACGGTCATGCCGATGGTTCTGGTAAGGAGAACGATAGCCGAGATGAACGACATATTGAAACGGTCATCCTGATCGACAAACGCACGGTCGATCTTGATCTCATCTACCGGGAATTCACGAAGGTAGTTAAACGAGGAATATCCGGTACCGAAGTCATCGAGTGCGATGCGGATACCGTTCGATCTGAGCTTGATCATGTTCTGACGGCAGATCGCAAGATTCTTCATGAGGGTCGTCTCCGTGATCTCCAGAAGGATGTTCTTCGGCTGGAGTCCATACTCGGAAAGAAGCTGGATAACATAATCCGCAAAGTCGATCCTTGCCATATCTTCTGCTGTAACGTTGATATGCACATAGAAGTCTTCGGAAACACCGGAATCGATCCATGTCTTGCACTGCTTGATCGCGGTCCTTAAGATCCAGTCACCGACGATATTCATCTGACCGGTCGCATAGACAGCCGCAATAACTTTCTCCGGACTGATGAGATTTCCCTGCGGAGATCTCCAGCGGAGAAGTGCCTCACATCCGACCAGACGCTCTGATCTTGCATCGACCAGCGGCTGGAAGTAAAGAAGGAAATTCTGGTTTCCTTCACGGACGGATTTACTGATCTGGAACTCGAAGTCCAGTCTCTCCTTCAGTTCCACCTTGAACTGAGGAGTATAGATCGAATACGTAAGACGCGGATCCTGCTTGACCTTATGCAGCGTGATCTCCGCGTTCACGAGAAGTTCTTCCGCGACATTTCCGCAGGAAGGGAAGATCGCCGCACTCATCGAGAAAGACACATACATCGTGCTTCTATCTACGATCAGCGGTTCATTCATCTCTTCCTTGATGGCTTTCATGTGGTTCTCGACCTGGACACGTGTCGCATTTTTCCAAAGAAGGCAGAATGTATCTACATTGATATGATAGAGTTCACTATCCTTCGGACTGCTCTCACGGAGTTTCTTCGCGATGGTGACAAGAAGCCTGTCGCCGGATTCTCTTCCGTAACGGTCATTAAATACATGGAAATCCTTGATGTCGATCAGTACGATCGCAGCAGAAAGAACGTCCCTGTTATGGATCATCTCATCGAGGTCCGTGATGAGACGGTCACGCGCCAGAAGTCCGGTCAGGGAATTACGTGAAGAGTTCTTCTCCACATTCTCACGCATCTCATTCATGGAAGTAAGGTCGAAGATCGAACCGATGATCACGAGCGCCTGCTTACTGCTGTCATAGACGGTCTTTCCACGGCTGGCAAGCCATCTGATCTGATCGTCATTTCCCCATACACGGAATTCGATGGAGAAGGTATCTCTCTCTTCATCCACGAGATAGGTAAATGTCTCGATAAAGCGCTTTCTGTCATCCTCGATGACTTCCTCCGCCATTCTATGGATGATATCACCGGAATAGGTAAGATCCATATCCGGGAAAGCTTCTTTCAGATTCGGAGAGAATTCGATGATTCCACGCTTCATATCGGCGGTAAAAGTGATCGCCTCGGATCCGTCGATGATCAGTCGCTGAAGCGAGTTTGTCTTTTTCTTATCTGTGATATCCACGAGGATACCGATCTTATAGTGTTTCTGATCCGGGGACGTAAAGTCAAAGACACCACAGGAGTGCACCCAGACCTCTCCCTGTACCGGAGAAAGGATGCGGAAGTCCAGACCGAATCTTTCCTTCTTTTCCTTATCGTCCTGCATGATCGAAACGAATGCGGAATAGTCCTCGGGATTTACGAGGTTACCGATCTCCTTCGTCGCGTGCTGCAGCTCGTGCGTCGGGAAATCCAGAAGATCTGCCAGTGAGGAATTAAAGCGTACATGGTCGGTTTCGCTCTCATAGCAGAAAACATATCCGTCGATCGAATCGGACAGAAGCTTCTCATATACGATCTCACCGAAGCTGCTGGTATAGTCTTCCATCATGCCGAAGATCAGGAGGTGATTCTCTTTCTTCACCGCCTGCATGGTCACGCGCACGTGATACAGATGTCCGGTATGGGAAATAATATTGTGTTCGAAGGAAACGACCTTGTGATTTGCTGCCGCCAGGTCATAGAAAGCCTCTTCATAACGGACTTTCAGATTACGCTGCTCGTCAGGATCCGTGAATTCCAGGAAATTATCCAGAAGCATATCCTCTGCCGCCACGGGACCGAGGTATTCTGTCATGCCTTTGGAAAAGAACAGTCTCTTCTCTTTCGGGAAGACTACGAATGTGCTCATTGCCACATTTTCCAGAAGGCTGTCTGCCTGTGCCAGAAGCTGCGGATCAAGACTGATCGTCGAGTCATATAATGCTGATACAAAACCGGAATCGTCGGCGACCATCTAAATTCTCCCCTAAACTAGACTATCTACATTATTTTATCATTTCAAGGACCTCATCGTATAGAGCCTTTTTGCTCTCTCCCCACTCCAAAGAGAGGGTTTTTGCAATATCTTTGGTAGATAATCCCTTACTTTCTAAATCTAAAATGACATTTCGGCGTTCTTCGGGAGAAAGCTTCTTTTTCGCATCGTTTTTGGGGGCTCCTTCCAGAACAAGTACGAATTCCCCCTTGGGCGGAACCTGCTCAAAATGAGTGATGACTTCATCAACCGTTCCGCGGGTGACCTCTTCGTATTTCTTCGTCAGTTCCCGGCAGGCGGAGATCCTTCTCGATCCCATTCCTGCTCCCGAAAGGTCAGAAAGTGTCTTTAGAAGACGGTGCGGCGCTTCGTAAAGGATCGTCGTGACGGATGTTTCCGCAACTACGGCGAGACGTTCTTTTCTGTCTTTGGTCTCCACCGGGAGAAATCCCTCGAAATAGTAGTGACGCGTATCCATTCCGGAAAGCACCAGTGCGGTAATACCTGCCACCGGTCCGGGGACAGCGGTAACATCTATACCTTCTTCGATACAGAGCTTGACCAGATCCTCACCCGGATCGGAGATGCTCGGCATGCCGGCATCGGAAACCAGTGCGATCTCCGCACCCTCTTTAAGGCGGGCGATCAGCTTGCTTCCGGCGGATGCCTTGTTATGTTCATGGTAGCTCATTAGTTTTGCCGAGATACCGAAATGCGACAGCAGAAGTCCAGTTCTTCTGGTATCTTCACAGGCAACCAGATCCACATGGGATAAGACCTCGATCGCACGTGGCGACAGGTCCTGCATATTTCCGATCGGAGTTCCCACTAAGTACAGCATATATCAATTATCCTCACTATATATTTTCTTCAGCTGAGGGGTATATTCACGTGTATCATCCCGAAGGATCAGGGGCGGAGTGATGACTGTTCCGGTCATCTTTCCACCCTTTTTCGCAGACAGAAGGAAGAGCGTCGCTTCCTTTTCCGCATACGGATGGACGAAGGTGATCCTCTTCGGGATCAGATTCAGTTCCATACAGGTCTTCATGACCGAGGAAAAATCTTTGGCTCGATCTACGAGGAAGAGATCTCCGCCGGATGCAAGCATTTTCTTCCCGCAGGAAAGAAAATCATCCACCGAGCCATGCACCGCAAAACGGGCTTCCAGTAGTTCCCGGCTGTGGCGGTCCGTGGATGTGACGGGCCCTTCCTCTTCTTTTCTATACGGGGGATTCATAAAGACCGCATCATAGACATTTCCCGGGATCTCCGGGGAAGGAAGGTCCCGAAGGTCCATGCAGAATCCCCGCATACGGTCCGAATACGAATTCAGTTCTATGTTTCTTTGGAATATCTCTGCGGCTTCCTTCTGCCTCTCGACTCCATCGATCCGAAGATCAGATCGACGCGCCGCAAGAAGGATCGAGCCAGCTCCGCAGTTCGTTCCCAGTTCGAGGACCCGTATCGGTCTTGCCTGCCGGAGACGGAGATTCTCAGAGACAAACCACGCCAAAAGCACGGTATCCTCGCCAAAGCGGAAACCGTCCTTGCTCTGGATCAACCGGGCACCATTTCTCCCGAGATCCTCCATCGTCTCTGTTTTCTGATCAAATTCCAAGAGAAAAAACTCCTTCTCACGTAAAAAGGATCTGCTCCCCGAAAGGGGATCAGATCCCTCTGCTTTACGTTATTATTGCACGATCAGCCCTGAGAAATAGCGCCAGCCGGGCAAGCAGCCTCGCAAGAACCACACTCAAGACAGAGGTCTGCATTGATCTCATACTTGCCATCGCCCTGAGCAATAGCACCTACCGGGCACTCACCCTCGCAGGAACCGCAAGACAGACATGCATCAGAAATTACATATGCCATATTATTTATCCTCCTTTATCTGGTCTACGATTTCATTAAACACTACTTTTTTGATTTTGTAAATTAAGAAAATGTAAAAAATAGTGGACCCTAAAATGCCGAATACTATTCTTCCCGCTTTTCAGGCTGCTGCTTCTTTCTCGGGCAGTCCTGTTTGCACTGTGGCTGCGGCGGATTCAGAAGAGATACGTCGGCAGCATCGTAGATCTGCATCTCGGTTTCCTCTTCTTTTTCGAAACGTACCGTTACTTTCTCCTTCAGAAGATCCGAATAAATAACCACGCCGACGCCGTCCGGTGTCTTGACTTTCTTTCCGACCTTCGGCACGCGTTTATTTGCATCTTCGTATGCGGCCTGTTCGTAGGAAAGACAGCACATCAGACGTCCGCAGGTACCGGTAAGTTTCGTCGGATTCATGGAAAGACCCTGGTCTTTTGCCATACGGATCGTAACCGGCAGGAACTGGTCAAGGTAAGAGCAGCAGCAGAGTTCTCTTCCGCAGATACCAAGTCCGCCGACCATCTTCGCCTGCTCACGGGAGCCGATCTGGCGAAGCTCGATACGAGTCCGGAAGCACGATGTCAGGTCTTTTACGAGTTCACGGAAATCGACGCGCTTGTCTGCCGTGAAGTAGAAAGTGAGTTTTCTTCCATCGAAAGAATAGACTGCTTCGACGAGCGCCATCGGGAGTTCTCTTTTCTCGATGAGTTCGAGGCATTTGTAAAAAGCACTTTTCTCTCTTTCTTTCTTCTCGTGGTAGTGCTCCATCTCTTTTTCATTTGCATAGCGCAGTACCGGAAGGATCGTCTCATCGACTTTTTCCTCCGGAAGATCAAAGGGTTCATCTACGACAAATGCGATATCCTGTCCCAGTGCCGTATTCACCATGACTGCGTCTCCGACCTTAAGCTTTAAGTCTCCCGCCAGGAAGCGGTACGGCTTACCTGCATCGTGGAAGCGCAGATTTACTACTTTAGCCATTCATATTCTCCTTTTTTAATGCCAGAAGCATCCGGCATACGATCATTTCAAAGTTTCCATTCGCTTTATGTGCTTTGGCGGCAGTCGTCAGGATCGCATTACACTTCCCGATCTTCTGCACATCCAGATGATATTTCTGAATCACAGTGACCATCTTATCTTTTTTCTCTTCGCCATGCAAGCAGTCGGAACTGCTATCCGTTGCGCAGATCGCCATCTCGTCATAGACCATGCTCATCAGGGAGAGGATATCCCGGAAGTGCTCTTTTTCCTCATCAAAGAAGGAATATACATCCGTCAGAAGCTCCGTTCTCGATATTTCCGGCATACGAAGTATCAGATCCCTCACTTCTTCCCAGTCATTGATCAGCCAGTTACTCTCGCAGAGGTTGAGCGCATACCCGATCACACCATTGGAAAACTTTGCGAAAAGCTGTGCCTCTTCAGGAAGTGTATCCGGATTTCTTCGGAGGATCGCCTCTTTTACCTCTTCTTCCGTATTCGGGAGAAGGCGGATCGATACCGTTCTGCTGAGTATGGTCGGGAGAAGCTTTGCCTCATCGGAAACAGTCAGGATAAACACGACATGCTTCGGGGGCTCCTCAAGAGTCTTAAGAAGTGCATTCTGTCCCTCTTCCGCCAGTCCGTCCGCATCGATCAGATAGACTTTTCTCTCTGCGATCTGGGACATGATGCCGACGTCCGATAAGATCTTCGAGCGGACGTCTGCGACCTTGATGTTCTTTTCACCCTGCGGAAGAAGAAGTTCTTTATAGTCCGGATGCGTGCCGGCCTGCATATAGTGGCAGCTCGGGCAGGTCCCGCAAGCGCCGTTTTCTGTCGGATGACTGCAAAGAAGGCCCTTGGCGAATTCTCTTCCGAGGGTCTTCTTACCGATGCCGGATGGTCCGACCAATAAAAAAGCGTGCCCCGGTTCTCCGGTAAGGGACACCCCGAGGCGCTGTTTTGCTTCATTTTGTCCGATCAGTTCAGAAAAAGCCATACGTCACATCTTTTCAAACTGTTCTACATTGACGACGAATACTGTCGCACCGCCGACAGTAACATCTACCGGATACGGCATACTCTCGCCGCCCATGGGCATCGGCGTCATGCTGTTGATCGCCGAACGGCGGGAGGAAGAATACTTCCGGATCAGATCGAGTACTTCCTGAAGTTTTTCCACTTCGACGACGATCATCAGGGTCGTGTTGCCGGAACGGAGAAATCCGCCGGAAGAATTGAGCTTTGTCACACGGAAGCCTGCTTTATTTAATTCTGCCATCAGACGGGGCGTATCCTCGTCGTGCACGATCGCAAATACCAGTTTCATTTTTGTACTACCTCCCAGACAGTTTTTCTGATCTGTTGATAGATCTCTTCAGGTGTCTTTAAGGCATCAAGCACCTGAAATCTTGCATCTTCTTTACTACGGGAGAGATATCCTCCGCGTACTTTCTTCATGAACAGAAGACCTTCCGCCTCGAGTCTGTCTTCTTCATCAGATCTGCCGTGACGTCTTCTGTATGCCGTCTCCTCGTCCAGATCCAGAAGGAACGTGATGTCCGGCTTGATGCCGGCAGCGCTCCAGTTATTGAGGAAATCGATCTCCTTGAGATCGAGTCCTCTGGCGTATCCCTGATAAGCGATCGTCGAGTCGTAGAAGCGGTCACAGATCACGACTTTCCCGGATTGGAGCTCCGGAATGATCTTTTCCCTTACGATCTGCGCACGGGCTGCTTCGTAAAGAAGAAGCTCCGTTCTCTCATCCATCCCGCTGTTCGCTTTATCCAGCAGTATCGTCCTGATCTTCTCTCCGATCGAAGTTCCGCCCGGTTCACGGATCAGGACGAACGGGATACCTTCTTTTTGGAGGTCACCGGAAAGCATCTCGATCTGGGTCGTCTTTCCACATCCATCGATTCCTTCGAATGTGATAAACAATCCCTTCATGCTTCTTTTTTCCTCCCTTTTCTTTCTCTAATTATATCAAACTCAGTCGAGTTTCACCGAATGGATGCTGGCGATCTCCAGCCAAATATCCTTCTCGATGCGCTCATTATCTTTTCTGATATCCTCCACGGTCTCCTCAGCGGGACGGCGGCGGTTCCAGTTCTTCTTTTCTCTTCCTTCACGATGATCGGAGTTCTTCCGGTCATAGTTCTTCTTCTGATACTCCCGCTTCTCGGATCCGTTTCCGGCATTTGCCTCACGGTTATCCGGTCTTCTATCTTCCCGGTTGTCATTTCTTCTTTCCCGGTTCTGATTCCCTTCGTTATTGGAGCGGTTATTGCGGTTGTAGTTATTGTTGCGGTCACGGTTTCCGCCGTAATTTCCCGGCTTTCTTCTCCGGTTACGGTTGTTATTATTTCTCGGCGGCTGCGACTCGTTCGAGGGATTCCCCCCTGAAGAGTGATTGACCTTCTTTGCTTCCTGTTCGCCCATTTAATACCTCCAAGTTTTCGAAGCTGCTCTGAATATCTATATTATATCGGTTTTCCTGTTTCATTCAACCTTGACGTCCGGCAGGATACCATAGTAACGGACGTCTTTTGCCCATTTTTCAGGGATCTCCGAGTATCCATGCATAAATAGGAGCGGCACCTGCACAAATCCTCTGTCATACATCCTCGGATGAGGGATCGTAAGATGCTGAGAAGTGATCTGGAAATCGTCGTATGTCAGGATATCCACATCGATCGTTCTCGGTCCCCAGCGGACCGTACGCACACGATGAAGTGTCTCTTCGATCTTCTGGCAGAGGGAAAGGAGCGCCAGCGGCTCCAGATCCGTCTCGATTTTTACACAGATATTCAGGAAATCATCCTGCTCTTTAAATCCGACAGGCGCCGTTTCAAAAACAGGAGACACCTGCTCCACCCTCGTCCCTTCCAAAGGACGGTGCAAAAGAGCCACCGCACGGCTCAAGTTATTAATACGGTCACCCATATTACTTCCCAGGGAGAGATATGCTTCACTCATAACACCGCCTCCAGTTCCTGTCTTGTCCGCCCGATGATGACACTCATGTAGTCAAAGTCTCCATCGATCGGTGCAGTCGGTTTTTGGATCTCGCAGGTGATCTTCTCCACCAGGGAAAAGGCCCGCATGATAAGAATGATAATGTTTTCCGCCATATATTCGATCAGATCGCAGGAAGCATTCTCGACATAGTCTTTCGTCATAGAAAAGACCTTGCCGTAATCGACTGTATCCGAGAGCTTATCGGTACGGCATCCGGGGATCTCCTTGAGCTCCAGTGTAAGTGTCACCACGAAATTCTGGCCTTCCGATTTTTCTTCGGGAAGCACTCCGGAAAAGGACCGGAAGCGCATATTCTTCAGAATGATCTTATCCATTGTCCCCTCCTTGAAGTCTGGTGAATACCTTCAGCGCCGTCGCAGATTCAAAGACATTATGCACACGGACACATGCTGCCTTCTGCTCCTGACAGAACAGCGTAACAGCTGCCGTTCCGGCATCTCTTTCCTCGGCCGGAACGCCGTCCAGTATCTCGCCGATAAATCGCTTCCTGGAAGGTCCGATCAGAAGCGGATACCCCGCATCCTGGATCTTTTTGATCGAGCGGATAAGCTCTACGGACTCTTCGGTATTCGTGCCGAATCCGATGCCCGGATCAAAGAGGATCTTCTCTCTTTTGATCCCTGCTTTTTCTGCGATATTGGCACTGATCTCGAAGAATGAAAGGCAGTCATCCACGATGTCTCCCTTTCTCTTAAAGATCTTCTCATCGAAATAATTGGCCATGATGACCAGTCCGCAGCCGGCCTCGGCGACAACATCCGCCAGTTCCCTGTCATACTGCAGTCCCCAGATATCGTTGATAATATCCGCGCCGAACTTCAGGGCTTCTCTTGCGGTCTTACTCTTATATGTATCGATCGAGATCGGTACGGAAACTTCACTACGTATCAGCTTTAACGCAGGAATCAGACGGGAAAGTTCCTCATCCGCAGAGATCCTCTCTGAGCCCGGACGAGTGGACTCCGCACCGATATCCAGGATATCCGCGCCGTCCTCTACCAGTGCTACGGCCTGAGAAAGAGCATTCTCCGGAGTATAGAAGAAACCTCCGTCGGAAAAAGAATCCGGCGTGACATTTAAGATCCCCATGAGGAGGATCTTCTCCCCGTAATCAAGATCTCTGTCCCGGATCGTCCATACCGAAGATGAATTCGACATGCTCATGAAGCCCCCCTCAATGTATCAGATGATGTTCCGCGGGCGGTTGATCAGCGCCAGCGCTTCCGAGCGGGTCCTTGCATCCGAGCGGCAGCCGCCTCTCATCGCGGAAGTAACGGTCTTGCTTCCCGGCTTTCTTATACCTCTCATCGTCATGCACAGATGCTCGGCTTCGAGAACGACACAGACCGACATGGCATCGACAGCCTTCTGGATGGTGTCTGCGATCTCGGAGGTCAGGCGCTCCTGCAGCTGGGGTTTTCTGGAAAGTGTATCCACGATACGTGCGACCTTGGAAAGGCCTAAGATCTTCCCGTTCTTCGGGACATAGACGACATGTGCCTTGCCGTGGAACGGAAGGAGGTGATGCTCGCACATCGAGTAGAACGGGATGTCACCGATCAGGATCATCTCGTCGTTATCCGAGGTGAAGGTCTTGATGTCTTTAGTGATATCACGATGCAGTCCCGAGAAGACTTCTCCATACATACGGGCAACGCGGTTCGGCGTCTCGAGAAGTCCTTCTCTGTCCGGATCCTCGCCGACAGCGATCAGGATCTCTCTTACAGCCCGCTCGATACGCGGGAGATCCATCCCTTTCCGGCTTTCCTCCGGCACTCGAAAATCATCATCGTAAATACTCATTTCTTCTATCTCTCCTTACTCTGTGTACATATGTCTGTATTCCATGGGCGTCATGCCCTTCTGCTTTCTAAAAGCAACATTAAATCTCTGCGGGCTGGAAAATCCCACCTGTGTCGCGATACCGCTTACCTTGATCTCTTTCTGGGTCAGGAGGCGGCATGCGGCCTCGATGCGGATCTGCATCAGGTAGTTCATCGGGCTGATGCCGAATTCATCTCGAAAAGCTCTGGTAAAGTATCCCTGGCTTAAGAATACATACGAAGCGGTCTCCGCGACGGTTACCCCGCGGTCATAGTTCTCATCGAGATAATCTCTGGCAATAAGGACCAGTTCTCTGGCTTTGCCGTTCTTCACACGGAGGCTCTCCTCCCACTCTTCACGGAGTGCTCGGGAAAGCGTGATCAGAAGCTCCATCGTCAGGAGCTGCATCATCATGTCTTTCGCATACATATCGGACCGGCTCTCGCGCATGATGCGCTCGGCGAGCACACCGATCGCCTGACGGGATTTACCGGAGATGATCAGGTAATTGGAACCGTCTCCGACCGTACTTTCTCCCTGGGCAAAGTCCAGGAAATACTCCAGCGGCAGCGAGGAAACATTTTCCTGCAGGAACGGGACCGTCGGGCCTCCGCGGAGACGTCCGTTTGCCATCGGCTGTGTATCCTTCGGCTTGGAAAGAAGCGCCTGCTGTGCTTTTGCCATATCCGAGGAAAATCCGAAATAAAGCACGACCATATCTGCCGGGCCTTCCACCACACGGACGGAGTGCATGACCTGCGGACGGATGATCAGGGTAGTTCCCTTCGTGACATTTACCGTCTTTCCGTTAATCACGAATTCGCATTTTCCGCGACGAAGATACAGAAGCTCATGAGAGGTGTGACGGCTGGCTGTCGGAAACGGTGTAGATGTCTCGTAACAATGTTCCACGCCCTCAAATACCACCGGAATGGAGCCGGATGATTCCAGTAAGCTCTTTTCAAATGCCGGTAACAGATCTTCAACCATATGGCATGCCTCCCTTCTTTCTTATGTTTCCTACGGAAGGAAACGGATGTTATCGATATAAATTGCGCCGGATCTTTGTCTGTCGAAGATAGTAAATACCAGATCCGAGATCTCCATGTCATCAAAGGATGCCCAGTTCAGGGAAATCGTCTGCCAGCGAAGTCCGATCTCGATCGTCGCCTCTCCTCTGAATCCGGAGATCTGCATGGTCTTCTCGAACTGGTCGGGATTAAAGATATCCAGGCAGATCCTTCTGGCTCTCGAGAACTTCAGAGGCGCCATGACGGACGCATACGACAGCACCGGTCCGAAGGACAGAAGGCTGTTCTCCGGCTCGTACTCGATACGGAGAGAAGCCGCACCCTGCGTCTTATTCATCACTTCACGGTAGATCGTCGCTTTGCCTTTCGTGATCTTATAGGTTTCCAGTTTTTCAAAATCACTGTCCCACGTCTTCTTGCCGGTAAAGGTAATGTCTTCACAGGAGGTGAAGGTCAGATCCGGGCAGTATTCCGACGGGATCTTATCAAAGCGGAACGGAAGTACCGGAAGATCGATACGGTTTCTGAATGTCGCCTGATGCGGGATCGGAGAATATCCGTAAGTTACGCCGACCGGATCGAGGATATCGTCATTCCAGACCATGACGCGCACACCGTGCAGGATCCTCGCCGATGCCGGAACATATACGCGGCTCTCATCACAGACCGCAAATCCGCGAAGTACGGATTCGTTCTCCGACAGGCGGAGACCATCGACCGTATTATCGAAAGAAAGCATGACTTTATTTCCTATCACCTCGACACCGACGCACTCCGGCGAGGAAGCCGGCATCTTCGGCGTGAAGTGAAGTCCCAGCGCGATACAGGACAGTCTTCGTCCGATCGTAAAGGAGACCGTCTTATCCGGGATCAGAAGGTCATGCTGTCCTAAGATACCGATTGGCATCGGGAATCTTCTTCGGATCGCACAGAGGCGCTCATTAAATTCCACGTGACGGAACGGCTCTTCCGGATCCATGGCATCCGGATGCAGCTGCATGATGATAAAGGACGGTACCTGATTCTTATCCTCGATCTCACGGGGACCGAATACTCTTGCCAGATCTACCAGGAGCTGGCGGACCATCGCGGTGTATAGATCACCGATCTGGGCGTCCGATGCATCCGGAGCGAATACGATACCTCGGATACTCGTGTCACAAAGCGGCGCGAGACGGTGGTTAAAGAATACCGACATCATGTCCGCAGGACCTACGAGCGGACGGTGTGCCGCTTCCGAAACAAGTGTATCGGTCATGACCGTCTCTGCAGACGGGATCATGGAGTTCAGCAGATCGTGATTATTTTTCTTCTCAAAATGCTTGAGTTCCTCGGTCGGGAAAGAAAGCGGCGGTTCATCATCGGAAGTATCTTCGGCAGGTGCTTTTGCCGGAGCATCTGCATTCTCCTTCTCATCTGCCGCATCGTCCTCTTCTTTTTCTTCCGGCTTCTCCTCCGGCTGTCCGCCCTTATGATCTTCAAAGGCGAGCGCGCCTTCCGGATCGATTGGAACATCGACCTTCTCCTCATCTTCGAAAACGAAGGATTCTTCACTCTTCGGCTCGGATCCTTCCTCCTCTTCCTCATCCTTGATCAGGGAACCGTCAATGATCGCGCTCTTTTTCTCGGTGAGACGCGCGATATTGGCACGCCATCCCTCTTCGTCGAAGTAGAGATTTCTCTCTTCGAGATACTCACGGATCGCATCATTGTTATCGATTCCTTCGTGGGAGAGCCAGCGGTAGATCGGTGCATACTCCTCGGCAAGATCGAGGATACCGACCGGGTAGTGCAGCTGCTCTGCCAGGTGATATGCAAAGGAAAAAGCAACTGACGAGACACTGGCCAGTTCCAGGGTATCGCGGATACGGATCCACTTCGATTTCTCCTCTGTCAGGATCGGTTCATAAGAAAGTACATCGACCTGGTCGAGTACGCCCTTCTCCGGAGAATAAAAACGCAGAAGCGGCATAACGTCCTTCTTAAGCGGTGTACGCGGAGCCGCGGTCTGGGAGATCGATGCTGCGAGCGGGCGGCCTCCGAAGAGTACCCAGACATCACCGCACCGGCAGTCCTCGATCGTCAGTGTATCCGTCAGAGAGTGGAAAACGAGCGTATAGGCGTCGGTAGAGGACCGGTAAGGCGGAAGCGTGAATCGGAAAGATCCGTCCTCCTCGGACACGGTCTCCAGACTTAAGATGACACCGTAATCCGTGTCCAGCTTCGATACTTTACGTCCATCTGTCGGATCTTTCATAACCTCCAGTGTTACAGGAACGGAAGAAGATCCCACCTTGCCGCGGAGCACCACCGGGACTCCCTGCTGGAAAACCATTCCCGGGGAGATCCAGGATGGAAGACGTATATCATTCGTTTGCGCCATTAGCTCGATACCTCACATAGTTATCTCATTAAACACTATTATACGACATTATTGTGCGTTTTTTTCACAGAAACATTTCAATATGCGTGAAAACTATAATCTTTCTCCTATGTTCGTACGATCCCGATTCTTTCAGGGCTTTTTGCACATCTTTCATTTACTCATATATGAGTACGCATATATCATATATTCACATAAAAATATCATCAGAAGGAGGAATCATCATGGATGAATCGATCATTATCGGCAAAGTGATCCGGACCTTAAGACGGGAAAGAGGACTCTCCCAGTTTGTTGTCGCTTCCAGATCCGGGATCAACCTTTCCTACTACTGCAAGCTCGAGGGCGGACAGGCAAATCCGTCTATACGCGTCATTTTCGCGGTCACACATGCACTGGGCGTCTCTCCTGCCCAGTTTATTGAGCTGATATCCCTGGAAATGCAGTATTTTCTCATCTCCGAGGGTGCATCGGAACCGGCGTAGCTATTTCACTATTTTGTCGCAAATCTTTCTTTTTTTTGCTTGACATGGTATTCTGAACATGTTGTTTATCAGTAGAAATAAACAGAGGGAGTGTCAGTATACCATGTCTTACCAGAACAATCACGTTACAGATAATGCATTGTACGAGGATCTTCACCGTCCTCATCTCCAAGATGCTATTGCCAGCTGTCTGCATTTTCTGGACGATGGAAGTCCCTGCCGTGAGATCGCTCCCCATTATCACGATTTTGTTGAGATCATTTACGGGGTCCGCGGCAGGTTTTCCGCATCCATGGCGGATCAGGATATCGAGGTCAACGAGGGCGACATGCTCCTGATCAACGTTAACGAAGTCCATGCTTTCCATCACTTCGAGCCATGCGAGTACTACTGCCTGCAGTTTGATCCGACTGTATTCTTCTTCTCTTCGGCATATTCCACCGGAGCGAAGTATCTTCTGCCGTTCCTTATGGCAACGACCAGAAGTCTCGGGAACAATACATCTTTCTCTCTTCTTGCGAGAAAAGAAGAGCTGGAAAATACCAATATTCCGGAGCTGATCCGGGACTATCACAGAGAGTTTACTGAGCAGGAGCCGGGATACGAGCTGGCGATCCGCGCGGATATCTGCAGGATCTTCCTGTGGTATCTTCGCCGTATGGAGAAAAACGGCATATCCGTATATTCTTCTCCGGGTATCCGCCAGGAAGATATCGCGCGTCTGAATACTGTTCTGGATTATATTCACGAGAACTATCAGCAGCCGGTCCTCGCCGAAAAGATGGCAAAGATGTGCAACATGAGCTACAGCTATTTCTCCCGTTTCTTCCGTCATGCCGTCGGACAGACTTTCTCGGATTATCTTCTGTATGTAAGGCTTACCGAGGCGGAAAAACTCCTGATCACCACATCCAAGAGCATCAGCCAGATCGCTTTGGATACGGGATTCAGCACCTCAAGCTATTTCATTACGCAGTTTAAGAAAAGAAGACATATCACGCCGAAGCAGCTGAAACAGAAGATCTCTGTTTCAGATCCGGCCTGATCACTTCGGAGCGATCACCAGTTCAATACCGAAATCACGGATCTCCTGTGCAAGATCATCTGCTATGCCGGAGTCTGTGATCAGTACATCGATCTTCTCTGCCGGAATAAAGGACGACGTGGAGTCCTGATTCAGCTTCGACGAGTCAACCAGTGCGATACAGCGCTTGCACTTCTCTGCAAAGCGTTTTTTCAGTTCCAGTTCATAGAAGTTATGACCGGTCAGACCGGATGTCAGCGAGAATCCGTTTCCCGATACAAAATAACTGTCACCGCTGATACGGCGGAGCATCTCTTCGCAGAGCAGTCCCTCGATCGCGCCGGAGTGCGGACGGAGCACGCCGCCGACCAGCACGGTGCGGAAATTACTGTATCTCTGGATCTCCATCGCCGTGTGGATACCGTTCGTTACGATAGTAAGGTTATCCAGATTACTGATGAAAGGGATCATATGGAAAGTGGTGGAGCTGGCATCGATGAAGATGGTCTCCCCCTCATGAACGAATTTACCGGCTTCTCTTCCGATCGCCGTTTTCTCCGCGACGCTCATCACCGAACGAAGCATATAGTTTTCCGGGTTGGAAGACTGCTTAACAGAGTCGGAGATACGGGCACCTCCGTGATAACGTACGATCGCGCCTTCACGCTCCAGGTCACGAAGATCGGATCTCACCGTCGCGCCGGTCACGCCGAGACACTCCTGAAGATCAGTCGTTGAAACACGGCTTTCCTTTTCCAGGATCTCAAGTATTCTCTTTCTTCTCTCTACGTTGATCATACTACTTCCCCCTCCATCGGAAACTCACGTTTTTTCAGGAAACGAAAGTATAATACAAGGCTGTCTATCTTTTTGTCAACGATTTCTTTTCATATATTTTCATTTCGGGGAAGAAATACGCCTGATCGGCGATTATTTGTTCATTTCTCTTCTTTTCAGTTCTTGTGCCATCCATCCGGTGACGCCATTCGGAAGTCGTTCATCCATCGGTGTCCCGTCAAGGAACATCAGATTTGACTGGATGCCGTTCATCAGGCAGTGCTGTCCCATCTCAAAACCGAAGTTGATCGATGCGATGCCTTTGTCTGCATTAAATACCCATTTCGGTGTATAGATGAAACTGTTCTTCATCTTCTCCATGCGTGCACGTCTGCTCTCGATCTTCTCATGGCTTACGATCTCATCCCTCATGCCATCAGCGAAGAACAGCGTCACTCCGTTTCTCTCCAGTTCATCCATCACATCGTCGTCCGGGATCGCGTCCGTTCCGACAGGAACCAGAACATCGAACTTGTCCGGAGCATGCGTCGCAAGGGCAAACGTAAATCTCGCTCCGGCAGAATTTCCCAGGAGGAACTTCACCCCGACACCCTCCGTATGCTTTCCGATAAACTCATCGATCAGCTTCATGACCGGATCGATGTATGTTTCATCCCAGCTGCCTGCATAGCCGCCGTTTTCCAGCCTGTATTCATTTGCGATAGGAACCAGGATATACGCGCCGCCCAGCGTCTTCTGATAATCATCGGAAGCATAGTACTCCGCGCCGGTATAGTTGATGCAGAGCTCTCCAACGAGCGCATTGGATCCGCCATGCAGGAAGATAAGAAGCGGATAGTCTTTCTTCTTCGGAAACCCGTGCTCGGACGGATCGTAGAAATAGTACTTCAGACCTTCCGCCTGGTCATTTCTAAAACGGTCAAAATACTTTCCCGTCTCATAGGACGGCTCCGTGGTAATAAAAGCTCCTTCAGGGATCTCATCGATCCAGGGTGGTGTACGGTCTGCCATATCTCATTCAAGCCCTTTCATCTTTGTTTTACCTTTCAAGTATGCACTTTTTTCCGGCCGTTGAATAGAGCGATTATACCAGAGGTAAAAGAAAAAGGCTGATCCTTCTTTTGAAGAATCAGCCTTATGGCTGCCGAACTAGGATTCGAACCCAGACAGACGGTGCCAGAAACCGGAGTGCTACCCTTACACAATTCGGCAATGTTGTAAATCAACGCTTGAAAGTATATCAAAAGTCATAAAATAGTGCAATACCTTTTTTCAACGGAGCTGTGAAAATTTGTTTTCCCATGATCAGATGCCACTGCATCATTTCGAAGGTCTCTCTGTCGGCATATCCGGCTGCGTGGGAAGTCTGTCCATAAGACCCATCTCCTCCGCTTTTCTTCTTACCTGCTCAATATCCTTCCAGAGCTTGACCCGCTCGTTATTATTTCTAAGGATATATGCCGGATGGAACGTCGGCATGATCAGATACCCGTTCTTCTCGATAAAAGCTCCCCGGATCTGCGTCATCTTCGCATTCTTATCTCCGGTAAAAAGCGTATATGCGGTCTTTCCTAAAAGAACGATGATCTTCGGCTTACAGATCAGTATCTGCGTACCCAGAAGCTTCTTACAGGCAGCTGCTTCCTGCTCCGTCGGCACACGGTTCTCCGGCGGGCGGCACTTCACGACATTGGCGATATGATAGTCCTCGGTAGAAAAGCCCTGCGCATCTAAAAGAAGCTGCAGAAGACGTCCTGCCTGTCCGACAAACGGAAGTCCCTGTTCATCCTCCGTCGCACCGGGGCCCTCGCCGACAAACATGATCGGCGCGACCACACTGCCACGGTAGATGACGACATTCGTTCTAGTCGCACCAAGCGGACATGCCTGGCAGCTCTCACACTGCTTTACAAAATCGTTCCAGGAGATCTTCATCGGAGAAGTACGATGGTGATACCGTCATTGGCCTTTGCCCAGTCGGGATCATTACGGAATGCCGGACATTTCTCGACCATGGATCTGCCGAGCGTCTCAAAAGGACCAAACTGCTCACCAGGGCAGAATGCCTTGATACGGCCTTCGCTCTGCATCGTACGCAATATCTCATGAGTTGCTGTCTTGATCAGCCCGCCTTTTCCGGTAGAGCCATACCCGTGAATGATCTTCACCTGATTGACTCCGACACGGCGCAAAGTATTGAGTTCCAGCCGTAATTTACGGGTGGCAACATCAACTTTCGGCATACCTTCTTTGATATTGATAATACTTGCAGCCATACTACTCCTCATTTTGAAATACTACATTTATTATACCACAATTTTTTCATTTTACATGCGTTGAAAGATAGGGATTTTTGATATAATATGCCCATGAGACTAGACAAATTGCTGGCAAATTCAGGATATGGTACCAGAACCGAAGTCAAGGATATGCTTCGGCAGGGACGGGTATGTCTTCGTGGTGAAGTGATCCGTGATCCGGGCTTTTCCATCTCGGAAGAACAGGCTTCTGAGCTCACTTTGGACGGACAGAATATCCGTGCCGGACAGTATCTGTACTTCTGCTTAAACAAGCCGGACGGATACCTCACGGCGATGAGCGATGACCGTCTTCCCTGCGTCGGAGATCTGCTCCCTTCAAACTTGAAAACGAAGAAGATCTCACCTGTAGGACGGCTGGATTTTCACACCACAGGTGTACTTCTCCTCACCAATGACGGTGAGCTGTCGCATCGTCTGACATCTCCGAAATGGCATCGTGAAAAAGCGTATCTGGTCACCTACTCCGGAGAGGAACTGACGGAAAAAGAGAAAGTGCTTTTCGCAAGCGGAATGACGCTTCACGAGAAAGACCACGCGCCGGAAAAACTAAAACCTGCAGAGCTTGAGATCCTTCCGGATCACACCTGCCGGCTTATTCTTACCGAGGGAAAAACACATCAGGTCAAGCGCATGATCGCTTCTACCGGACGCTCAGTCGAGACGTTACACAGGGAAAGGATCGGTACACTGACGCTTAAAGAAGGACAGAAGCCCGGTGAGATGCACGCGCTCTCCGACGAGGAGATCCGTCTTCTTAAGGAAGATCCCTAAGCGCATCAGATGCAGATCAGTCCTCCGACTCCGCATACGGATGATCTGCAAGATATTCCACTCTGAGCACATCGATATCCTCAAGGATCTTCGTCATGCGCTCGGTCGCTTTATTGATATCGCTGCTTCCCGCGCCTACACCGAAGATGATGACACGCTCGATATTCGGATCCTTCCAGAGAAGCTTATATCCCAGAGATGCCTGATCGATCTTGTCACGGATGATGAATCCGTAGATATGTTCCACATAGTCTTCTTCCTTCAGAGGCTCCATCGCGTCCTGATAGGTCTCCGGCATATCATCCAGGAACTCTTCGTAGAATCTCGCTTTTGAGTAGTAGTACGGCTCGATCCGGGCAAGGTCTTCCTTCGACCAGGTCGCTTTCATATTCTCATAAACATCGTCGAGGATATAAAGATCACCGCTGTTGACATAAACAGGAACCGTCGGCATATCGAACACCAGGATATCCGGATGAACGGCCATCAGGTTCGTCGCTTTCTGGACACCATACTCATCCACTTCTTCATCTTCGCTGTTTCCGGATACTACATCCGCATCCCTGACCTCCGGATTCTTGCATCCGAGATTATCCTTGAGATAATACTCCATGATCGTGACGTCCTGGCTGAAGTGTCCAATCGATGCCATACGGACATCGACTCTCGGCGCGAGGAAATAGTAATTAATGAACGCCCAGCCGCCGATGATCACTGCGATCGCAACGATGAACTTCCATCCCTCATAATGAAAGAAATCCTTCCACTGCTTTGAAGTCTTTCCGAGGTAATGCTTCGCCTCGGTCTCTTCCTTCTTTTCTTCCGCTTTCCGGTCTCTTTCACCGCTGGCGATACTGTACGCCAGAGAGATATCTGCAAGCTTCTGTTCATCTTTCTGCGCGGTATAAGTTTTGCCTAGTTTCCAGAACTTGTCGTCCAGATCTTCCTTAGATGCCCACGCCGGAAGTCCGAAATACTCCATCGCCTGCTGACGGTCCATCTTCTCAATGGATGGATCCGGAAGTATCTTCTCTTTCTTTTCTGCCGGTTCTTCTTTCTCTGTTTCCGGACCGGATCTCGCTTTTGAAGATGCGGAGGATCTCAGTTTCTCACCAAGTTTCTCCTTGGAGTTCTGCTCCAGGCCCTCACCCTTCACTTCTCCCAGTCCTCTCTTTTTCTTTTCTTCTTTCATGTGTTTCTATTATCCTTTTTATTTACTTCTTTTCTTTTCCGCTTTCATCTCTTTTTTGAAAGCACGGAAGTCCGCAAGTGCCGCCCAGCCGATCTTAAAGATCTTCTTGATGTTGATCGAATTCTTTCCGCCCTGACGCGGTTTAAAAGTGATCTCACGCAGCGTGTAGTTCTCTTTATAGTATGCAAAGAATGTCGTCAGCATGACGTTCGGAAGATTATAGTCTTCTTTGAATCTGCCCACATACTTATTTACGAGAGAAGCCTTCATCAGACGGAACGGGGCATTACTATCCTTCACCTTCACACCGAAGTGAAGTCTCAGAAGGAAGCACAGGAACTTCTCGACAAACTTTCGGGACTTGCCGTCTCCTCTTACCACACGGTTACCGAGGATCGCATCGTATTTATCACGCAGATCCCAGAAAGCCTGAAACTCGTCCGGGTTCGTCTGGCCGTCGGAATCGGTCTGGAAGATATAGTCTGCACCCTGTGCGATCGCGTACTTGTACATCGCGATCAGCTTCGGGCCATGCTGTTTCAGTGTATCGGGAAGCACTTGAAGCTTCGGGTATTTTTCTTTCAGGGAAAGAAGGATCTCATGGGTACGGTCCACACTTCCGCTATCTGCGACGATCAGGCGTGAGCCTTCTCCTTTGCCTTCTAAAACAGGATACCAGGCGGATACGACAGACTCGATGTTCGCTTCTTCGTTATACGCCGGCATCACTAAATACAGATTATCCATTTTTATTCCTCCCGAACACTCGCTGATACTCTCAATGTATCACTTCAACTGCTGTTTTACCATAGCCAGCGCCGATGCCACGACCGCATCCATGTCGTAGTACTTATACTCTCCGAGACGGCCGCCGAAGATCACTTTCTCTTCTTTGTCCGCAAGTTCCCTGTACTTGCTGTACAGTGCACCATTTGCTTCGTCATTGACCGGATAGTACGGTTCATCGCCTGGCTTCCATTCAGAACTGTATTCTCTGCTGATGACGGTCTTCGGAAGATCATTTCCGTCCTCATCTTTTCCGAAAGTGAACCACTTGTGTTCAATGATCCTCGTCCACGGAGTCTCGCGGTCGGTATAATTGACGGCCGCATTTCCCTGGAAGTTCGGCTGATCCAGCAGCTCCGTCTCGAATCTTACCGAGCGGTACTGGAGATATCCGAGAGAGTAGCCGAAATAGGCATCGATCGGGCCCGTATAGATGACCTTATCTGCCATGGCATTCCACTTTTCTTTCTCATCGAGATAGTTCGTGTTCAGACGGACTTCGATGCCGTCGAGCATATTCTCCACCATCTTCGTGTAGCCCTTTTCCGGGATACCCTGATAGAGTGCATTGAAGTAATTGTTATCAAAAGTGAGTCTCACCGGGAGACGCTTGATGATGAACGCCGGAAGATCCTTGCAGTCTCTTCCCCACTGCTTCTCCGTATAGCCTTTGACGAGTTTTTCAAAGATATCACGACCGATCAGGGAGATCGCCTGTTCTTCAAGATTTCCGGGTTCTTTTCCCGCCATCTCGGCTTTCTGCTCCTCAATCTTCGCCTTTGCTTCCTCCGGTGTCACGACGCCCCACATCTTATTGAAGGTGTACATGTTAAACGGGAGCGAATACAGCTCGCCCTTATAGTTCGCCACCGGGCTGTTGGTGAAGCGGTTAAACGCGGTGAACTGATTTAGATAGTTCCATACTTCCGTGTTATTGGTGTGAAAGATATGGGCTCCGTAAGTATGTACCTTGATGCCTTCGACATCCTCGCAGTACACGTTACCGGCAATATGCGGACGTTTCTCGAGAACGAGGACTTTCTTGCCAAGTGCTTTTGCCTCGTGGGCAAAAACCGCACCGTAAAGACCGGCACCGACTACCAGATAATCATACTTCTCACCCATTATTCTTCGCCGTCTTTCTTCTCTCTTTATGGATCTTTCTGACTTTTTTCTTGATCTTAAATGTGTCCTTAAATACCTGGATGATGTCCTTCATGTGAATACGTGAGAATCCGCCTTCTCTGGTAAATACCAGACGGATCGGCCGCTCGATGATCTTCGCGCCCATCTCGTTGGCAACCGCGAGAAGTTCGATGTCGTATGCAAACCCCTTGGTGATGACATCCGGTACGATCTTTTTCAGAATATCCGCGCGGTACAACTTGACGCCGGTCTGCGTGTCGTGCACTTTCAGATGGAAAAGCACCCGCAGCATGACATAATATCCGAAGCTTACGAACTTGCGGATAAAGGGGTACTCCAGTTTTGATTCTTTATGCATCTTACTGCCGATCACGACGTCGGCATTTTCCGATTTCATATGGGAAAGAAAGTCTTCGAAGTGATCCGGGGAAAGATCCAGATCCGAATCGAGAAAACCAATGACATCGCCTTTGGCCTCCAGGACGCCGGTCTTGATCGCATGGCCTTTACCGCCATTCGGAGTATAGGAGACCATTCGAATACGGGAACACTCATTGGCGGCCCGTTCGATCTCAGTTTTTGTATTGTCAGAACTTCCGTCATCGACGCAAACGATTTCAAAAGAGTCGCAGAACCCGGATATGATCCGATCCGTTTCCAAAAGATTGTTGTATATGTGTTCGCCTTCGTTATACGCCGGCATGACCACTGAAAGGTCCATGAGCCGTTCCTCTTTTCTCTTTCGTATCTTATCTATTGTATCACAAGAAATAGAGTCATTCTCCACCTATATAAAGAAAAGCGAAATACCACTCGCTATCACTGAAAAATCAGTGATGGGGAGCAGTATCTCGCTCGGGATATGGGGACATGGTTTATCCCGTTCAGGAAGGACTATTCTCTTTCGAGAATTCTTTTATATTTTTTCTTCGACGGAATAACGAAGACCACTTCATATCTGACTTCGACACAATATCGAAGACAACCGCTGCCAGAAGAACTACGCCTTTTACTACCTGCTGCCAGTCCTGGTTAAGATTAAACTTGCTGCAGATAAGCGACATGCCCAGATTGATGACACCGATGAGAGTTGCACCGATTACCATTCCGAACACTGTTCCGGATCCGCCATAAGCAGAAACGCCACCGACCACGCAGGCCGAAATCGCATCCATCTCGAAGTTAACACCTGCACCGGAATTCGCGGACTGGAATCTTGCGACCATCATAAGGGCAGCAATAACACTCAGTACAGACATATTGAGGTAAGCACCAAACATAACATGCTTGTTGTTGATACCCGAAAGACGAGCTGTCTCGGAATTGCCGCCGACCGCCATAAAACGACGTCCGATGACTGTCTTCTCGCAGACGAAATTGTAGATCAGGAGAATCGCAACGACCCAGACCAACACGACCGGAATACCGCCGTCTTTCGCGAGTTTGTAGGTAATGAGTCCGATCACCGCAGCCTCCAGCACACTCTTGAGAATAACGTACGGAAGTGAATCTGCTTCGTATCCTTTTTTAAGCTTGCCGTATCTTGTCAAAAAGTTCATCAGAATGACAACAATAATACACAGTATTCCGATGACCAGACAGCTGTAGCTTATCGATGCTCCGGGGGCAGATTTTGCAACTTTACCGGAGAACAGCTTCAGGAATGACGACGGGAAACCTGTAATTGCACTGGTTCTCGAAGCAGAGTTGAGTATTTCTGTACCTGCACCTCTAAATGCAAGATATCCGGCAAGAGTGGCGATCCACGGCGGGATATTGAGATATGCGATCAGGAAACCGAGAACAATACCATAAACGATTCCAAGGCCGAATATGAGCAGCAAAGCAATTGGCGTACTGAGGTGAGCGTTTACAGATAGTACTCCGAACACCGCACCGGCCATGCAGACAAACGAACCGACAGAAAGATCGATGTTACCACCGGTCAGCATACACATCAGCATACCGGTTCCAAGAACAAATACATATGCATTCTGAGAAATGAGCGATGTAAAGTTGGATGCAGAGAATATCTCACCCCTGGTCATGATAACAAAGAAAATATAAACGAAGAAGAGAATTAAGGCCATTGCATTCTTCTTCAGAACTTTTTTCGCACCGGATGTATTCATTCTTCGGCACCTCCTTTCTTACGCATCTTCATAATGACATCAAAGAAAACAGCCAGAAGCAGTACAAGTCCTTTGACAACCAGTTTGTAGTTTGCACTTGTTCCCATGATATCCATTCCCTTGTTGATTACACCAACGAGAAGAGCACCGATAATGACACCACCGACCGTTCCGGTTCCGCCATATGCGGATGCGCCGCCGATAAAGCATGCTGCGATAGCATCCATCTCATACTGTTTACCATACGACGGCTTGGCACCAACAAATCGGGCAATATTGAGGACACCGGCAAATCCGGCAAGAAGTCCCATCATTACATACGCCTTAAATTTGACCATCCTGGTGTTTACACCGGAAAGTCTTGCCGCCTTCTCATTACCGCCTACAGCGTAAAGGTTACGCCCGAAAGTGGTCTTCGTTGTGATATACGCAAATATCGCAAGAACGATGCCGATCCAGATAAGGGGGGTCAGAATGCCCTTATGGCAAGCCAGTTTGTAGAACAGCCACAGGAGTGCCGCCGAAATACATGTTGTCTTGATTATGACAGATACGATCGGCTGCAGTTTATATCCGTTTTTCTTAAGGTGGATACGATGCAGGATCGTATAGATGACAAGTGCGATAACAAAAGCGATACCGACGGCAAGGCAGAACTTATTGAGGATAACTCCCTTTTCCCCTTTTATCTCCGGTCCTATATTTGCGAAGAAATCAGGCACATAACAGTTTTCTTTGCCTCCGAAGATATTTAGGAAATTCTGGTCCGTGATATCATAGGCAAAGCCGCCCATAACAACGTTGGATAGTCCACGGAAAGCAAGCATTCCGGCAAGTGTGGCAATGAACGGAGGAACGTTTACATACGCGATCCAGAATCCCTGCCATATTCCAACAAGAAGACCAATGACCAGCATGGCGACTACCGCAACCGGCCACGGAATTGAACGATCCATCATGATGGCACCGACACCGCCTGCAAAACAGACGACAGATCCTACGGCAAGGTCGATATTTCCGCCGGTGAGGATACAAAGGAGCATACCTGTTGCAAGTATAAAAACATAAGCATTCGTTTGAATAAGGTTGTTGATATTCTGCGGGAAAAGAATAGCGCCGCCTTTCTGGAAAGAAAAGAATATGACAACAGCGATCAGCGCAATAAGCATCATGTATTTTTGCAGGAACGCACGAACTTTATTAAAAACATGATGTTTTCTTAAGAAGTTAATAAACTTGTTAGGAGCGGCGCTCGAACTCTGAGCAGTGTTACTCGTTTGCAATACCATCAGCCTCCTTTCCGGACTTGACGATGCAAGCCATTATATTGTTTTGGGTTGCTTCTGAAGCAGGGATCTCTCCAACGATCTTTGCTTCATTCATAACATAGATTCGATCACTCATTCCGATGACCTCAGGGAGTTCGGAAGAAATCATGATTACGGATTTACCGGCAGCAACAAGATCATTAATGATACAGTAGATCTCATATTTTGCGCCAACATCAATACCTCTTGTAGGCTCATCCAGGATCAGGATATCCGGATCTGCAAACATCCACTTCGCCAGAAGAACTTTCTGCTGGTTACCACCTGAAAGATTTCCGACCAGCTGTTCGACAGATGGAGTCTTGGTCCTTAGCTTCTCAACATATTCGGAAGCAACCTCATATTCTTTATCTTTATCGATTACAAGCTTCGGAATAGGAGAACGCCTGTCAGCCGCTTCGTCCTTTACAGTAAGAGCTTTAAGATTTGCAAGAGTTGTATTGTGTTTAATGGAATTGGAGAGGACAAGGCCATTACCTTTTCGGTCCTCTGTAACATACGCCAGTTTATGACGAATAGCCTGTTTGGGATTTTTCAGAATGACCTCTTCACCTGCAATTTTCAGCGTTCCGCTGATACCTATTCCATAGGAACGGCCAAAAATGCTCATCGCAAGTTCCGTACGTCCTGCACCCATAAGGCCGTAGATACCGACTACCTCGCCTTCTCTTACATTTATAGATACATCATCTACCACTTTGCGGGAAGTAAACTCCGGATGATATACGGTCCAGTTTTTTACCTCCATCATAACGTCACCGATATTGACGTTTTTACGTTTCGGAAAACGGTCCGTCATCTCGCGGTTAACCATGGCTTTGATGATAATGTCTTCAGATATATCGTCTTTCTCGCAATCAAGTGTCACGATCGTCGAACCGTCTCGAACTACCGTGATCTTGTCTGCGACATAGGATACTTCGTTTAATTTGTGGGAAATGATGATCATCGTCATTCCCTGCGCCTTGAATTCTTTCATAAGATCAAGAAGCGCCTTTGAGTCTTTTTCGTTCAGTGAAGATGTCGGTTCATCCAGGATAAGCAGTCTGGCATTCTTAGCCAAAGCTTTTGCGATTTCAACGAGCTGCTGCTTACCTGTTCCGATATCCTTAACAAGTGTTTTAGATGAATCCGTAAGGCCTACCATCTCGAGGTATTTATCTGCCTCCGAATAGGTTTTGTTCCAATCAATACAGTATTTACTTCCCCGCTCATTACCGAGAAACATATTCTCGCCGATCGTCATATTAGGGAGAAGAGCGAGTTCCTGATGGATGATGACGATTCCTTTTTTCTCTGAATCCTTAATATGATGGAATTTGCATACTTCGCCATCGTAAACGATATCACCTTCATAGGAGCCGAACGGGTAGATGCCGCTAAGCACGTTCATCAGCGTGGATTTTCCTGCGCCATTCTCTCCGACGATCGCATGGATTTCTCCTTCCTCAACTCGAAGGTTTACATCATCTAGTGCTTTTACGCCCGGAAAAGTTTTGGTTATATGGTTCATTTCAAGCAAAACTTTTGACATTAATGCGCCTCCTCTTTTTGTCTAGTGTTGTGGGACTCCCGCCCCAAAAAACAGGCGGGTGAAGGACCCGCCTGTTTTTTAATTGCGGTAATGGCTATTACTTCAGTTTGTCTTCAGTATAGTAACCGGAATCGATAAGGATTTCCTTGTAGTTGTTCTTGTCAGCGAATACAGGTTCGCAGAGGAATGTCGGAACTACTTTCTTACGGTTGTCGTATGTTTTTTCATCGTTTACATCAACAGTTTCGTTCTTAATGATCTGGGAAACCATCTTAACAACCTGCTTAGCAAGTTTACGTGTATCCTTGAATACAGACATCGCCTGCTTATCAGCGAGCATGTTCTTCACGTTTGTGATATCGCAGTCCTGACCGGTGATGATCGGATACTTACCTGTGTAGTTAGCTGCAAGAGCATTGACTACACCAGTTGCAGTAGAGTCATTGGAGCAGAGCCATGCATCAAGGTTTGTGCCGGAAGCATAGAAAGAAGAAAGGATGGATTCAGCTCTTGACTGAGCGGTCTCTGTGGCCCATTCAGCTGTAGCAACATCTTTGAAATCCTTCTGACCGGAAACAACGTTCAGCTTGCCGCTTTCAATGTAAGGCTTGAGAACATCCATCGCACCGTCATAGAAGAACTGGGCATTGTTGTCACCAGGGTCACCAGCTGTGATCTCGATGTTGAACGGGCCTGCAGCATTCTTCAGATCCAGTGTATCTACAATATAGTTGCCCTGGATCGTACCTACCATGTAGTTATCGAATGTAGCATAGTAGTCAACCGTGTCGGAATCCATAAGCAGACGGTCATAAGCGATAACCGGGATGCCTTTAGCTTCTGCCATATCAAGAACGGAACCTAAAGAAGAACCTTCGATTGCCGCGATAACCAGAACTTTACATCCGGAGTTGATCATGTTCTCGATCTGAGAAAGCTGTGTAGCTACATCGTTTGCACCGTACTGAAGATCAACCTCAAAGCCGGCTGCCTCGAGCTCCGCCTTCATGTAATCGCCATCCTGATTCCATCTCTGCAGAGTCTTCGTAGGCATGGAAACACCGATCTTATACTTTTCTCCGCTCTGTGTCTCCTGTGTCTTTGCTGCTTCGGTTGCCTGGGTCTCAGGCGCTTTTGATGTTTCATCTGCTTTTTTAGCACAACCTGCCATCGGCACTATCATCAGTGCGGAGCAAAGAATTGCACCAAGAAATCTTTTAATACTCATCAATATAACCTCCTATTGTTTTTTGTGATGTTTCACTGAAACCAAAATATCACTGGCAGAATAGGAAAATCATATCAATTTTCTACATATTTTAGTCAAATAGACGTATGTTCACAAATGAATTAGCACATTTTTAACTTCACAATTCAGAACGTGTCAGAATTATGCTATCTTCTCCGAAGACGACTCTTCTTCCGAGACACTACTCTCTTTATTCTTCCCGGGATCCATGTTTACATTGATATATACTTCTTCGCGAAGATGGAATCCGCTTTCGATAATCTCATTATCCAGATTATCCTTATTCACTGCGATCGGTTCTATGGCAACATAAGGAATATCATAAGTGCCGTCATTGAAGATCATAGTTGTTCCGAGTGACTCATGCCTCGCAAGTTTTACCGCATATTCGGCAGCAAGTTTCGCAAGACTCTCCACCGGCTTATAAACAGTCATCAGCTGTGTACCCTCTACAATTCTCTGACAGGCTTCAATATCTGCATCCTGACCCACCACTTTGATTTTTCCGGCGAGACCGTTTTCTGCCAGCGCATGGACCGTTTCTCCGGCCAGCGCGTCGTTACCACACATGATAGCCTCAGCCTGACTGATTACCTCGATATTGTCATTTACAAAGCTGTAGGCTAACTCCGGTCTCCAGCCGTCGCAATTATACTTTAGAAGTACATTCTGTCCGTGCTTTTCGCAGATCGAATCGAATCCGGACATGACCTGAGGAACATTATAGTCGTTTTCCGGTCCCATGATCTCGACAATATTACTGTTATCGCCGATTTCTCCGCAGATCGCTTCCGCCATTCTTTCCCCCACTCCTTCATTATTAAAAGATATATAGAGATCCGCGTTCGCGTTTCTGATGATACGATCATAGCAAATGACCGGGATCCCCGCGTCCTTTGCATCTAAGATCGTCTCCGTCAAAGCATCCGCATCGATCGCGACCACCACGATACAGTCCACTTTCAGGTTGATAAAATACTGAAGCTGGGCGATCTGAGTCTCGACCTCTCCATTTGCGGACTGGACATTGACCTCTGCCCCCAGATCATTCGCCGTGGCGCAGAATATATCACGTTCTCTTGTCCATCGCTCGATAACATAAGAATCAAAGCTGAGTCCGATCTTAAGATTGTCCGATTTCTCAGACTTATGAGCTTTCGGTGCCTCGTAAGATCTTGCACACGCGGTCGAGAAACAGATCAGACTAAATGAAAGCAAGAAAATCGCTACATTACGGAAACATTTGCTCATATTTCTTTCTCACCATCCTTATATTCCGTCGGAGTCATTCCGGTACTCTTTTTGAAGATCCTGCTGAAATAGTTCGGATTGTTATAGCCGACTTCACTGCAGATCTCCTTCATGGATAACTGTGGATTTCTAAGCAGTTCTTTTGCTTTGGCAATGCGAAGGTTTGTCAGATAATCGATGAAAGTCACGCCGATCTGATGCTTGAAAAGCTTGCTGAAGTAATATGGACTTATGTCTGTCTGACAGGACATGCTCTCCAAAGAAATATCCTCTTTATAATGTTTATCGATGTATTCTTTTGCTTTCATGATAATGTCTTCAGAGGGCACTCCGGTTCCGGAGTTCAGCATGATCACCGCACGGTCGATATGTTCGATCAGCCAGACCTTCAGGGATTCCGGATTTTCCATCGAACAGACTTCGGGAAGATACTCCGACCTTCCGTTAAACCGGTAAAGGTGTCCGCCGTTACTATACACGATATGTTCAGCGCGAAGAACAAATTCCAGGATCTTAAGACGGATATCCGAAAGACTTCCTCCGGACTGTGTCCGCATCCATTCGAAAAATTGTCCCGCCTTTTCTTCCGCCAATTGAACATTTCCTGCGCTGATGGCTTCGAAGAGTTCTTTCTCTGTCTTGACAGGATAGTTATCTTCATATTCGCATCCCACGCGGATGTCTTCTGCATGTGCAACTTTTTCCGATGTACTGAAAAGCGAGGTCAGCGCTTCACTATAAGAATCCGAAACGGAACCGATCATCCGTACGCTTCCGATACCGATCCGGCATCTGATATCAAGCTCCTCATTAAGCCGTTTGCCAAGCTTGGAAGCCTGTTCAACGATCTCCGCGCGTTTCTCGTATGACAATTCATCTTTTTCATAAGGGACCAGCACGGGGATCTTATTTCCCATCACCGAGCCGATGATACAGTTAAAATAATTCTCAATGATCATTCGAATATCTGAATAATTCTTCTGGAGCTCAAGACTTGCAGCGACTGCGCCCCGCATCTGGTTCTCCGGCAGATCCCCATCGTTAACGATCACCATCATGTACGCATATTTACCGATAATTCCCAGAAGTGATCTATACGTATCAATATCCTTCTGAAAGTGTGTGTGGAACAGAAGATTCTGGATCAGCCCGGTCTCAATGATCGGCATGATCGTCTCAAACTTCTCTTTGATCTCCAGTTTCTCCCGTCTGGAATTTCTTTCTCTGTCCACCTCGTCCATCGCTTTTCTAAGGACAGTCTCGATCTTCTCTTTGTCAAACGGCTTGTTGACATATTCGAGGACTCCAAGATTGATCGCTTCTTTCGCATAGTCGAATTTGTCATATGCCGTAAGCACAATGAATACGGTTTTACTGTTGAATTTCTGAATCTCGCGGATCGCTTCGATACCATTGATCCCCGGCATCTTAATATCCATAAAGCTAATGTCCGGACGGAAACTCTCCGCCAGTTCAATGACATTTCTGCCGGTTTTTGCCGTCTCGATCTCACACTCTCCGGGAAAGCTTTTCTCAATAATATATTTCAGAGAATCGATTACGATTCCTTCATCATCTGCCAGCATTACTCTATACATGGTTCATCCCGCCTCGGTATATATATTATTACACTTGTGCCCTGATTCTCGGCACTTTTGATCTCAAACTTCGCTTTTCCGTAAAAAAAGATATCCAGCCTCGAGATTACGTTTGCCAATCCCACACTCTTCTCATCATCCGGCTTCTTCGAATATTCGAGCGGCTGACGGGAGAGAAGCTGATCGATGATCTTCTGATCCATGCCCTTTCCGTTATCGCGGATCTCAACACATGCGACCCCGTCCTTTTTGTAAAGCGAAAGAACGATCTCGATCGATCTTTCATCCAGATTATTGATCCCATACTTCACCGAATTCTCAATGATCGGCTGAAGGATCATACTCGGAACGATTACATCAAGAAGTGACTCATCGATCTCCTTACGGAAAGAAATCTCGCCGGAGAATCGGACATTCATAATATAAATGTAGCTGTCCACCAATTCGATTTCTTCAGCAATTCTGACCTTTTCATTATCCTTTTTAACATTATAACGGAAAAAATCAGCCATGTTCTGAATATAGTCACCGGTACGTTTTGCATCCTCCATCATAGCCAGTTGCGCGGCGGCATTCAGTGTATTGAAGAGAAAATGCGGATTGATCTGTGCACGCAGATACTTGAGCTGGGCGTCCTTCATGTGGTTCTCCATCAGCAGGCTCTTTTCTTTCATAGCACTCTCAGTGACCATCTGTTCTCTGATCCGTCCGATATATTCCTTAATACTGACAAGCATACGGTTAAAAGCCCGCGTCACATGCCCGATCTCGTCATTTGAGTCGATCATGAGAAGCTCAACGTTTTCAGGGTTTCCGGATGAGATCTCTTTTGCTTTTTCAGACAGCTTTGTCAGCGGTCTTGTAATGGTACTCGTAAGAAGAACGATAAGAAGGACATTCATCAAAGACACGATGATGAAAATAGAAAGGCAGAGGATCTGCGAATAATGAAGAGAATCGATCATCGTGTTAAAGCTTTCGGAATTCGTCCGGAAAGTCTCATTATTCAAGCTGTAAATGTACGTATTAAGGTAATCGAAAGACTCACAGCATTCGTTGTAGAATCGGGTATATAACTCGACATTACGGGCTCTTTTTCCCCGAATAGCCTTTTCAGCTGTTTCCAGATAGTTTTTACTCAGACTGCGAACATTTAGTTCCCCGAGTTTTAAAGCATTATCCGTTGGCTGATCATTCAGGTCTTCTATTTCTTCGGTAATCTCCTGAGAATACCGGTAATACAATTCAAGATCATCCGTGCCCTTTGTTTCCAAATATCCCGTAAGGCCTGCATGAACATTCTTAATATCATCGGAAAGTTTATTGAGATTGATATTAGTTGAGTAAACCGCATCAATTCGTTCAAGCATCGTGTTCAGGTTGATATATACAAAAAGATTTACACCCAAAGCGATTATGGATGTTGCCAGAAATACGATGATCAGTTTCTGCCTGATCTTCACACGGGAAAGGAGCTGCCTAATTCGTCTCATTTTTCGTTCCTTCTCCGCTCTCGTCCACAAGATACTGCTTTACGTTCTTCTTATCCATAAAGATATAGTCCGTGCTGAAGTATTCACTGACATTTCCTTTGTCGATGTATTCGTTCAGCGCATCCACACAACAAACCGCGACCTTTGCAGTATCCACACTGAAAGTAGCCTCCAATGAACCTCTGTCGATGGCACGAAGGACCGACGGAGAGTCGTAAAAGCCGATGATCGTCGTATTCCCAACCGCATTCTTGTTAACGATATATTGATAAGCGCACCGGGTATTAATATCACTTAAGCAGACAATAATATCCGGGAGCGATTCGTAAGTATCCAGAACATCCGCTATCTTCTCCTCTGCGCTCAACGGGGACGCTGAATCGATCACCGCAGACTCGATCTGGATACCCGTCGGCTTCAGCGTTTCCTGTATCGCAACATATAGCGTATTCTCGTTACTATTTCCCTCGGCGTTCATAAGAACCAGAGCTTTACATTTTTCATCCACTCTCTCGGAGATACTGACAATGAGCTTGCCGTACTTGATTCCGGCGCTGTAATTGTTCATGCCGACGAAGCTGACACGCTTCGAATCCGGAACGTCTGCCATAACAGTTACGACCGGGATCCCGGACTCGGACGCTTTATTCACAAGCCGGACAGTTTCCTCAGAATTGTCTCCCTCCAGAATGATACCGGACACCTCGGACCGGATCGCGATATCCATCTGTTCCTGTTTCGAATACTCCGCCGCAAGATTATCTCCCGCCCGTTCCACATAACAGTCATTCTGAAGCCCGTATTCGCGCAACTGCTGGTAAAGTCTCTCCGAGACACGGCTATCACTATCATTCCCGATAAAAACGTAATGTCTGGAATAAGTTTGATAATCCTCAATGCCGGATGCTTTATATCTTTGTGTCTGAGACCAGAAAATGACAAGACCCACTACGGTCAGGATCAGAAGCGCCACCGTAATGAACGTCATAAATCCCAGGAACACTCTGTTTCTACTTAGTCTCTTTGCCACGCGCGCTCTTCTTTCTGCATTTTCCGATGCAGAACGTCATTTCTCCTGCATCACTGATTGAGTTTAATTCTGCTGGAGCTCTTCCTGACTGTCAAGTTTTTTCTTTCCCCTGAGGTCCAGTTTATGGTAACTTCCGTCCGAATCCAGGAAATGGGAGCGGACCGTGTCTTCCAGTTCGACATCAAGGACTTCCATCACGCGGGCTTTACAGTCCGGATCTTCTACCGGGAAGAGGAGCTCGACACGGCGGATCAGGTTTCTCGGCATCCAGTCTGCAGAAGACAGATAGATATCTTCCTGACCTTCGTTATAGAAGTAGTAGATGCGGGAATGCTCTAGGAATCTTCCGGTGATCGAACGGACCGTGATATTTTCGGAAAGTCCCGGGACACCCGGACGCAGGCAGCAGATGCCACGCACGATCAGATCGATCTTCACTCCAGCACAGGATGCGTCATAGAGTGCATCGATAATATTGGCATCAACGAGGGAATTCATCTTCGCGATGATGCGGCTCTTCTTTCCTTTTCTTGCATTCTTTGCTTCCTGGGAAATCTTATCGAGGAAGTAGTTCTTCATCTTCGTCGGCGCAGGGATCAGGCGCTTCCACTCCGGCGGTTCGGAGAAGCCGGAAAGCGTATTAAAGAACTCGGACGCATCCACGCCAAATGTCTCCGACGCGGTGAAAAGGCCGATGTCGGTATAGATCCTGGCGGTAATGTCGTTATAGTTACCGGTCGCAAGATGCAGATATCTTCGGATGCCGTCCTCCTCGTCTCTTACGACGAGTGTGATCTTACTGTGGGTCTTAAGTCCCACCAGACCGTAGATAACATGGCAGCCGGCTTTCTCAAGCATCTTCGCCCAGTTGATATTATTCTCCTCATCAAATCTCGCCTTCAGCTCTACAAGCACCATGACCTGTTTTCCGTTCTGTGCGGCTTCTGCAAGAGAGCGGATGATCGGCGAGCTGCTGGATACACGATAGAGCGTCTGCTTGATCGCAAGTACCTTCGGATCTTCCGCCGCCTGACGGACGAACTCGACGACCGGATCGAACGATTCATATGGATGATGGACCAGGCGGTCCTTGGCACGGATCGCATCGAAGATATTCACTCCTTCCGGGAACATCTTCGGCTTGGCCGGACGGAAAGCATGATAGCAAAGATCCGGGAAATCATCCGAGATCTTGCCGACGACTTTCATGAGGAAAGTAAGGTCGATCGGACCTCCGACCGCAAATACATCTTTTTTCGAGATCTTCAGTGACGTCGTCAGAAGTTTCAGAAGTCTCGGATCCAGATCCTCATTGACCTCCATACGGATGATCTCACCGAAGCGGCGCTTTCTGACCTGCTCCTCGATCTCCTTGAGAAGATCCTCCGCCTCATCCTCGTCGATATCAAGGTCAGCATTTCTCATGACACGGTAGAAGCCCGACGCCAATACAGAGGATCCGATAAAGAGCGAAGAAAGGTTCGCCTGGATGATCCCCTCGATCGGCACGAAGCAAATGCCCGTGGATAAGTGCATTTCGAAAAGTCTCGGGACAACGGTCGGCACCTGAAGTGTCGCGAAGCGGTACTCAGGATCGATGACTTTTCCCTTCTTTTCCTGTTTCGCCATGCGCGCTTCCTTCTCTTCTTCGGTCTCGTCGATGAGAACGCAGAGATTGAGCTGGCGGTTATAAATCAGCGGGAAAGGCCGCGATGCATCGACCGCCATCGGCGTCAGGATCGGGTACAGCGTCGAGCGGAAGTAATCATCACAGACTTCTTTCGCATGATCGTCGAGATCCCGGTAGTCACTGATGAAGATATTATGGTTCTTAAGTGACGGCACCAGAGAACGCGTATAGGTCGAGTACATCAGCGCCATCTGCGCTCTGGCTTTGTCATCGATCTCAGAAAGCTGCTGCTTGACCGTTCTTCCGGAGATGTCCAGTTCATCGTACTTGACGCTCAGGAGATCTCGGAGAGAGGCGACACGGACGATATAGAATTCATCCATATTCGATGCGGTGATCGACAGAAATTTCAGACGCTCCAGCAGAGGATTCTTCGTATCTCTCGACTCAAAGAGGATACGGTTATTAAACTCCAGCCAGCTGAGTTCTCTATTAAAGTAGCGTGTCGAATCCGACTCGACCTCTGCATTATCCATAGCGGAGCGGGCAACCTCGGTGCTGACACCTTGAAGCTTCTTCTCCTTCTTTTCTTTCTTCGAACCCGTCTCTTTCTTCGCGCTCGATTCTTTCTTGCTGTTTATCTCTTTTTTGGTACTCATCTGATCTGCCTCCGGACACGTAAGGATGCCTTCACTGAGAAGAATTGTTCGAATAAGTCGGTATGGCTCTCGAAGAACCACTTGTCATAAGTCATGTCATACATGGTATCTCCGGAGATCAGTAGTCCGTCGGATCCCATGGTCACAGTAATATCACGCAGTTTCTGCCGGTGTGATGCGTCAAGTGCATCCGCAAGACGCAGGATCGCCGTGAGTTTACTGACCAGGACCTGCTGCTCGGTGGAGATCTCCGCATAGCGCGATTCCTGATAGAAATGCGGGTCAGTATAGAATCTTCCGACCAGTGCGACGATCTTTCTTTCCTCTTCGGACATGCCGATCAGCTCGGTTCGGTCGATGATGCTGTATGTCGATGGGTTGGGATTCGCGATATTGATGAACTTACCCAGTTCATGCAAAAGAGATGCAACTCGCAGAAGCGTCCTCTCGCGTTCATGCATGCCGTGGATCTTCTTCGTCGCATCGAAGATCGCCATCGCTGCCTCTTCAACGAAAGTGATATGTTTCTTTTCGGATTTATAGCGCTTGGCCACATGACGTGCCGCCGAGATCAGATCCTGCTGCGGGTCCAGAACGAGATCGTAGTGCTTATGCCGCCACGCGTATCCGTACATGACACCTTCCGTAAGAGATGCATCCGGCATATGTACGCCCTCGACTCCTGTATAGTCGAGCATCTTCTTGATCATCAGCGCAGTCGGAAGAAGAAGCGGCGCGGTCGAAGGCTTGATGTCGAGTTTTCTCGCCAGCGCCTCGGAAGATATATGCAGAAGGTCATTGACCAGCGCGTCAAACTTCTCTCGCGTCAGGTAGCAGTACTCTCTGGCGGACTCGCCGGCAAGTGCTTTTATAAAGCCCATATCGCTTCCGAAAACGATGAGGTTTTTGTACTTGATGTTCTTCGGCTCTATCGCGTGATACTCGGCAAGATCCTGTGAGATATATTCCTCGAGGACTTCCGTGTAGTGGGTCGTCTGCTTCGCCAGATCCGACAGGAGCTCGCTGACACGGAGCGATCCGAGACGAGTGTTCTGCGAGAAAACGAGATCCGATTTATCGTAGAGTGTCGCCTGCATACTTCCCGATCCGATATCAAGTACCATCGTACCCTCGGATACGAGTTTGGCGAAGTTCGGCTGGCTCTCCTTGACCGCGAGGTTATGGAAATATCTTTCCTGCGCATTATCGAGGATCGTCACCTTGATGCCGGTCTGCACCCTGATCTGCTCGATGACCATCGCGCGGTTTCCTGCCTCTCGAAAAGCACTTGTCGCCACGCAGATGACTTCTTTGATCTTGTACTCTTTTATCTTTTCGGCAAATCCCTTAAGAACGTCCACGATCTCGCCGGCCATCGGCGGCGGGATGATGCCCTCGGTATATGCGCGGGATGCCAGGGATAGATATTTTCGGACAGATTCGATCTCTTTCGGTACGGTCTTATCGCCCAGTTCGAAGATCTTCAGTCGGAGCGATAAAGATCCCAGATCGATGACCGCCAGTAAAGTCTTTTTACTCATGTCGGAGTTCTCCTTGAAATAGTAAGGTCACTATCAGTATAACTCTGAAAAATGGATATTTCATGAACGATCGAGATCAAAGGGCCCGATATGCTTCGATCACTTTCTCTGTCATTTCCTTCGTCGAGAGGATATTGGTCTCTCCGGCAAGAACGATATCAGCGGTTCTATATCCCTTCGAGAGGACGTCTGCCACTGCTTTTTCGATCTTTCTTCCTTCTTCCGGAAGGCCCAATGAATAGCGGAGCATCAGTGCGGCCGACAGGATCGTGGCCAGCGGATTGGCGATCTCTTTTCCCGCGATATCCGGTGCGGAGCCGTGGACAGGCTCATACATGCCGGGTTTTCCCGGCGCGCCGAGAGACGCCGACGGGAGCATGCCGATCGAGCCGGTGATCATGCCCGCTTCGTCAGACAGGATATCGCCGAACATGTTGCTCGTCACGATCACATCCAGTGAAGCCGGACGGCGCAGGAGCTGCATCGATGCATTATCAACATACATGAATTCATAGGATACTTCCGGATACTCCGGCGCGATCTTCTCGGTCACTTTTCTCCAGAGTCTGGATGTCTCTAAGATATTCGCCTTATCGACCACGGTCAGGCTCTTTTTTCTCTGCATCGCGGAAGTAAAACCTACCCGCAGGATCCGCTCGATCTCCGCTTCCGAATAAGTCTCCACATCGAAGGCTTCCATGCCTTTCGGAGTACCGTCTTCGAGGCACTCTTCCGACGGAGCAAGTCCTCGTTTCCCGAAATAGATTCCACCGGTAAGTTCGCGTACGATCAGGATATCCACACCATTTTCAACAAGATCCGGACGGAGGGGGCTGCTGCTCTTCAGCTCCGGAAACAGGATCGCCAGACGGAGATTCGCAAACAGGCCGAGTCCTTTTCGCAGACCGAGAAGCGCTGCTTCCGGACGCTTGTTTCCGGGAAGGTCATCCCACTTCGGTCCGCCGACGGCACCGAGAAGAACAGCGTCACTTTCCTTACATATCTTCAGTGTCTCCGCAGGGAGCGGCTCCCCACAGGTATCGATGGCAATGCCTCCGGCCATGACCTCCGTAAAGGAGAATCCGTGCCCGCTCTTTTCAGAGACTGCACGCAGCACTTCGCAGGTGCTCTCCGTCACCTCCGGTCCGATCCCATCGCCGGGAATGACCGCGATATTAAACATTGCCATGATCGTTCACCTCACTTATTTCAGTTTTGATTTTGTGTATCCCACGAGACCATCAGAGTTGATGATCTCGCTTATGAATGCGGGAAAAGCACTCGCCTGATATACTTTTCCGGTCGTGATATCTTTGATCTCTCCCGTATCGGTATCGATCTCGATCTTATCCCCGTCACTTATTCCTTCGGATGCCTCCGGACACTCCAGGATCGGAAGTCCGGTATTGATGCTGTTTCGATAGAAGATCCTCGCAAAGGACGGTGCGATCACGCAGGAAATACCGCTGGCCTTGATGGCGACCGGGGCATGCTCTCTTGAAGATCCGCATCCGAAATTACTTCCTGCCACGATGATGTCACCGGGCTCCACTTTCGTCTTAAAATCCGGATCAAGATCCTCCATGCAGTGCGCGGCCAGTTCTTCTTTGACCGAGGTATTCAGATATCTTGCAGGGATGATGACATCCGTATCAACATTCGATCCGTACTTGATCACTTTTCCAGAAAACTTCATGTCTGCTTCCCTTCTTTCTTCAGAGTTCCTCGGGGCTTGCTATATAGCCGAGGATCGCAGATGCCGCCGCGACTTCTACGCCGGCCAGATAGACTTCCGATTCCTTATGTCCCATACGTCCGACGAAGTTTCTGTTCGTTGTCGAGACACACTTTTCTCCCTTTGCCAGGACACCCATATGTCCGCCGAGGCATGGTCCGCAGGTCGGTGCAGATACCACGCATCCCGCGTCCACGAAGATCTCGAGGAGACCTTCCTTCAGGCACTGCTTATAGACTCGCTGTGATCCGGGGAGGATGATAGCGCGGATACCGTCCGCGACATGGCGGCCTTTCAGGACGGCGGCCGCTTTTTCCATATCTTCGAAACGGCCGTTCGTACAGGAGCCGATCACGACCTGATCGATCGTTATCTTTTCGAAGGTTCCGACCGCATGTGTATTCGAAGGAAGATGCGGAAAAGAAACCATCGGAGTGATCTCCGAAAGATCGATCCCGACCGTCTTTTCATATACCGCGTCTTCATCCGGGAACAGCCATGCCGGTGCCTCTTTATAACCGCCCTCGATGCGGGCATCGAGATACTCTATCGTCTTTTCATCTACCGGGAAGATACCGTTCTTTCCGCCGCACTCGATCGCCATATTACAGATCGTCAGCCTGTCCGCCATCGAGAGCGAGGATATACCTTCTCCCGTGAATTCCAGAGATTCATACAGTGCTCCATCTACACCGATCTTCCCGATGAGATAAAGGATCACATCTTTACCGGAACAGTATGGATTCAGTTTTCCTTTGAGATCGACACGGATGGCTTCCGGTACACGGAACCAGGTCGTCCCGGCAGCCATGGCGCAGGCCAGATCCGTCGATCCGACTCCCGTGGAAAAAGCACCCAGCGCACCATAGGTGCAGGTATGGGAATCCGCGCCGATGATCACATCCCCGGGACGGGCCAGTCCGTTTTCCGGAATAATGACGTGCTCGACACCCATTCCTTCCTGTCCCTGCTCATAGTAGTAGCGGATGTCCTGTGACTTCGCAAAGTCACGCATCCTCTTACACTGCTCTGCGGATTTGATGTCTTTATTGGGAGCAAAGTGATCCGGTACCAGCACGATCTTATTCTTATCGAATACTGTGCCGAACCTGTTCTTTTCGAATATGTCGATCGCAGGCGGGGTGGTGATATCGTTTCCCAAAAGAAGGTCAAGTTTCGCCTCGATCAGATCGCCCGGGGCGCAATTATCCTTTCCTGCGTGCATCGCCAGGATCTTCTGTGTCATCGTCATGCCCATAAGAGTTACCACCCTTCCACGAAGAATCATCTGATTTAATGTTACTTGCAAATCAAACTTCGCGCAAGAAAGAAACAGTAAGGAATGTTTAGAATTCTTTACTTCTTTTATATGTGATATAATGCAGATATCAACCCCATAAGGAGTATAGATCGATGAGCAAATTTTCACTGTTACAGAATAATTCTAGCCAGTATAACCGCACTTCTACTTCCAACGTTCATGAGGTCAGCGAGGAAATTGCCCAGCTTCAGGGGGAAGTAGAACGTCTGGATCTTCTTACAGAAGCCATGTGGAAGCTGATGAAGGAGAAGGGCCTGACGGACGACGATCTCATCAAGTCCATCACGGAGATCGATGAGTCGAGAAAAGCAAAGAAAAAAGCACTGGAAGATGGCGAGAAGCAGGAAGCAGATCTCTGCCCCTACTGCCATGTTCCACTTCAGAATAACGGCAAGATCGCAGACCGCTGCATCTACTGCGGACATGAGATCATCAACAATCCGTTCAAGAACTAAACTTATCGGGAAGAAAAATAAAGGTAACTTCTATCCATGCCTCTGATATCGGTAAACAAAGTATCCAAGTCTTACCATTCCAGGCTGTTACTGGATCATGTCTCTTTTTCGATCGAAAGAGGCGATAAGATCGCCCTGATCGGTAACAACGGGACGGGTAAATCTACCCTTTTTAAGATGATCCGCGGCGACGTCAAGCCGGACGAAGGCGAGATATTGCATCACGGGACAGCCATAGCCGGGTATCTGACCCAGAATATGGAAGAACTCGATATCGGCGGAAACATCCTCTCTTCCGAAGAGCTTTCCAGCATAGAAGATAAGATGCGTGAAGCGGAGTTTAAACTCGCGACCGCAGATGCCGCGGAGTCCCAGTCGCTTCTGCGCACTTACGAACAGCTCACTTCCCGTTTCGAGTCCTTAGGCGGATATGACTACGAGCCCCGCATGAAGGCTGCTCTGGCAGGACTTGGTCTTGCGGACATTGATTACACCAGACCTGTCTCCAGTTTCTCGGGTGGCGAGAAGATGCGCATCTGTCTTGCACGTCTCATCGTTTCGCGCCCGGATATCCTTCTTCTCGACGAGCCGACGAACCACCTGGACACCGATGCCCTTGAGTGGCTCGAGGGCTTCATCCGCTCTTATGGCGGCGCGGTTCTCCTCATCTCGCATGACCGTTATTTCATTGACCGGACAGCAAGCAAGGTCTTCGAACTGGAAAACAGTACGATCACTGCATACCGTGGAAACTACAGCGATTATAAGGAACAGAAGCGTCACTTCCTTGAGGATCAGGCGCGTCTTGTCGCCAATCTGGAAAAAGAACTCGTCCGTCAGGAAGGCGTGACGCAGACCATGCTCTCGCACCGGAACATCTCCGGGTATCACGCGAGGGAAAAAGTCGTTGAGAAGCTCTCTGACAGACTCGCACAGGAACGTATGAAGCTCAGCTCCGGCGCTATGCATATGAGCTTCAAGCTCATGCCGGAAGTAAGATCAGGAGATCCCGACAAGAAGCTTCTCGAAGCCAGACACCTAGGGAAGACATTCCCGGACGGGAAAGTGCTTTTCGAGGATGTAAACTTCGAGATCAAGGCATCCGACAAGATGTTCCTTGTCGGACCGAACGGCTGCGGAAAGACGACCATGCTCTCTCTTCTTCTCGGTAAAGTCGGTGATTTTGACGGAGACGTCCTGATCAGCGGATCTTCCCGTATCGGATATATGGGCCAGTTCGTGCCTTTTGAAGATGAGACTAAAACGATCTTAAGCGAGCTCATGGACCGCTCCGAATTAGGCGAGACCGCGGCCAGATCTCTTCTGGCACGCTTCGGTTTCCGCGACATTGACGTTTATAAACAGATCTCCGTCCTCTCGGGCGGCGAACGTTCCCGACTGTTCCTATGCTGTCTTCTTGAAGAAAAGCCGGAGCTCCTCTTCCTCGATGAGCCGACGAACCACCTGGATATCGAGTCCCGTGAGGTGCTCGAGGATGCACTCGCCGAGTATAACGGTGCGATCCTGGCGGTCAGCCATGACCGTTACTTCATCGAAAAATGCCAGAGCCGGATCCTCGGATTCTTCGGCTCCCGCGTAGAGCTGCTGGATAAGTACGAGCACTACAGAAAGAAATACAGAGTCTTCTCGGAAGACGAAGACGCGAAGCGGGCTGCTATCGCCTCCGAGAAGCGCCAGGCAGACAAAGAACGCCGCGAAGCAGAAAAAGCTGCATCCGCAGACACCTCTTCCCCAAAACCGGTCATCAACCGGGCCAAAGAGAGAAAAGAGATCGCGAAGAGAAAAGAACGCATCCGCTATCTCGAGAAAACGATTGCCGAGCTCGAAGAAGAACAGAAAACTCTGGAGGCTTCTTTCGGCAAAGACACTTCTCCGGAAGACTACGAAAAGTATTCGAAAAACAGCGAACAGCTCGAAGCGATGTACGCTGAGTATATGGAGCTCGAGAACACCTGATCAGTTCATGTCCCGATCCTTCTTGTCAAGCACTTTTGAGAATCCATTAACGGTGTTATACTCGTATTAGAATTGGCAAACAAAGGGGTGGTGGTATTATGTCAATGAATATGCAGCAACGGCGCGAGATGGATAAGATGCGAGCTATTCAAGAGAGTAAGATGACTGCATCTTCGATCAGCACGAAACTCTTCGTCTTATTTGGATTGTGGATCACAAGCATCATTATCTCGTTAGTGAGCAACAAAACATCATCTCCGGTAGATGTTTTGTCTTCCTCGTGGTTTTCGATAATTATCAGTTTTGTAATCGGCATCGTCACAATAATTACCCCTGATTACGATGGCGGCTTCAAACGTGCAGGTGGTTGCTATTTGGCCGGAACAGGTCTGGCGTTTTTCTCAGTTCTCCTGGCTAAAGATATAAACAGTATAAGCTTTCTTATTCTTCTACTGGTCATTGAAGTTATACTCATCGTCATTTACTATTTGAGCTTTTGTTTCGAAATGCGGGATCGTCTTTCTTCGATCAGCACTGCGGCCGGAGCTGTATGGAAAGTCGTTGGCATTATAGTTGCAATATCCTATATTGTACTGCTCTGTCTTCTGCTCTATGCGTTCACAGCAGAAAACAACATTTCCTACAGAGCGGCAAAAACATTTGTTGACATATGCAAAATCGATGCATATACCATAATAATCTCTCAGATCAGTTATATCATCATGATACTGGTGACAGCCATCATGTTACAGCAATATGCCAATTCGCCTATAACGAGCCCCACTCAGCCATCCTATCCTCCGACAGGTATGCAAACTCCTTACGGAGCTTATCCCATGCAGTCTCCTTATGGACAGCCCGGCATGTCTCCTCAGGGACAGCCATATGCTCCACAGGGTCAGGCATATATCCAGGCGCAGCCATATGCCCCACAGGGGCAGGCATACACCCAGCCCGGACAGCCTTATCCGCAGCCATATGCACAGCCCGGTATGCCGCAGCCCTATGCTGCAGCACCGATGGTACCACAGCCCTATGCAGCAAATCCGACACTTTTCCATAATATAGCTACTTCACGGGAACCATCAGCAAATGAATGGAAATGCTCCTGCGGCCTTATTAACCCGAACTACACAGGCACATGTGCCTGTGGTCAGAAAAAAAACAGTCCTACAAGGCGGCCTCCGAACATGAGCGGCGCATCTGCAGGTTCTCCGGCACAGCCAGCGGCAGCAGGAGTACCATCCAATGAGGTCGATAAAATCAAACTGATCAAAGAGTACAAGCAGCTTCTCGACAGCGGTATTATCTCCCAGGAAGAGTTTGATGCCAAGAAGCAGGAACTGCTCAGATAACAGAAAAACTCATAATGCGTTTCGACTGAAACAGAACCGGAAATTTTTTACACACAAAAAAGGGCTGCACATTGTGCAGCCCTTTCCATTGGTTTTGCCTTTTTGCTATTAATAGGATTTCTTTCCGAAGAAATACTTATTGCTGGAATACTCGTAACGCACACCATATACCGGACCTCCCGGATAAGCTTCCACTGCATCCGTCCATCCCTTTGCACGGGCTTCCTCAATTCCGATCTTATCGGAAGTTGCCTCAAGAAGCTGTGTAACTGTAACAAAGACATATCCCTTATCCTTCAGTCCCTGAATCATCTCGTCGAGCGATTCTACCGTAGACTTATGGGAGTCGTGGAGAAGAACACAGTCATAGCTGCTGGCGTTATCGATAACATGCTGGGCAGTGTAATGGGCATCTCCCATCGCCGGTTTCTGCCAGTCCGCCGGACAGCTGATATCATTCCAGTTGATACAGAACTCACGGTTCTCCAGCGCATATTTCAAAAGTCCGGGGTTCGCAAGTCCCGCGCCTTGCGGCGGACGGATGACAGTCGCTTTCTGTCCGATCTTATCCATGAGTGCCTGATCGCACTTCTGAAGCTCTTCGTATGCCTTATTCTCATCTACCTTGGAAAGGACCGTATGGCTCCATGTGTGGTTTCCGATCTCACATTTCAGATCAAGCATACGCTGAAGTAATTGTGGATCCGTACCGGTAACATTCTGTCCAAGAAGGAAGAATGTTGCGGGGATTCCGTGCTTTTCCAGAGTATCCAGTACTTGCGGAGTGAACTCACACGGACCATCGTCAAAGGTCAGCGCGATCAGCTTGGTTCCTTCCGGATAGGAAGCGTGGGTACCTTCATTCTGCGTCGGCTCAGGAGTAGTTTCCGGAGCTGTAGTATCTGTCGCGACAGTATCTGAAGTTGAATCCTCAGGGATAGTAGCAGAGGTGGCCGTTGTGGCCGCTGTCGTGTCATCGCTGTTCTTTGCGGATTTCTTATTGATCGCTGTAACCATCCAGACGAAAGCTACCAGAAGAACCATAAAAACAGTAGCCATGATCGCTACGGTATTTCCCAGCGCACGAAGCTGTGCCGTCATCGTTCTTTTCGGATTGCCATTTCCCGGTCTGGGAGACTTTGCAGGCATATAACTCATACTCAGGTTTCTCCTCCTGTTAATTAATCATATATACACAAGATAAATTATAGCATATATCAGGGAAAGCAAGTCCTAACTTTTCTCTCACTGTTATTCTTCAAAGAAAGGCCCTTCACTACATAACAAAAGGCTGTACCGGAAACCCGATACAGCCTTGAAAAAAGCTAATTTATTTAAGGAATTAAGCCTTACCGTCAGATCCGAGAACGTTCTTGATCTTATGAGCAACCATATCCTTAACAGCCTGACGAGCCGGCTTGAGGTACTGGCGCGGGTCGAAGTGATCCGGGTGCTCAGCGAAGTACTTACGGATGTTACCTGTCATAGCAAGACGGATATCGGAGTCGATGTTGATCTTGCAGACTGCGAGTGTAGCTGCCTTACGGAGCTGCTCTTCCGGAATACCAACTGCATCCGGCATATTTCCGCCATACTGGTTAACCATCTTAACGAATTCCTGCGGAACGGAAGAGGAACCGTGGAGTACGATCGGGAAGCCCGGGAGCTTCTTCATGCACTCTTCGAGAACATCGAAGCGGAGCGGCGGCGGTACGAGGATACCTTCCTCGTTTCTTGTGCACTGATCAGCAGTGAACTTATAAGCACCATGGGAAGTACCGATAGCAATAGCCAGGGAGTCGCAGCCTGTTCTGGATACGAACTCTTCAACTTCTTCCGGACGTGTGTAGGACTCGTGACCAGCCTCAACAACAACTTCGTCCTCGATACCAGCGAGTGTTCCGAGCTCAGCCTCAACTACTACGCCATGAGCGTGAGCATACTCAACGACCTGCTTTGTAAGAGCGATGTTATCCTCGAAAGACTTGGAGGAAGCGTCGATCATAACAGATGTGAAACCACCGTCGATGCAGGATTTGCAGAGCTCGAAGGAATCACCGTGGTCCAGATGCAGAGCGATCGGGATCTCCGGGTTCTCAGCTACAGCAGCCTCAACGAGTTTTACGAGATAAGTGTGGTTAGCATAAGCGCGAGCGCCCTTACTTACCTGAAGAATAACCGGGCTCTTCAGTTCGCCTGCAGCTTCTGTGATACCCTGTACGATCTCCATGTTGTTTACGTTAAAAGCACCAACAGCATAGCCGCCGTCGTAAGCCTTTTTGAACATTTCAGTAGTAGTTACTAATGGCATAAGTATGTTCTCCTTTGTGTTATTTGTTATATATGAAAATAAATTTTCACCAAAGTTTATTTTACGAGCAGAAGCGGTTTTCGTCAATTACGGAAACCAAAAGATCAGTTCGTTTTGACTTACTTCTCCTCGCTGTCCTTCTCCTCGGAAGAGATCTCCTCTTTTGCCTCTTCCGCGGCTTCTTTCAGAGCCTCAGCAGCTTCTTCCGCTGCCTTCTCGGCTTTCTCTGCCTTATCTTCCTTAATGGCTTCCTTTACAAGATCTACGGAATTATCTTCGGACTCCTTCTTGGTATCGTCCTCATCGATATTCAGAGCGTCATACTTCTCTTTTGCCTTATAAACAGAAGAAACCAACTTTGCCTCTTTGGCCAGCATATCAAAGTCTTCTTTGGTTGCCAGGTCCTTGGAGGATGTCTGATAGCAAGCCACTTCATCATATACGTTATCAAGGATCAGATAGTCAACCTTTTCCATATTCGCACCGAGTGTGGAATTCTGGAGAAGCTGAGTCGCACGGTCAGCCGCACCATCTCTTGCATCCAGGGAATCAAACGGGATCGTGATCCTGCTGAATCTGTAACGGAGCGCAACCTCATTTTTCTGGTAGTCCATTGCTACACGATACTTTGCGATCACAAAAGTATGAATGAACACGAGGACGCAAAGGAGCATGATCACACCGAATACACACCACAGAAGCGGACCCGGATCCGTATTGCCTGCCAGCAGGTAACCGGCGGCAGCAGCATCCAGAGCAGCGATGATCAGTGTAATGATCCTTCTCTTAATGATCTGCTTCTTGGAAGCCGGAAAACAGTGGACAGTGTCCTTTGGCAGTTTATCCAGTTCTTCCTGAGATATCTCTAAGTTTTTCTCTTCTACTTCACTCATAAATAACCCTCCGAACCTTATTATTTCTTAAGTGCTTCAATTCTTGAAAGAACATTATCCAGCATCTCCTGATACTTGGACTGCTTTTCTCTTTCCGCATTGATGACCTTCTCCGGCGCCTTCTTGACAAACTCTTCATTGGCAAGCTTTGCGTTTACACGCTTCATCTCGCCCTCGAGGCGCTCCTTCTCTTTTCCGAGACGCTCGAGTTCCTTATCGATATCGATCAGGTCTTCAAGCGGGATATAGATCTCACCGGCAGAGCATACGCATGCAACAGCAGTATCCGGGATACCTTCTTTTGTTTCTTTGGTCTCAACTTCCGTAACATTGGCAAGTCTTTCCAGGAAAGCCTTACCATCAACGAACATCGCACGGTTCTTCGCATCGGAAGAAACGAGGATCATGCCGATCTTACGGGACGGGATAACACCCATATCCGTTCTCACGTTACGGATCGAGCGGATCGCATCCATCAGGATCTCCATCTGCTTTTCTTCTGCCGGGAACACTTCGTTCTCACGGTATTCCGGCCAGGAAGAGATCATGATGGAATCACTCTTCTTCGTAAGGACAAGATATCTGTACACCTCTTCAGACAGGAACGGCATGAACGGATGCAGGAGCTGCATGGATCTGCCGAGGACATCATTTAAGATGAACTGTGCTTCTTTTCTCGTCGCACATTCCTTGTCGAAAAGACGGGACTTCGCGATCTCGATATACCAGTCGCAGTATTCTTCCCAGATGAAAGAATTGATCTTCGAGAGTGCTACACCAAACTCATAGTTATCAAAGTTATCGGTAACTTCCTTGATGACCTGGTTCATACGGGAAAGGATCCACTTATCTTCGAGTGTAAACTTGGAAGGATCGACATCGTCAAATGTCAGATCGTCTTCACAGTTCATCAGTACGAACTTCATCGCGTTCCAGATCTTGTTGCCGAAGTTTCTTCCGGCCTCGATCTTATCCTGCTGGAAACGCTGGTCATTACCCGGCGCATTACCGGTAACAAGAGCATAACGCAGAGCGTCCGCACCAAACTTCTCGATGATCTCGAGCGGATCGATACCGTTCCCCAGAGATTTACTCATCTTTCTGCCCTGTGAGTCACGAACCAGGCCGTGGATAAGAACAGTATCGAAAGGTGTTTCCTTCATGTGTGCGCAGCCGGCAACGATCATACGGGATACCCAGAAGGTAATGATGTCATAACCGGTAACGAGTGTATTTGTCGGATAATAACGCTTAAGGTCAGCGGTCTCTTCCGGCCAGCCGAGTGTAGAGAACGGCCACAGTGCCGAGGAGAACCAGGTATCCAGCGTATCCGGATCCTGACGCATCGGCTTTCCACACTTCGGGCATACAGCCGAATCTTCCTTGGTAACTACGAGTTCGCCGCAGTCATCGCAGTAGAATGCCGGGATACGGTGACCCCACCAGAGCTGTCTGGAGATACACCAGTCACGGATATCCTCCATCCAGTTGAAGTAGTTCTTCTCAAATCTTTCCGGAACGAACTTCGTCTTGCCGGAGCGAACCGCTTCGATCGCAGGCTCTGCCAGAGTCTTCATCTTTACGAACCACTGCAGGGAAACTCTCGGTTCAACTGTCGTTCCGCAGCGGTAGCAGGTACCTACGTTATGCGCATGCGGCTCAACCTTGATGAGGAATCCACCCTCTTCGAGGTCCTTAACGATCGCTTTTCTTGCTTCATAACGGTCCATGCCGGCATACTTCGGGTAATCCTCAGTGATCTTTGCATCTTCAGTAAGAACAGTGATCACTTCGAGGTTATGGCGAAGTCCTACTTCAAAGTCGTTCGGGTCATGTGCAGGTGTGATCTTAACAACACCGGTACCGAACTCGATATCAACATAGCTGTCCGCAATAACAGGGATCTTTCTTCCGACGAGCGGGAGAACGAGCATCTTTCCGATGACATCCTTATAGCGCTCATCTTTCGGGTTAACAGCAACTGCGGTATCGCCGAGGAGCGTTTCCGGACGTGTGGTCGCCAGTTCCAGGTATCCGGAGCCATCCTCGAAAGGATATCTCAGGTGCCAGAAGGAACCCTGCTGGTCTTCGTATTCAACTTCGGCATTGGAGATCGAAGTCAGGCATTTCGGGCACCAGTTGATGATGCGCTCGCCACGATAGATCAGGCCTTCGTTATAGTACTTGATAAATACATCTTTAACTGCTTCAGAGCAGCCTTCGTCCATGGTGAATCTTTCGTGTTCCCAGTCACAGGAAGAACCGATCTTCTTGAGCTGCTCAACGATACGTCCGCCGTACTGCTTCTTCCATTCCCAGGCACGCTCGAGGAACTTGTCACGTCCGAGGTCGTC
>JAGCXQ010000052.1 GCA_017961235.1 Clostridiales bacterium | reverse complement strand
TACCGTCAGGCCGGTACGGTGACACATAACACCCTCGACGACATCGCGGCACTCGTTCAGAAGAACGACGCCTACAGAGTCTCTTTCGAGGTTCATGGCGATACCGTAGGAACTCTCGGAGAACATGATCAGCTCACTTGCTACACAGTTCTCCAGACCGCTTACCTTGGCAACGCCATCGCTGACAGAGAGGACCTTACCGATCTGCTCCACTTCGGATGCTTTTGCAAAATCCGAAAGGATCTTCTCTCTCTTTTCTGCCTGCTCGGGAGACTCACCTTCCCACAGTTCATCATCTTCGAAAAGCATCGCCGGGCTTTCTTTAAACTCGGCCAGGGATTCAGTCAGGGAACGGTGGATCTCGGCATAATCATCCGTCTCCCCGGAACCGGATTTCTCATCTCCGCGGTCCGTCTTCAGATGACGTCCGATACGGGAGAGCTGTCCGGCGACACTATAGTCGTATTTGGTTCCCTGGGAATAGATGACATAACCGTTGATCAGGGACGGGTCTGTCTCCTGCTCGATCGTGTATCCCTGTATATGAAGATGTTCCGCAAAACGGCGGGCGATCAGGGCCACCTTCTCCGGTGGCATATCGTCCGATGCGGTTACGATCTTGATTACTTCAAAAGCACTGTTATTATTCACCGGTCTTCACCTCTGCGGATTGAAGCTCGGAAAGTGCTTTTTCACGAAGAGAAGCTTCGTCCACGCCATTTGCACCGGAGCTCAGGACACGGCCGGCGATCGTGACCGCCAGATCGGCCACTTCGTCTTTCATCTCTTCCATCATTGCTTTTCTGGTACGCTTCGCATCTTCCTCGGCACGGTCTCTGATCTCCTGCGCTTCTTTCTTCGCAGTCTCGATGATCGTCTCCGACTGTTTCTCTGCCTGCGTTCTGGCATCGGCAATGATCTGCATCGCTTCTTCATGAGAAGCATCGAGTTTCTTGGTTGCTTCCTCGAGTTTTTCTGTCGCCTGCTTTTCTTTATCCTCAGCATCGGTGATCTCTTTGCTGATCGATTCTTTTCTCTTATTGATCAGCTTGATCATCGGCTTAAAAAGCACAAACTTCAGAATGATATAGGCGACAAGGACGTTGATGATCGTCCACAGCGCGGTAACCGCGTAGTGTGCCATCTGATCAGGCGACAGCAGGGAGCTCTCCTCCTCAGCCTCTTCCGCAAGACGGACCAGGCGGGATGTGAGCTGCTGCATATTTACAGCCGATAGCACTTTAAATGCAAAATACATATCTTTCACCTCGGATCGATCAGAACGTAAAGATCAGGAGCAGACTTACTACGAGAGAGTAGATCGCAACAGACTCCATGAATACGATGGAGATCAGAAGCAGGGTCTGCAGCTTGCTGTACATTTCCGGCTGACGGGAAGCACCTTCCAGTGCACGTCCGGATGCAAGACCGATACCGATCGTGGTACCCAGTCCGCAAAGACCGATGGCAAGACCTGCACCAAGTCCGGCTAAAGCCTTCGGCGCAATATCCAGTAATACTCTTGATAAATTAAACATCTTCTCTTCCTCCTGTTTCTATGTTCAAGCTGCTTTTTCCGCTTCCACCGCGGCTTCCTTGGCAGCTTTCTTTTCAGCTTTCAGTTTTGCTTTTTCTTCGTTTCTTTCTTTTACTGCATGGGAGCTCTCCACTACTTCACCGATGTACGATGTGGTAAGGTAGGCAAATACAACTGCCTGGAGAATACCATCCATAAGGTCAAACCACAGACTAAAGACACCCGGCAGAATGATCGGGCAAACGATGCCTAAGAACTCCATGAGGATAAAAGCACCGAATACGTTACCGAAGAGACGGAGTGCCAGTGAGATCGGCTTGATGAAAAAGTCGAGGATCTTAAACGGAAGCATAAACGGCATCGGATCAACAAACGATCTTCCAAAGCCTTTAAGTCCGACAAATCGGATCGACATAAAGATGACATATACGATCGCAAAGATCGCCATCGCGAACGGGAATGCAATATTTTTCGCCGGCGGCGGGAGATGGAAGAACGAGATGGTATTACAGAAGATAAGGGTAATACCGATCGTACCGATCATCGGAACGACTTTCTCCGCCTGCTCATCATTCAGGCCGTAGTCTTTGCAAAGACCGAGAAGAAGACCGATCAGGGACTCCATGATCGCCTGTCTTCCGGAAGGGATACGCTCTCTCTTTGCGCCGAGCCAGCCAAAGACCAGGATACCTGCAAGGAGCGCGATCCACATAACAATGACCGCGTCCGTGATCAGGAATTTCTGTCCTCCCAAAGTGAAAGAACCTTTCCACTGAAGGATGCCTTCACGGATCTTCTCGCCGATATGCTTACCGCCGAAAGAATCCGCAAGTTCTTTTCCAAATGCTTCCCAGAAGCGGGACCACCAGGAAGCAGCAAGTGCAACACTCATAAACGTTCCTTACGGACCTCCTTAGTTTGTTCCGAAGAGACGGTCACCCGCATCTCCGAGGCCCGGAATGATGTATGCGTGATCGTTGAGTCTCTCATCCTTCGCTGCGCAGAAAACAGGCACATCCGGATGATCGTTCTGCAGACGCTCAATACCTTCCGGTGCCGAGATCAGGCAGACAAACTTAATGTTCTTGATTCCTCTGTCCTTCAGGAACTGGATCGCCGCGGAAGAGGAACCGCCGGTAGCAAGCATCGGATCAAGAACGATCACTTCACGGTCCGTGATATCCTCCGGAAGCTTGCAGTAATATTCGACCGGCTTTAATGTGTTCGGGTCACGGTAAAGACCGATATGGCCGACTTTCGCATTCGGAATGATCGAGAGCATGCCATCGACCATGCCAAGACCAGCACGCAGGATCGGGACCAGCGCTACTTTCTTGCCGGCAAGTACTTTTGCCGTAGTCTTCGCAACAGGAGTCTCGATCTCTTTATCGGTGAGCGGAAGATCACGGGTAACTTCGTATGCCATCAGCATGGAGATCTCGTGCACCAGTTCACGGAATTCCTTGGTCGAGGTGTTCTTATCGCGGAGCATAGAGATCTTATGCTGGATAAGCGGGTGATCAAATAAGAAAAACTGTGCCATAAACGGTCCTCCCAAAATAGAATTATTTAAATAGCTCTTTCTCTTGTTCCTTCATATCATTTACACGGGTCTGATGACGTCCTCCGTCAAAAGGCTCGTTCAAGTATGCATCGACGATGCCGAGCGCCAGAGAACTTCCGACGACACGTGCGCCCATGGAAAGAACATTTGCGTCATTGTGCTGACGGGACATTCTTGCCATGTATTCATTGGTGCAGAGAGCACATCGGATACCCGGGAACTTGTTGGCCACCATCGAGATACCGATGCCGGTTCCGCAGATCACGATACCACGCTCTGCCTTTCCCTCCAGAATATCCTTGGAAACTTTCTGTCCCGCAAGAACATAACTGTACGGAACATCACCTGCGGTCGCGCCACCCTCAACGACCGTATGTCCGAGTTTACCGAGGTGTTCCACCACGATCTTTCTCAGTGCGAATCCTGCGTGATCTGAAGCAATAGAAATTACCATCTTCTTACCCTCTTTTCATAAAATATGCTTATGTGTAAACTTGCGGGTTCCATTGGAATAGTCCGCAACGAGATTACCATTACCACGGATCTTGTACTTATAGGTCACAAGTCCCTCGAGGCCGACAGGTCCTCTGGCGTGAAGCTTACTGGTGCTGATGCCTACCTCGGCGCCGAAACCGTATCTCAGGCCGTCGGAGAAACGTGTGGAGCAGTTCCAGAAAGCATTTCCGGAGTCCACGCGGTTGAGGAATTCTTCTGCCTTTTCGCTGTCGGAAGTGACGATCGCATCCGTGTGGCCGGAACCGTAGGTGTTAATATGAGATATCGCCTCATCAAGTCCGGATACGATCTTGATGGAGACCTTATAGTCGAGATACTCGTGATGCCACTCTTCCACAGGGAGCACATCCGGCAGGATCGCTTTCGTCTTCTCGCAGCCGTGAAGCTCCACATTCTTGTCGGACAGTGCTTTTGCCAGATCCGGCAGAATATCCTTCGCGATGGACTCGTCCACCAGGATCGTCTCGCAGGCATTACATACCGCCACATACTGGGTCTTACTATCTACCGCGAGCTTGAGCGCCATATCCCTGTCTGCTTTTTCGTGAATATACAGATGGCAGACACCATCGGCGTGGCCCATGACCGGGATCGAGCTGTGCTGCATGATGTACTGCACAAATGCATTCGAGCCTCTCGGGATGATCAGGTCGATATACTTATCCAGAAGGAGCATCTCGGCGACGTCATTTCTCGTCTCCATCAGGACGATCCAGCCCTTCGGAAGTCCTGCATCGATAGATGCCTTCTCGATCACCTCGAAAAGCACCCGGTTGCTGTTGACGGCTTCACTTCCGCCCTTAAGGCAGCAGGAGTTACCGGACTTCAGCGCCAGCGATGCGATCTGCACCAGAGCGTCCGGACGGGACTCGAAGATAATGCCCAGTACACCGATCGGGCAGGAGACACGTGTCAGTACGAGATCATCATCCATCTCGGTCTTCATCAGCTCACGGCCGACCGGATCCGGAAGAGTGGTTAAACTCTTCAGACCACTGACAACGTCAGATAATTTATGCTCATCGAAAAGGAGTCTCTTCTGAAGCGGCATAGGAAGGTCTGATTCTTTCGCATTCTTCATGTCTTCCGCATTGGCAGAAAAGATCGCATCTTTGTTCTCAACAAGTGCATCCGCGATAGAAAGCAGAGCTTTGTCCTTTACATCCGTAGGCAATACCGCCATGGCAAAGGACGCCTGTTTTGCTTCTTTTGCGCGTGTTTCAAAATCCGTCATACCTGATACTTCCTATACCTTACAATTATTTCTCTTTATTATATCAGATTACGCTCTATATGAACGTAGAAGTTCAATGTTTTTTGCACTTTCATTTCGGTATAAAAATGAAAATAAATGAAGGTTTTTGAAAAAGATTTGCCCATCAAAGTTTTCCACTACTTCTCCGTGTTCATAAACAAAAAACCTGTGGAAAATGTGGAAAACTCTGTGGATAACTCAAAGACAAGGATTTCCGAGAAACACCCTCTTCAAACGCCGATTTTTCGGCAGTGCATTTTTTGTCAAGGGGTTTTTGAAAAAACACCAAAAGTTTTCATGGCATGAAAAAGCCCTTATTTCAAGGGCTTTCGGAATACTCTTTTTCAGTTTTTGACATTTTCGGTGTCCGTGAGCGGTGGACTATTGTCATTCAATTCTCTCTCGGCGGGAGACGATAGTAGTTTGTTAATTGGCATCGAATAGAACCGTTATACAGTTTTCTTCTTTTATCTGCTTTTCGAACGACGGCATTTTCGAAAGAATCATCCGGTGTAATAACGGAAAGACGGATACCCTTCCTGCAATAGCCTTGAGGATCAAGATAGGTCCTTGCGATCCCCGTATAGATCTCATGTGCTTTTTCGGGAGTCAGCAAACGTCCGCCATATGGGGGATTACAGAGGATCAGCTGCCTCTTCAGATGTGTCCATCCATATAGAGCACGGGGCGTCTGTTCCCGGAAATCAGCGACTCGGAACCGCACAAAATCCGAAACTCCTGCGGCACGGGCATTCTTCTGCGCTGTCGCCACGGCCTTCGGATCGATATCCGATCCGTAAAAATATATATCATCCATCGGAGAAAGATCTGCCATATCTCTGGCTTCTTTCTTTGCTTTTTCATATGCATTCAGGCCGATATACGGGAGCTTCTCTCCAAGGAACGGCCGGGTCAGTCCGGGTGCGATATTCAGTGCCATCATCGCGGCTTCGATAACGATCGTACCGGATCCGCAGAACGGATCAACAAGTGCTTCCTCTCCGAAGAAACGGTACTGCGCCGCGCTGACCATACCAGCAGCAAGCGTCTCCTTGATCGGCGCATCATGCATCAGCGGACGGTATCCGCGCTTGTGAAGTCCTGCCCCGGTCACATCGATCATGACACGGACCTGATCTTTGACGATTCCGAAGACGATCTTACAGGTACCGAGTTTTTCATCCTCTTCGATGATACGGCCTTCCGGAAGATGAAGGCCCCTCTGAAGTGATTTTACGATCGCTTTTTTCGCCAGACTCTGACAGGCAGGGATGCCGAAGAGCTTGGAATCTCTTGAATATCCGTTTACATGAAAAGCCCAGCCGGACGGGATCCACTGTTCCCATCGCATCGCGGCAAATCCGTCAAAGAATTCCTCGAATACAGATGCCGGGAAAGTATTCACCGAAAGAAGCACACGCTCGCCGCGGCGCATCCAGATGCAGATCCTTGCGACATCATCTGCCATGGTGGAAGGCGTCGTATCCACGAGGATCTGTCCGTCGGAAACCGTCATCTCCTCGCGTCCGTATCCTATCTTCTCAAGATCTTCCACACAGAAATGTTCCAGTCCAAAAAGGCATGTGATAACGACCTGCATTTTTCTTCCTCCAATTACAATCTCGCCAGTACATCTGTCCAGGGCATGAATACGATCATCGCAAGAAGCACATGCAGAACGATGAGCGGGATACCCTCCAGACAGCTTGGCTGTTTACCAAACATTAGTCTTTCATAGATCGATCGTATATATGCGACAACTACCGTCGTGAACAGCCATACGCCAACCATGAGAGCGGCCCACCACGCGATCTTTACAGCAATCGAAGTGGCTTCCGGAATATCCAGATAACGGGTATAAACGATCAGCGGTGTCGAAGTCATTACAACACCTAAAAGCGGCATATAGAAGTATTCGTCGAGTGCCTCGGACAGGCGGAAGACCTTGACAAGCAGCGTCAGCAGAAGAAGTGACGTCAGCGTCGAAAGAGCGACAATATGCGCAGGTTTGTTATACGAAGAAGGAACCGCATAGATCACTGCCGCGCCGATTGCTCCGAACAGCAGATCATACACGAGGATACAGACAGATAAAAGAATGAACTTCTTCTCTGTTTTTGCGGAGATCGGACGGTATATTCTCGACTTCTTTTCCGATGTCTCCAGTATCCATTTTTCATCCTCATCCATGTTCTTCCACCATGTCAGAATCACTATTATTCCGAGGACCAGAAGCGCCGACCCCGCAGTATGGGAAAAGAGCCGGATCCTCCATCTCGACATAGAAGGCACGTCGATCCCGAGAAGAGACGACTGCCCGAAAAGCTCACGTACCACAGAGATCAGGACGCCCGAAATGACATAGAACAATAATCCATTCAAGGACTCTCCGACAGAGATCTTTCTCTCCGGAGAAATATAGTCGAACATCGGTGCCAGAAGGAAGAGGAACGCGGATGCCGGAAGAAGGAAAAAACCTCCTCCGTAGAAGCTTTCCGGAAGGATCGAGGAAAGATAGTACATCCCCTCCCCCATAAGCGCTGCGATCATCAGGAATATGCCCCAGCAGACACGCTTATTTGAAATACGGGAAAAGACCAGAAGATTGATCAAGACGAAAAAGATCGTCTGAACAAGTGCGCTGCAGAACGAAGGAACCGTACCGGTCGTAAAGATCAGCAGAAGCGCAAAGGAAAGGAAGATACGATATTGTTTTAAGGATATACACTTCGTCTCTGTCATATCATCCCACCCAGTTCAAGTATTCACGAATGAATTTATAGGCCTGATTGACCGTGGTCAGAAGTGCTGCCGTTCGTGTCTTGTCATCCGGCAGACCATCGATATATGCACGGATCTCACTCATCGGGATACCGTCCACGCTATCTGAAAGGACATTCGCATCATCACCGGACACCACACCATCTTCTCCACCGATCACGTCGATCTGCGACGGTATGGCTGTAGGCGAAGGAGTCGGAGAAACCGAGGAAGATGACGGATCTGACGGGTCCGGAGACTGCGTTATCTCAGGAGTAGGTGTCGGCGTAGTATCCCCTGTTTCCTCTTTATTCTCTTTGGATGCGTGATCTGCGATATACATATCTTTCGTATAGGAATTACGTGAGTATCCGATACAGGAATTAACCAGTTTAACAAAAGTCGTGATGTCAATGGTAACACCTTCGATGATCTCTGTCTTTCCGTCCGACTTCATGGCAAATTTCGCCGGATCCTGCACCAGTACAAGATGATTCTCCAGACGATACGCCTGATCGGCCCAGATATTGCCGGAGGTCTTATATTCTCCGCTGATCGAATCCTGAGAACGCGTCGTGTGCGCCTGTTCATTCTCCGCATCCCAAGTCGCACGGACGATCCTGCCGCCACTGACTTCGATCTCACAATAGTCGATGTAGCCATCCTTGGATGCCTCATCATTCTTGCAATAATACACGCCGTCATGAAGTCCTAAAAGCGGGTCATAATCAGCCTGATGGGGTGTATCGATCTGCACGTCCTGACGGATCGCGACCGGAATTCTCGCATCTTTTAACTGTTCACGGAGAAGTTCCATCTCCTCTTCGGTAAAGTGCGGTCCATCGCCGTCGTCCTCCACCACGCGGATATTCATCAGATTATCTCCGCTATCACTGATGCTCATCTGCGTATGAACATATCCCGCGGCTGTCTGCATCTCGACATCCACGATATATCCGAGAAGACGCCCGGAATCATCATAGGCGCTGTACACCGCCTTAACATCATTATGGTTTTTCAGTACATCCGTTTTCAGTGAACGGTATTGTGATGCCATAAGCAGTGAGCCATATGCTTCTCTATACTCATCCTGTTCACGGGATCTGCTGACGCTGCGGTTATACCACAGGCAGGAAAGAAGGAAAGCAAGGCTCAAGACAACACAGATCGCTGCCCGGAGAGATAATCCTTTAAAGAAAGACCGTGTCATTCCTTCACCTCCCGAAACCAGCTCGCCTTGGAGAATACTCTCGGGCGGATATATCTATCGAAGATAGGCGTCGTCATGTTCATCATCAGGATCGGGAATACCATCGCATAGCTGCTGTTTGCGAAGCGGTACAGCACAAGCGTCAGAACTCCGGTTCCGAAGCCGAAAACGATCCTTCCCTTGGGATCCATCGGCGTCGTGGTGCAGTCATTCAGCGCAAAGATTCCGACCAGCATGATTCCTCCCAGAGACATCCATGTGAAGAACTGATAGAATCTGAGCTGATCCCAGTAAAACGGGATATAGCCGATGACGATCGTAGCAAAATAAGCAATAGATATTTCGTAGCGGATAAGCTTTCTTTCCATAAGGATCAAAAGTCCGAAGAACAGAAGCACGATCGAGGTCACACCTGCCATGCCGACCATTCTTCCGGAAAGGATATCCAGCCAGTTTAACGAAGGAAGCTGTGTCGCGACAGCACCTTTGCCGGGTTTTCCGGTCAGGAGCGAAGAGAAGTTCCAAAGTCCCTTGAATGGCAGTTCTTTTGCAGTCATCTGAAGAGGACATGCAAATTCTAGAAAAGCCCTCGCCGCAAATGCCGGATTAAACACATTCGTTCCCGCTCCTCCGAAGGCCTGTTTCACCAGGACCGACCCGAAAAGCGCTGCCAGGATCACCGCCCAGAATGACGTCGAGGCAGGGATCATCAGCACCAGAAGAAGTCCGGATACGAGCGAGCTGTAGTCCACATGGAAAGGAAGCTCCGGATAGAGTTTCTCAAAAATCAGATAATCACTCACAAAGAAGCAGAACATCGATACTGCCGCGAGGATCAGGACACGGACTCCGAAATAGAATACCGCACCGAAGAACGCAGGAAGCAATGCCACCAGCACATAGAGATATCTCTCTGCGGCCGACTGATCGGCATGGATATGGGGTGCCAGCTGTTTTCTCTTCATCTCGCAGCACTCCTTCTTGCCCGATAGGCAGCTTTTGCAATATTGGTGGAAAGCTCAATACCGGCCGGACACACATACGAGCACGCGCCGCAGGCGATGCACTGCTCCACGGATTCCGCTTCCATCTGTTCGGTCTGCTCGAGTTCGATCAGACGGTTCAGAAGATACGGCGACAATCCTACCGGACAGGCACCTACACATGCACCGCAATGAATGCAGTTCAATCTCGGTGGTTCGAATTTCCGGATGATCGTGATCGCCGTCGTCGTCTTGATGATCGGAACTTTCAGACTACCTATCGCAACGCCGGTCATCGCTCCGCCCCAGGCGATCCTCTGCGCCGAGTGCGCTCCGGGTACTCTTTCCAGGATCTCTTCCACACTGGTTCCAATCGGCACCATTACATTATGGCCGGTGATCGTATCTCCGGAGATCGTTACGATACGTGAGGTAAGCGGCTGGTTTTTTTCCACCATTTCCGAGAATGCAAAACATGTCGATGCATTGAAAAGCACTGCCTTTACGACCTCTTCCGGTTCTTTTCCCAGCGGGATCTCCACCCCGTACAAGGCCTTGATAAGGAGCTGCTGGCATCCTTGCGGGAAGCGCGTCTTAAAGAGTTTGATCTCGATACGGCGATCCATGTAGCGTTCTTTCGCTTTCTCGACCGCCATCTGCAGGGCAGCGATCTCGTCTTCCCACATATCTTCAATACAGAAAACGACTTTCTTTACACGGCACACACCGGAAAGAGCCATCGCTCCCTGAAGGACTTTTGTCGCATTAACACGGATATGGTGAAGGTCACATGAAAGAAACGGTTCACTCTGCGTACAGTTGACCAGAAGTGTATCTACTCCCATCTTCTCGGCACGCATGCACTTGGTATATGTCGGGATCCCTTCTCCGCCCATGCCGCATATGCCGGACTGCCAGAGAAGCTTGGAAAGATCGGAGAGCGACAGTGCCGAGATGTTCTTTCTCGGCTGGATCTTAGAGGATACACGCCTTCTGAGATCGTTCTTGATAGTGACAGCTTTGCATCTGACTTTGTTTGGAAGACGGATCATATCGATCTTCGTTACAGTACCGGAAATACTGGCATGAACCGGGACGCCGTTCATGTCGGAAGGAACACCGATCAGATCTCCCATCGCCACTTCATCTCCGACGGAAACGACCGGATCGCATGGCGTTCCAGTATGCTGCTTCATCGGGATCGTTACTTCCCGCGGAGAGCATACTTCAAGAAGGGCTTCGCGCATAAACTTACGTTGATGCACGAAGTCCAGTCCATCTTTCGGCATGAATCCTGTTTTGAAAGAAAGTTTCTTCATGTGCCCGCCTTTCGCACAAGAAGCTTATTAATCGATATAATCCTTCAGTTTCTTGCTGCGGCTCGGATGACGAAGCTTACGGAGTGCCTTTGCTTCGATCTGACGGATACGTTCACGAGTAACATTAAACTCTTTGCCGACTTCTTCCAGAGTACGCTGACGTCCGTCGTCCAGACCGAAACGCAGACGAAGTACTTTCTCTTCTCTTGCGGTCAGACCCTTCATGGCGTCAAGCAGCTGCTCCTTCAAAAGTGTATAAGCCACCTGATCGGCAGGAGACATTGCGTCATCATCAGGAATGAAGTCACCAAGATGGCTGTCCTCTTCCTCACCGATCGGTTTTTCCAGAGAAACCGGCTCCTGGGAGATCTTCTGGATCTCACGGACCTTTTCCACGGAAAGATTCATACGTTCCGCAATCTCTTCTACGGTAGGTTCACGGCCAAGTTCCTGGATCAGCGCACGCTGTTCACGAACCAGACGGTTGATCGTCTCAACCATATGTACAGGAATACGGATCGTTCTTGCCTGATCGGCAATCGCACGGGTGATCGCCTGACGGATCCACCATGTAGCATATGTACTGAACTTAAATCCCTTGGAGTGGTCGAACTTATCTACCGCTTTGATCAAACCGAGGTTACCTTCCTGAATGAGATCCAGGAACTGCATACCACGTCCGAGATAACGCTTCGCGATAGAAACTACCAGACGAAGGTTTGCTTCGATGAGCTGGGACTTTGCCTCCTCATCACCTTCCAACATTCTCTGGGCAAGTTCCTGCTCCTGCTCTGCAGTAAGAAGCGGAACCTTACCGATTTCCTTCAAATACATACGGACCGGATCATCCATACCCGCTCCGTCTGTTGCGCTTGCGTCAAGGTTCAGATCCCTGATCGCCTCATCTTCTACGCTAGTTTCAGCTACGATCGCGATGCCTTTGGCTTCCAGCTCGTCAAAGAGCTTATCGACCATATCCGGATCGCCGTCTTGTTCTTCGATAATGTTCATCACATCAAGTGATGAGATGCTGTTATTGCTGGCATTAGCCAGGTTTTCCAGTTTCTGCAGGATCGTTGAAAAATCACTTGCCATTCGTTATGCAATCCTCCTTGCATCATACAGGGTCCAGGGCTTTACGCCCAGCTGTAATCTCCTCGTTTCTAAAAGCGGATAGTCCTTACTTGCTGCTTTCCGACGCACTTGTCTCCGGGGCACTGGTATCAGATGCTGATTCCTCCGAGGTCTCTGTCTCTGGGGCAGTGAACTCGACAGTGTCAACACCGGCATCCTTGGAGCCCGTCATTTTAAATTTTCCATTCGGAGCATATACAGTAAGAACTACACCCTTGTAGTAACGAGCTTCATCAGCGGAATAACCATATTCCTCACCACGGATAGCGCAGAAAGATTTGTAAGCCTCAACGACCTGTTCTTTCGTAACATCATCTGTTGAAACGAGAGCCAGATTGTTGTTGCCCTGCCCGTAGATCTTGTAACCGGCCGCATATCCGTCATCAGATTCTGTGTCAACGCTGATGTGTGCAGCAGTTACACAAAGCGGGATGTTCTCGGAAATATTCGCCTTATGCTTGTGGCGAATAACACTCAGCGGGATCGAGATGCCAAGAACCAGCAGGATACAAGCTGCCGTGGTAATATATACGATTCTCTTCACTTTCTTCGGTGCTTTGATATCATCCGGAGAGATCTCGAAGAGCTTTTCGACTTTTCTAGTTTCTTTATTCTGGGCCTGGTCGACCTTGACCGCCTTTTCGACAACATTCTCGAATACCGGTGTCACGACATGACGGGCACCCTTGCTGTCACGCTTCGGCTGCGGCAGATTCGGAAACTCTACTCCATCCGGGTTATTATAGATCGCGATCGCTTCCGCACTCGGGAAAACACAATCACAGAAAACACATTCACATAATTCATCTTTGCTGTCCACCATGAGCAGTGAACCGCAATTCTTACAAATACCTTGTTCTGTAGCCATTCGTTCCTTTTTTCCTTTACATGATCACCTACAAAAGGGTATAATCCCACATATAGGCAAAGTACATTATATACGTATTGTGTTGGAAGTGCAAATAAAATAATGCACAATTATATATAATATCTTCCAACTTTATTCGGAAGATTGTGAAGGAGCTCCCCCTTGACTACGAAAACTACTGCATCAGGCGACATTTTTCACGAAAAATGCATGCGTTCCGCGCTGAAAGAAGCAAAGAAGGCATATGATCTCGGCGAGTCACCGATCGGCGCAGTCATCGTAAAAGACGGTAAAATCATCGCTCGAGCCCATAACCTACGTCAGACAAAGCAGGATGCGACGCTTCATGCGGAAATGGTCTGCATCTCCAAAGCCTGCAGGAAGCTCTCCGCCTGGCATCTTTTCGACTGCGATCTATATGTGACGCTGGAGCCGTGCTACATGTGCGCAGGAGCTATTATACAGTCTCATATCCGTCACGTCTATTTCGGAGCTTTCGATCCGAAGGGCGGCGCAGTGTTCTCAAAGAGCAAGCTCTTTGATCTTCCGCATAACCACCACGTCGAATCGACAGGCGGGATCCTCGAGGAAGAGTGCTCCCAGCTACTCAAGCAGTTCTTCCGCGAACTCAGAACTCAAAAGAAAGGCCGTCCCGAATAAGCCAGATGATCTTCTCTTTCACCTTTTTCCCGGTAGCTGATGTGATCGCCTTCGCATACATATCCAGCTGCACCTGATATCTGCTTTTCAGTTCTTCTTTTTTCTCCTCGGCCGATCCGGACAGACGGTCGGATTTGTAATCGATCAGCACCGCATCTCCATCACTATCGATGAACCAGCAGTCGATCATGCCCTGCACCAGAGAAAAATCATCTTTCTCGTTCGGCCAGGCCAAAGCAAACGGAATCTCCCTATACGGTCCGTTTTCCGAGCGGGATTCTGCCTCACTCATTCTTCTTGCGAGATCAGAACGGAAGAACATCTGCATACTCTCTTTAAAAGGCACGAGGTACTTTTCCTGATCTTCCGTGATCATGCCATGCGAAACGAGCGTCTTTATCACCTCATCCCAATCCGGATCCTCGCCCTTTTCGATCAGGCCGGTAAAATCAATATACTGCCATGCGCTATGAAGGAGCGTACCCAGCTGAGATGCTGTATAGCCGTCTTCTTTCCACTTCTGTTCAGATTCCTTGACACGCATATTGACGGCGTGGAAATTGACCTTCTCATCCTCATCCGGTTCTGCATCTTCTGAAAGGAGACGCTTCATCTCACTGACCGTCGTCTTCGCCGGAAGAAGATCCGGCTCCGCCCATTCATGAACGTCCTTTTCAAGAAGATCGAGATACTGTCTCTGCTCATCCGTCAGTTCCAGGCTGACCTCCCTGCCTCTCGCTTCACGATATGCTTCAACGACCGGTCTGGGACTATCGATATAAAGATTACTGATCCGGTCGATCGAGTCGGAGATCAGCGCGTTTTCCGCACTTTCTTCCGAGCGGACATCGCTTCCGAAATCCAGATCTCCATAGTGTATCGGCTCCGATGAAAGGATCGCCTGTTTCAGCGGATAGCCCGGGATTCGAATCTGGCCCGCCAGAAATCTGGCCAGATGCGTCTTCAGTTTATACATCAGAGACTTGGAAAACTTCTCATTATGCTCTTCCAAAGCCGCGATCACCGGATCAGTGGACTTGACCACATCATCCACAGTCCTGGAGATAAGGGATATCACGAACACCTTTTTCTCGGCTCGGGTCAGCGCAACATATAAAAGACGGATCTTCTCTGCTTCGCTTTCCCGTTTCTCCTCCCTCGAAAGGATATAGTAGTCATGCGGCTCATAGACAACGCCTTCTTTCTCGGCAAATCTTCTGGCAGCAATATCACCTTTCTCACTTAATATCAGAGTGGACTCTGTTGGTTTTTGTGAACTCTGTATTCCACAAAGGAAAACATAGGGAAACTCCAGGCCTTTACTCTTATGGATCGTCATGCAGCGAACCACATTCTCAAGCGGCTCCGACAGATCGATCTCCGTGCTCTTATCTTTTCCCTGATCCAATTCATCGATATAACTGACAAAAGCGCGAAGGCCGGCTCTCCTGCCCATATCGAAACTCGTCGCCCACGTCACCAGCTTCATCAGCGCATAATACCTTGCGTCTCCGTTTTCTCTGGAACGTACATATGCCGGATAATCTGTTACTGCGTAAACATGCTCCAGCCATTTCGTCACTGTCATCTGCATCGAAAGAGTATGAAGATCATTGATAAACGACAAAAGATCGGAGACTCTTCTCGCAAGATCTGTGTCTGCCTCTTTCGCGAAGCGGATCACTTTCTCACAGAACAGAAGACTTCTGTAAGCTCCCGTATCAGAAAAGAGATAGATCCTCATGAGGTCCTCATCCGTAAAGCGCGCCTGCCGGATCTTTGACTTCATAATGCCGGCCAGCGGGATATCCTGGAAAATATTATCCGTCAGTCTAGCCAGATCCAGCATAATGCGCAGATCCGGATGATTCAGGATGTTTCCGAGATTAGGACCCTGCGCCGGGATTCCGGACTTCATCAGGATATCACAAGCTGCCATTGCCCCACGGTTAGAGGTTGTCAGAACCACACACTGATCATATGAAAAATCTTTCAAATTACGAAGTTCCGTGATCTTCTGCGCGATGATCAAAGTCTCTTTCTGAACCTTCTCCGCGTCCTTCATATCAAGGATCTGATCCATATCTTCCTGATCCTCAGATTCTGAGAGCTCTTCAGAATCTTCCGCCAGGATCAGTGTGACATCCGCACCGGATGTCTGTTCATACTGATCTTCCGGAAGTCCGGGATTCAGTGCATGAGAAGAATCATATTCGATATCTGCATATTCTTCACTCATTATGCCCGAGAAGATCCGATTAACTGAAGAAAGGATCCCCGGAACACTTCGGAAGTTATTATTCAGAGTGAACAGCGTTCCTTCCTGCCCGTCCCGATACCGGTCACAGCGGTCAAGAAACATCTTCGGCTTAGCATGGCGGAAGCGGTATATGCTCTGTTTCACATCACCAACGAAGAAGACATTATCTTTCGCGAAGCACTGTACGATGGCATCCTGAACACCACTGTTGTCCTGATACTCATCAATATAGATCTCATTGAAAAGATCCCGGTAATAAGAAGACACTTCCGGATTCGAAAGGAGTGATAAAGCGACCTGTTCCTGATCCGGGAAATCCATTCCGTGTTCCAGTCTCTTTTTCTTCTGGTAAATCTTCTCCGCAGCAAAAACAAGTTCAAAATATCTCTCATAGATAGGATACATTTCCTGAAGCTCTGAAGTGATTTCTTCCAGTGTTTTTCCAAAGAAAAACCGTGTTTCCTCTTTCATATCATCCGCAAGCGACGCTGTTTTTTTTGCGAAAGCAAGGATGTATGCCAGTTCGTAGAAGTTTCCTGCAAGGCGGTCAAACTCTATAAGTTCCGGCTCCGGATTCCTCATCGTATAAGAAGGGATCTTCTCTGATGGCACACGGTTTCTGATATCGCAGATCTCATCCCATGTCATGGAGGGATCCTCAAGTACACGCCTTCCGTTTTCTTCCAGGAAACGGCACCACTCCAGGAAATCCTGCTGGCGGACTATATTATCTTTTTCCTTTTTCAGAAAAATAACGCTCGGGATCATGTCGATAAGAACGGGGATCACCTCGATCCTTTTTCTTATCGCTTCTTTTGTGATCGCCATGATCTTTTCATATGTTTGCGAAGAAAGGAAATCGATACTGTCCTGTTTCTTCTTTTCCAGTGACCGTCTTACCCAATTTTCATAGTCAGGAAGACTTCTCAGATATCCGAGTTTCCCGGCCATATCTTCCTTAAGAGCCGTGTCATCTCGTCCACTTCCGAATGCGGATACCATGGCAAGGAAAGAACGTGACCACTCTTCATATGTGATATCAGAAGAGAATAAGACGCCAAGAGGAGAATCATCCGAAACAGACATGATCTTCCCTCGCAGATCCGGATCATCTTCGATCTTCTGCGCCAAAGTGTAGGCTTCGGAAAACACTTCATCAAAGGATTCGCTTAGCAGCTTCTTGGCATGGACCTCATCAATGATCATACTCTTCGGCTCAAGAAGAAGATTTCCATTCTCGTCCCGGCTCTGCGCGGAGAAATTACTGATCACACGAGAGCAGAAAGAATCGATCGTCGAGATATAAGCAGATGGCAGCGCAGCGATCTGTTCACTCAAATACTTTCTGGTATCTTTTTCCTTTGTCTCTGAAAGTTTCTCACGAAGTTTCTTCTCAAGCTTGGCACTCATATTGGCGGCTGCCGCATTGGTAAATGTCATGACAAGAACATTCTCCACGGAGAGTTCGCGATCCAGGATACGTTTTACGATCCTCTCGGTCATAACAGTAGTCTTACCTGAACCTGCCGCTGCACTGACCAGAATATTACCGCAAGGAGCGTCCACTATTCTCTGCTGTTCATTACTCAGTCCCATGATCACTCCTCCTCTCTCTTGATGTTCGCAAAGAAAAGAGCTGAACTTTTCAAGTCTTTTCCATCTTCGGATTTCACCGGGGCCATCGTCGGAAGATAATTGTAATCCGGCGATTCCGCTATTCCGTTACATATCTGGTTATACTCACAATCCATGCACTTCATCAGCGGCTTTTTCTTAAGTTTTGCAGGCTTCGCATCGAAGTGTCCGCTATAGAGTTTCTCGCATTTTTCCCGAACATGCGCAAGTGCAAACTCACCCATCTTTTTCATCTCAGACGGATCAGCGGACAGCGCATACCCCGACGGCCCGAATGTCTCGGAAACCGCCTTTGCGTGATCCTTTGCAACAGTATCCGGATCGAGTGACTCATCCATTCCTTTACATCTTGTTTTGACTCTCGCGACGTGAATATACGAGATACCGTCCGGTTCCATTTCCGGATGTCTGGAAGAATATACATACATATATGCCGGCAGCTGAACACTTGCGCCGGAGTACAGCATATCGAACTCGATCTTCTTGTTGCCGGTCTTATAGTCGAGGATATTAAACCGATTCTCTTCTTTATTGACATCGATACGGTCGATCTTTCCGGTAAAGGTTACGACTCTACCGTCAGACAGCGGCAGATCATATCCCGGGATATCATCAGAGCCGAATTCCCATTCAAAGTGCGAGGGCATCGACTTCTCGGGATCGAGCTTATTAAAGATCATATCCAGCGTCTCTTTGACTCCGGCAAGAAGCTTCGTATCGGCCGCCATTTTTAGCGCGGGATCATCACAATATGCATATCGTTTCTGTTCTTGTGCGTCGCGAAGGATATCACGGCTCCAGGCAAGTTTGTCTTTCTTTCTGAACTTTTCAAGAACATATTGCTTCTCATCATCGGGTGTGCGATTATACTCGTCACGGAACTCGGTCAACGCCTTCTCCATCACGGTATGCGCAAGTGAACCCATCTCCGTCGGCTGCACCTTCTGAACCTGCCGCTCATCTATCTTCAAGACCTTCTCGCAGAAATAGTGATACGGACAATATAGATAGCTCTCCACAGAGGATACGCTCATGAGCAATTTGTCATGGTATCGCTGGTCCATCAAATCTTTCGGGATCTGCAGGGACGTATCCGCCTTATCATCAAACGAAAGATCCGATGAAGAAAAATACGTTTTCCAGATATAGACAGCTTCGTCATATTCCGGATCAGGCTCTTCAGGGGCCGGACGGGAGAGAACGTCTCTCAGATAATCCTCCATTTTCTCTTTGAGAAGAATACGGGGATCACGAAGAGACAGATGATCAAGGATCTCCGGGATGACCTTCGGGTACTGGTCCTTCAGGAATGTGATCACGGAAGACGGTTCAACGGAGTTCTGGATCGTGAAGATCAGACGATCCGTCGGTGCGTCCAGGAGCGCATATGCCGTGAAGAAATCAGAATATGCCTGATCTTTAGCATGATTCGGAAAATCGATCGAAAGCTTCTCGGAAAGAATAGTTCTTTCTTTATTCTTCAGATATCCTTCCGAGGGTGAAGTAAACGGGAAGTTCTTTCTTTCAGAACCCACGATAAACATCATCCTGCAGGATCTGCGATACGCAGAAGAAGCCTTGGTGATCGTAATCTGGTCCACATAAGAAGGAATGGCCGCAAGCATCTTGCTCTCCAAAGCAGAAAGGAGAGCATCACGGAAATTCACAAGAGAGATCGGAAAATCTCCGAGATCGTTGGCCATAGTATTAAGCGCTTCATCCGAGTAGTTATAGGAGAGTGCCAGTGCAAGCGCTGCCTGCTGGTTTCCCGCCTTCTGCCATTCATCGACAAGATACTCGACATGCTGTCTCTTATCGAAGATCATGTTATGAAGCGCAATGGCACGCTCCTTACATGTTTTCGCCTTTTCAACACATCCGATCTCATCGGCTGTCTTAAGAAGAACGGGAAGGATCTCCTTTACCACCTGCTTCTCTGCTACTGTCGAGACAAAATTCTCACAGGCAAGCATCTTCTTTTTGTTTCTGATCCCATGCGCCAGGCAGAAGTTCTCGAAGCGCTGGACCGTCTCCATATCGACAGTGACAAAGCCTGATTTCAGATAGGAGATGACGGATGAAATATCCCAGCGGAAGGAAGAAATATCCAGTATGGATGTCAGATACTGCATCCAGATCGTTCCCATCAGCGGCTGCTCTTCATCTACAAATGCATCCAGGCCGTACTTGGAAAAAGCGGCATGAAGGCTGGTGCCATACTTTTCCAGATCACACATGACCACAGTAACGTCACGATAATTCAGTCCTTTAAACTGAACAGCCTCCTTGATACGTGCTGCGACATATTCCAGTTCATCCGATATCTGATGGAAAACCTTGATCTCAACCGGAAGATCCAGGTCTTCCCGCCTGGCGCAGGAACGGGAAGCATAATCCGAGGACAGAACAGACAATGCCGGCACCCGGTTCTCCGAAGGACCTGCTTTTTCCGAAGATTCGGGAACGAATTCTTTCAGGATCGACCGGATCGTCTTCTCTCCGAAGTGACCGATATCATCTCCCATCTCCTCCGGTTCATCCGAAGCAGCCACGCAGGTCAGTGTAACCTTAGAGGCTACAGCCGCAAGATCTGTAACAATGTTATACTCTTCAGGAGTGAAGTTTCTTGTCTCCCCGAAGCCTAAGATCCAGCAGGATGCATCACGAAGGAAAGCCAGTCTCTTTAGCGGCCAGGTCTTTGTCTCCGGTGCATCTTCGCGGAAAAGACGAAGCACTTCGTCAAGACGTTTCATGGAATCACGCTCCGGTGCGAATCCCAGTTCTTCCCTAAGTGCATCCATCTTTGTCAGAAGATGTCCGAAATCGCGGATCTTACCTACCGTCAGCGGACTCTCTCCTTCCAGGTCCATCTCTTCGAGCATCGAACCGCTGACACCATAACGGTAAAAATCCCCCAGCACTTCATCAATTTCAGAGATGAATCCGACACGCTCCGCGAAGCTTCCGAGGACAGGGAATTCCTGTTTATTTTCCGATAGTATGCGATGGATAAGGATCGTTCTTCCGGCCGGATTCAGCGCCTTGCCGCCCATTCCTCCGGCTTCACTCAGTACACGGAATGCAAAACGCGAAAAACTGACGACATCGATCATCATGAACGCAGCGTCATTTCCCTTGCCGCCCTTCTTTTCCTGAAGGATCTCTATATAGCGGCGTTCTACTTCCGCTTTCATCTTCTCGGGAACAATAATATACCCGCGCCGGGTCGGCCATTTTACGGCCTCGTCACATATCCTGGAAAGACAGGTGTCTATCAGCGAGACAGGATGTTCGCCGTAAAGCAAATGAAACGCCATGGTATCTACCTCCTTATGATTAGAGGGTATCCAGATTCTGTCCGTTCGCTGCTTTCATTGTCGTACCGGCTTTCTCGAGCTGATCCTCGATCGCCTTCTGTTCCTGAGGGCGTCTGACCTTCAGAGTAGTTGTCTTCACCATCTCGGTCTCCGAGAAGACGAAATAGTGGATCGCCTTGTACGACGGCATCTGATGATTTACTTCTTTCATCTTCGCGCTCAGATACTCACGTACCGCATTGTCACCTGCGGTGGTATCCGGGATCGGAAGATTCTCACCGATCACCTGACGGTCGATGAGAAGCTTGGCGCAGATATCCACTGCATCCTTCTCGTCCTTCGCCCCCCAGACAAAAGCTTCCTTTACGCCCGGGATATTATTCAGAAGACTTTCCATCTCTTCCGGGAATGCCTTCTTACCATTGGTCAGAACGATCATGGACTTCACACGGCCGGTGATATGAAGGCAATCCTTCTTATCCAGGTATCCCATATCTCCCGTGTGGAACCAGCCATCTTCTTCGAGCACCTCTGCCGTAGCTTCCGGATTCTCATAGTAACCCTGCATGACACAGTCACTCTTAGATAATATCTCACCAACTGTCCCAATTTTGGGACTGTCAGTATCAATTTTCACTTCAACACCGGTAAGAGGACGGCCGACACTTCCATAGACATTGTACTTCGTCGTCGTGACGGCAATAACCGGAGATGTCTCGGTAAGTCCGTATCCCATCAGGAATTCGAATCCCCAGTTATTGAAATCCTCGATATAATTCTTCGCGATGCCTGCGCCGCCGATAACGATCAGACGCAGATGTCCGCCCAGTTTCTTGATAATGGACGAGAAAAATACACGGCGCAGGTCGATCTTGAATTTTCTCAGAAAATTACTGATCGGGATCATGAAATCGATCAGGCCCTGCTTTCCGGATTCTTCGATACCAGCCTTGATCTTGCCGTGGATATTTTCAAAAAGAAGCGGCACGGAGATACATGCCTCGACATGCCATTCATTCAGGTTCTTAACAATATAGCGGAGACCGTCCGAGAAACAGATGCAGCAGCCTCTTGCCATCATGAAATACTCACAGGTATTTTCAAATGTGTGATGCAGAGGAAGGATAGAGAATACCCGCTCTCCCGGATTCAGCGTCAGGATCGTGCTGATCGCATATACATTTGACATGATGTTCTTATGGGAGAGCATGACACCCTTACTCATAGCCGTCGTTCCGGACGTATAAAGGATGATCCTCGTCTCTTCCGGATCGATCTTTACTTCACGCATATAGCTCTTGCCGGACTCTACCGCGGCTTTACCTTCCGCGAGCCAGTCCTGGATATCCACGAAGCGGTCATCGTCCTTCGGCCACTCCAGATTGGATGCGATATACTCGGTGCACATGCAGATGAACTTCTGCACTTTCACGCCGTTCTCCGCAGTATTTTTCGCGATATTCATGATCATCTCATGATGCTTCTGATGATAGAAAAGCACTTCCACCTTACCACGTACCAGAAGGCTGATCAGCTCCTGCTCCGGCAGAAGTCTGTCCAGAGGAAGTCCTACCGATCCCGAACTCAGGATCGCAGAATAAGAAACTACCCATTCGTATGCGTTTTCACCGACGACACCCAGATGTCTGCCGGCAAACCCTTCGATGTGGATCGCTTCGACAAGGTATTCGATATCGGATGCAAAATCATTATATGTTTTGTGGATTTCCGCTTCGTTCGGTTTTCTTCTGAAAATGAAAGAATCCCTGGTTCCATATTTCTCTTTCGATCCTAAGATCAAGTCGCGCATCGTCTCGTAACGAACGCCCTCATGAAGTGGTTTTCCGACTATGCTCGACATAGGTCCTCCGTAGCGGTAAAAGGTCTCGTGTCCACACGGTTTTCATCTGTACACATTTATTGATGATACCACTTTCTTTTCTGCTCGTCTATGTTTTTAGGAAAATATTTTGAAAATCAAAGTATTTCCTTCGGACATGGGATTATTGCACTATTTACAGTGCTTTTCGGGCAAAAATACAGCATTTTATATATAAGTAAATTGATTGACATTCTATTTAATGTAAGCTAGCATATCAAACGAAGAGAATGGTATTAGGAGTTTAAGTCATGGCGTCGAAAGATAGCGGTTCTGCCGCAGCGGCACATTCTGTCGAAGAACTGAATAATAAATACCCGACACCTCGTGGATTTACGGGGTTCTTCTGGTATCACGTTTCCATGGCGGTCACCCGCATTCTCGTCAAGCTTCGCCCCGGCGAAAAGGAAAATATCCCGAAAGAGCATCCGTATGTTATCTGCTCCAATCATCAGACCTACGCGGACGGCATGTGGATCATGAGCATGCTTCCGAGAAAGCACAGAAAGGTATTCTGCGCGCTCGCCGCTTCTGACCTGGAGACAAATTACGGCCGTCTCGGACGCGTCATGATGCACGTCGGAAGAGGTATCGCCGTCGATCGTTTCGGCAATCCGGTAAGAGGTCTCATCAAGGCGAAGAAGGAAGTCGAAAACGGTAACATCATCCTCGTCCATCCGGAAGGAACCAGAACCTCGGACGGTCATCTCGGCGAGTTTAAAGACGGTGCTGCATATATCGCCGTAAAGGCAGATGCGCCTCTCCTTCCCGTCTATATCGAGGGCGGTTATCAGGTATGGTCCCGTCACATGAAGAGACCCCAGACCTGGGATAAAAAGAATCACAGAAGAAAGAGAATAACGATCCATTTCGGGAAGCCGATGCTTCCTTCCGAGTTCGATCGCGATGCCCATAAGATGACAGATGCGATCCACACCTGGATGAAAGATATGGAGAAAAAAGACGTAAACCTGCAGTAAATAAGGCTCCTCACCGGAGCCTTTCTTTTTGCCGTAGAATTAGTTCTTTTCGAAAAGCACTATTCCGTAAAGAAAGCCATCTGGATCGCCGACGGGATGATCTCGTATCTTACTTTATGTCCGAAGAAATCCTCGCCGTCATAGTTCCCCTGCATCTGCATATTACTGTTCAGGGATGTAAAAATTCCGCTGGTGGAACGATAGAATGAGAAGCCCTTCTGCCCGATATGCTTTCCCTTCTTATACTTCATCAGCTGGGAAAAAGCCTTCGCTCTGGACATGTGATCGACGATACAGACATCGAGCACACCATCATCGACATCCGCTCCGGGTGCAGGACAGAAACCGCTGCCGTAGTACCGTCCGTTGCAGATACTGACCAGAGAATAGTTCACATTTTTCTTCTCGATCATCTCACCATTTTCAAGCTCGATCGAGTAATCCATCGTGAAACGCCATCCGTTCAAAAGACAGGACACTGCCGCGATGGAATAAGCATGTTTCCGATAAAAGAAACTCTTCGGATGTTTCTCTACCATTCTCTTTGCCTTGGCCTGGACGAGTGTATCGAGTCCCATAGACGCGACATTCAGGCTATACCGGCTCCATGCCGGAAGATGATTCCCCATGAAGTCATAACTGTCGATACGGAACAGGTCGATGGAGCGGATCATCGGGCTCTCCAGCTTTTTCAGTACAGAAAGCGGATCCTTATAGATCTCCTTCGGATAAAGGGTCCTTGCAAAATCATTTCCGGTACCAAGAGGAATGACTGCCATCGGAGAATTACGGAATGCTAAAGCATTGGCGATCTCATGGATAGTACCGTCTCCGCCGCATGCGAAGATGATGCACTCGGAACCATACTTCTCGGAGTTCGTGACCGCCAGTTCTTCGGCATGATTCGGATGGTCGGTATAGAAGACTTTCGAGTGATTCTTAAGATCGGAGGGAAGCGCCGCGATCGCTTTTTCCAGAGCCTTCTTGCGCCTCTTATGTATATTCGAATTCACGATGAATATGTACTGCAATTGGGAGCCCTGCTACTTCTTAGTTATTGCCTGCGTCGCAGATCATATTCACAACATCGCCGATGCTGCGGATCTTCTCGATCGCTTCGTCTGAGATCTGAAGTTCAAAACGCTCCTCGAGATCGACGACCAGTTCATAGAGCTGGAGCGAGTCGAGCGGCAGTTCTTCAAAGATCATCGTGTCCTCGGCAAAATCCGACTTCTTCATATCAAGAAGCTCGGAAAGCATATCTGTCAGGGTATCAAAAACAACTTCACGGGAAGGTGCTTTTGCAGATGCACTCTTCTCCTCGTTCTCATTCATATCAGATGTCTTTTTCTTGGAAACGGCCATCTTTACACCTCCGTATCGTCACGGACGATCTTCTTATATTGTTCGCCGGAACTGTACTTCTTGTACTGTTCTTTGACGAAGGTATCGATCTCTTCGATCGTCTTTGTCAGGATCTTTCTCTCTTCTTCGGAAAGCGGGTCGAAAATGCGCTTGGCAAGGACTCTATGGAATTTGGAGTGCATACGGTACGCAAGCTTGCCCTGACGTGTCAGGGAGATACGTACGATACGGCGGTCCTTCGTATCACGCTGGCGCTCGACGTATTTTTTCTTCACAAGACGGTCCACGGCAACTGTCAGTGTACCGATCGTGATCCCGAGGATATTTGCCGTCTCGGTCATCGTTCTGGCCTCATACGGGCCGATCGCATTGATCGTGTGAAGTTCGGCGATGGACAAATCGGAAAAATAACCCTTCGACAGGGCCATTTCTTCGGTCAGAAGAACATTATCAAAAATGCTCAGCAGGCTTTCTGCAAAATCTTTCTCCAGCGGTTCCATCTCGTCCACCCCCATTGACATACGCCATAATTTTACACGAACCGGCTCAAAAAAACAATGCAGAGCGAATCGCTGCCGGAGCAGTTCCGATGAGCTCCCCGCAAAGAAAATTTCTTTTTACTGCAGAGGACGGACCTCGACCTCGTCGATCGGCGTGATGCGCGGATATTCGCCGGCAAAAAGACCCGTACGGATCACTCTGGTGTTCTCAGAGCTTTCCGGATCCATGCCGCAGTATTTGACCAGGCTGGAAAGGATCAGGTCCGGCCGGACATTTCTCTCGGATCCTGCAAACGCATAGAATTCCACACTGTCCGGATCACCGTTACTGGCCTGTGAAAGAGAGATCAGAAGCGGACGGATATCGGTCTGCTTTTCCTTTCCCTTCGCCATCTTCGTCACGATCAGAGTCTCCTCGGACAGTGCTTTTTCCATAGCGGAACGGATCCCCTTGGCTTCGAATCGGTACGATGCCGTCGTCACGATCGACATGATGCTGTCCTTCGGTTCCGGGATCGCCTTGGACTTTAAGATGCGGAGACCTTCGGGAAGAAAAGCATTCAGTTCTTTTACAAAAGCATCCGCATCGTAGGGGCAGTTCAGGGATACGTCGAGATAGTCGCATCTGGTCTCGATACCGACACCGAGCGGCAGCGCGAATACCATCATCGGACGCGGGTTATAGCCCTGCGAATAGAGGATCGGAAGATCGGCTCTTCTACAGGCTCTTTCGAAACAAGTCATCAGATCAAGGTGACCGAGGAACACCGTCGCGCCGCTTCTTGCAAAGCTGCAGCGCTGGACATACGCTGTCTGATGTGATTGCATCGTCATCATCTTTTCACGTTCACTCTGCAGCATCAGGCATCACCTTCTTTCATGGCCGTGCCATCCGCGCTTACACCGGAAGCGGCGTTTCTCTTCGCAAAGCACTCACCGACACCCCAGGCCGCGGCGCCGCAGCCGGAGCAGTGTTCCCGGCAGGACGGAGTAGTCGTCTCTGCATGCGCCTTATGGCGCTCAGAGAGCAGAAATTTCTTATTTACACCGACACTAATGTGATCCCACGGAAGCGTCTCTTCTTCCGAAAACTCTCTGGCAAAATCTTCGATCGTAAGACCGTGCTTTTCCAGAATCTCTACCCACTTTTCAAGTTTAAAATGATCGTCCCAAGCATCGAAGAAACGTCCCGACCGATACCCTTCGAGAAGGACCGGTGCAAGCCGTCTGTCTCCTCTGGCAAGGACGACCTCCCATACGGAAGAATCAAAATCATGCCAGGCATAGTGGATATTTCTGGATCGCAGATTATCTTTCAGCAGTCTTTGTTTACGGATGAGTTCTTCCTTACTGTTCTGCGGCTCCCACTGGAACGGCGTAAACGGCTTCGGTATAAATAGCGAAGTAGATACAGTGATATCGAGGCGGCGCATCTTCTGTCCCGTCTCTCTTCCGATATCGAAATAGAGCTTTTCGATACGCTTGGCAAGGTCGGCGATCCCCAGAACATCCTCATCGGTCTCTGTCGGAAGGCCGAGCATGAAGTAAAGCTTTACGGTGCTCCATCCGCCCATAAAGGCGAGGCGGAGTGCCGAGAAGATATCCTCTTCCTTAATGTTCTTGTTGATGACATCACGAAGGCGCTGGGTACCTGCTTCCGGCGCGAAGGTAAGTCCGGATTTTCTCGTGGACTGGACCTTTTCCATCAGATCGAGGGAGAACGAGTCAAGACGCAGGGATGGCAGCGAGAGGCTCGTGTGGTGGCCTTCAAATGTTGAAAGAAGATTCTCCGCAAGTTCCGGGAACTGCGTGTAGTCGGATGTTGCCAGAGACAGAAGACCCATCTCGTCAAACCCCGTATTCTTCTCCAGCTGTCTTCCCTGTTCACAGAGAACTTCGACCGACTTTTCTCTTACCGGCCGGTAGATGAATCCCGCCTGACAGAAACGGCATCCGCGGATACAGCCGCGGAATACTTCCAGATAACCACGGTCATGCACGACACGCAGATTGGAAACGACCGGCGAGGTCGGATATGTGCAGGTATCAAGGTCTTTGATGATACGCTTCTTAATCACTTTCTTAACACCGTCATCGCTGGGAACAACATAGGCTCCGCGTGCCGGAGCGCCGGCTGCTTTTGCCGATGCATCATCCGGGAAATAAGAAACATCATAAAGTGACGGCACATAGATCCCTTCGATGGCATCACAGTTGCGGAGAAGCTCCGCTCTGGTCATCGGGTGATCTGTGTTTTTCGATAGTTTATACTCGCGGACTTTTTCAGATAGCTCGAGGATCATTTCTTCGCCTTCGCCCATCATGGCAATATCGAAGAAATCCGCCATCGGTTCGATATTATAGGCACACGGGCCGCCGCAGCAGATGACCGGATCATCCTCGCCTCTGTCTTTGGCAAGGAGCGGGATCTTCCCGAGATCCATCATCTGAAGGACATTGGTGTAGCACATCTCATAGCCGAGCGTGAAACCCAAGATATCAAAGTCACAAAGCGGCGTCTTCGTCTCCTGCGAGTAAAGCGGGATATTCTTCTCGCGAAGGATCTTATCCATATCAAGCCACGGGGAAAATGCTCTTTCACATGCGACAAAATCACTTTCATTCAGCACATGGTACAGGATCTGAAGCGCGAGGTTACTCATGCCGATCTCATAGATATCCGGGAAGCAGAAAGCGAAGCGGACATAGGATGTCTTCCCCGTCTTCTCGAGTTCTTCCATCATATCTTCTTTGATGACGGCATTAAATTCACCGCCGACATATCTAGCCGGGCTCTCGACCGACATCAGATCAGATTTACTTAACGGCACAGGATATTGTTTCATTCGCAATATGCACTTCCCCTTATTATCGTTTCTCCTATTTTACAGCAAAAAGGCTTTCATGTCTTATGAAGAAGAGCAAGGGCGTCTCATTATCTTGAGACGCCCCCCGTTTCATTTCATATCAGATCCGTTATCCGGAAAGAAGAGATCACTTATTCTTCAGTCTCTTTTCCAGTGCTTTTTTCTCGGCTTCATAACCCGGCTTACCAAGAAGAGCGAACATGTTCTTCTTATAAGCTTCTACGCCGGGCTGGTTGAACGGATTTACGGAATTGAGGTAACCGGAAATACCGCATGCCTTCTCGAAGAAGTAGATCAGCTGGCCGAGCCAGTACTCGTTGAGCTCCGGAACATGGATGATGAGGTTCGGGACCTTACCGTCAACGTGAGCAAGAACTGTACCCTGCATAGCCTTAAGGTTTACTTCGTTCATATCCATGCCGGACAGGAAATTGAGTCCGTCGAGGTTCTCAGGATCATTCGGGATCGTGAAGGAACGGCGTGCCTTATCGATAACAACAACTGTCTCGAAGAGCATTCTCTTACCATCCTGGATGTACTGGCCCATGGAGTGCAGGTCTGTGGTGTTATCAACACCGGCCGGGAAGATACCTCTTCCGTCCTTACCCTCAGACTCACCGTAGAGCTGCTTCCACCATTCTGTCATGAAGTGGAAAGAAGGCTCGTAGTTGACCATGACCTCTGTGGTGTAACCACGGCGCAGCAGGCAGTTTCTGGCGATCGCATACTTGTAGCAGTCGTTCTCCATATCAACCTTCTTAAAGTCACGGCTTGCATCTCTTGCACCTGTCATGAGCTGACGGATGTCGATACCTGCAACAGCGATCGGAAGAAGACCTACAGCAGTCAGAACGGAGAAACGTCCTCCGACATCATCCGGAACTACGAATGTCTCGTAGCCTTCTTTTGTAGCGAGGCCCTTCAGAGCGCCCTTTGCCTTATCTGTTGTAGCGTAGATACGCTGACGTGCTTCTTCTTTACCGTACTTCTCTTCCATGTATGCACGGATGATACGGAAAGCGATCGCCGGCTCTGTGGTAGTACCGGACTTGGAGATGATGTTGACGGAAACTCTCTTACCCTCGAGAAGATCCATCAGGTCAGCAAGATATGTTGCGCTGATGGAGTTACCGCAGAACAGTACCATCGGAGCTTTTCTAACTTTCTTCTGTGCTACGTTAGCAAAAGAGTGGGACAGAAGCTCGATCGCAGCTCTTGCGCCCAGGTAGGATCCGCCGATACCGATGACCAGAAGGACATCAGAATCCTTACGGATCTTCGCAGCCGCTTTACGGATGCGGATGAATTCATTCTTATCGTACTTGCTGGGAAGTTCTACCCAGCCGAGAAAATCACTGCCGGGGCCGGTCTTCTTGTGGATCATGTTGTGTGCCACTTCTACCTGCGGCAGCATCTTCTCCATCTCGCCCTCAGCAATAAAAGGCATAATGTTGGAAGTATCAAGACTAATCATAAATTGTTCTCCTCATTCTCATTTATGTCAGATTCGGTGTCCTCACACCGCGTATAGTATAGCATTAAAACTCTGCCTGAATTGTCAAAATTGCTATAGATATGTTCAATTTGCGCTAATAATCGTCTAAAAAATAACGCTTTCTGACATTTATCAAGAAAAAATGAAATCGAAATCGGTTAAGTTAACAGTGCTTTTTTCGAAGAAAAAAATATCGTATAATGAACTACATCTTTTTTGCTTAGGAGACTCTCAATGCCTAATACCGATCTGCCAAATGCCAAGATCATCATCCTGTTCATCCTGTCGAAAGTAAGCGGTATCCCGTCTTCCCAGCTGATGGACTGTGCCATGGAGTCTCTCTATATGGATTACTTCCTCTATTCCCAGGCAAAGACCGAACTTCTCGACCAGCGTCTGATGACCGAAGGCGAGAGAAAAGGCGAGCTCCGTAAGGATGCCTCCGGAAAGACTGTCCTCAGTTGTGACATCACCCCGGCCGGCACCGAGATCCTCACACGGCTCCTCCCCTCTGTCCCCGCCGGGATCCGCGCATATCTGACTTCTGCTTCCCGTAACTGGAAGCATGATACCAATGAGTCGCAGAGCGTGTATGCCGAGTATGCCCCGAATGATGAGGGTACATGGTACGTGGATCTTCGCCTGATCGAGCGCGGTTCCACTACGTTTGCGCTTCATATGGCGGCGCCGTCCGAGGAAGTCGCCGAGAGGACCTGCAAGCGCTGGGAATCTGCCACCGCTGAAACATATATGGAGATCCTGCGTCTTCTGTCTGAGGAAAAGTGATCCGCCCTTTCTGCGATCTGTTCTACTATTTCAGCCAGCCTTTCTCGACACCGCGGTCGAGGTTTTTCATGATCCAGGCATAGACCTCCGGCATGAACTCTTTGACGATTTGAGCCCGCGCTTCGACCTGGGATCTTACCGCACCGCCATCTCTCCAGGTATGCCCCTCGGTAAGCGTGTTATGCAGGAGCGGCTGCGTGCGGTCAAGGCATGCCGCATATTTTGCATCCACCGTCTCCATCGCATCGAATTCTTCCCAGAGTGCACGAAGCTCGGCACCCTGTTCCGGCGGGAGCTGGGCATAGAGTTTATCCGCTGCAGCTGCCTCACGCTCTGCTTTGCTGGCATTCCCTGCCACATCATAAGCAAAGGTATCGCCCGCATAGATCTCGATGAGGTCATGGACGACACACATCTTGATGGCCCGCTCCACATTCGGTTCCTCGACACAATACTCCTTGAACAGAAGAGCCATCACGGCGATGTGCCAGGAATGCTCCGCATCGTTCTCATTTCTGATCCCTGAGATCAGCATGGTTCTTCTATATACGCTCGTCATCTTATCGATCTCCGCCGTGAACTTCAGCTGCTGATCGAGCCGCTCATTTCCAGAACTTAAAAAATCTTCAATACCCATTTTCCGGTGTCCTCTCTTTTTTCATCAGTTTATATTCCCATCACTTTTTTCCCGTAATGTAATAAACAGCAAGCGCCGTCCTATGCGACAGTCCTTCTTTTGCAAGGATCGATGTGATGTAGTTTTTTACCGTACCCTCCGATATGAAGAGTTTATTCGCGATCTCTTTATTGGAGAGTCCGTCGGCCACGGCGCGCACGATCTCTAGCTCTCTCTCGGTGTAGCCTGTTTCATCGAACCCCTTCCCCGCTGGGGAGGCATTGGCGGACTTACTGATCGACTCAAGGATGTTTTCTTCCATGACACCTGTGCCGTTATAGACAGACTTGATCATCTGCTTAAGATGATCCGGTGTATGGTTCTTGATGAGGTATCCCTTCGCGCCGTTTCCCAGTGCTTTTCGGACGAGATCATCGTCATCGAAGGTCGTCAGGATCAGGACTTTGCCGAGGTCCTTTTCGACGATCTCTTTCGTCGCTTCGATGCCGTCCATGACCGGCATCTGAATATCCATGAGGAAAACATCGGGCTTATTCTTCTCGGCGATGTCGATCGCTTCACGCCCGTTACTCGCGCAGCCTAAGACCTCGAAATCATCATCCACATCGAGGATGATCTTCATGCCGTCTCTTACAAAATCACTGTCATCCGCAATAATGACTTTAATCTTCTCCATTTTTATTCCTCCTTCAGCGGCAAAAGCATCGTCACGGTAAATCCCGCAGTGCTCTCAAACGAGATGGTGCCGTTACATTCCCTGACTCTCTGGCGCATGCCCGAGATACCCATGCCGTCCTTTATCTCCGAACAGCCGATGCCATCATCCGCGATGCTGACACGCACGCGCTGCGCCATGACGACGAGCCGGATATCGATGCGGCTGCACTTACTGTATTTCATAGAATTGGATACCGCTTCAAAAGCATTATCCAGAATCACTTCCCATATCTTATCCGGGATCTGCGAAGTCTCTCCTTCTGTCACAAGATCGGTCTGAACCCCTTTGCTGTTGCAGTCCTCGCAGAGCTTATAGAGCTGGAGCATCGTGAGCTGGCGCTTCTCCGGACGTTCTTTTCTTAATATCCCTCTGATCTCATCCATACCACCGCGGAGCTGGTCGATGACCGCCTGGATCATGGCCTCGGATTTCTCCGGATCTTTCTCCATCAGGACCTTGGCCGCCTCGAGCTGATATACCGAGCCGTTGATATTATGTCCGAGTTTATCGTGGAGCGTCTGCGACAGCGATGCGCGCTGCTCGAGGATCTGATTCTCCGCCATGATCATGCTTCTCCTCTGCTCCATCTTCGCTTCGTATTCCTTTTGCTGCATGTCACGTTTCAGATTCTGTTCATTGATGGTATCTTCAAGCATCTGCTTTCTGTAAGAGCGGATGACGTAATTGTGCTGAAGATACACGATCGCAGTGAGCGATACCGCGATCAGCCGGGTCACTATATTGACCGGTCCCGGCAAGAGAAAGCCCACTATGGGAATGAGATAGATCCGCGCTCCGAGGTTCTCGCATAGCGACAGGAAGTCATAAACGATGATGAATCCAAGAAGCATGAAGCCTGTCTCACCAATCACCATCAGCGCGGCAAAGAATCCGGCAGCAAACAGCAGGCATATGAACTTATATTTCTTCGGAACGATCTCAAAGAGCGCCATCGCAGCAAGATACATCGCCACCAGAAGGAGCACCCACGCAGACACCTGCGACCCATCCGCTCTCTCGACATAACCATAGGCGCCGAAGGTGACCATCAGGAAAAGACGCACCAGCACGAAATAATGATTCTTCAACCGTTCCAAAAGATTCTCCCCACCGGTTCAGACTTGGCGCCGGCTCCTTTGGTAAAAGCACTTGTCCGCCGCCATATTATTTTACTTCATCATAATAGCATAAATCGCAACATATTCCCTTGCAGAATCGTCTATAATGTAAGTACATGAAAAGGGGTGACACTCATGAGATCAAGACAGTTATTTGCAGGAATACTTATCTCATCCATTCTTCTGTCGATGGGAACCGGCTGCTCAAAAAAATCGAAAAGCAAAACCAAATCAAACATCGCCATGCTCGACCAGGCAAGTGGCGAAAATGCAATCTATGATCAGGTTGCTTCCAAAAGTTCCAAAGGAAAATCAAGTGATGAGGAACTTAAGAAAGCCTACTCCGAGTTTGTTGTCGGAATGGTAAACCGCTGTGCGGAGAATTCCGGGAATGAGAACTTCATGGTCTCCACTGACTCAATTCTTTTCGCGATGGAAATGACTGCAGCCGGCGCAGATGGAGAGACACTCGACCAGATGCTCGACACGCTCATGCCGGGAGCGGATAAAGAAGACGCTCTCCTGTTCGCCACCGACCGTATGAATCAGATAAAAAGCAATCAGCTGAAAATTGCTAACTCTGTCTGGATCAATGAGAAAGCAGAGCCCGCCATTTTCAGCAATTATCTGGAGTATGTCGAGGATAAATTCGATGCTAAGGTCGATGCGATTCCCTTCAATGGCAGCGGTGTCGGTCAAATCAATTCCTGGGTAAATGATAACACAGATGGAATGATCCCCTCCTTAATTGATAAACTGGAATCAGAGGACATTATGGTTCTTGTCAATGCACTCTCATTTGATGCGAAGTGGAAGAAGCCATTCGAAGCCAAAAACGTAGAAGATGGATATTTCTACCGAGCGGATGGCGGCAGAGACAATTGTAAGTATCTCTGCGGGGAAAACGATGTTACTTATCTGCACAACGATAAAGCCACCGGACTCTTAAAGGTTTACGATGGCAAAAAATATGCTTTCATGATAATGCTCCCCGGAAAACCTCAAAAAGGGTATGGTGAAATCGAATTTGAGACACTAGATGACCTTCTCAACGGCCGCCCGTCAAATCTCGATGACGAATACGATGACGGAGACGATGGTATAACCTACGATATTAATTCATTTATTGCCGATATGACGGTAGAGGATTATTGGGAGTTTTGGGAAAGCAAAAACAGTGATGATGTTGAATATGAATTCCCGGAATTTACGAGTGAGTATTCCACATCCTTGAAAGATATTCTCATAGACATGGGTATGGAAGATGCTTTTGATTCCACCAGAGCGGACTTCGGAAACATAAGTAACCTCACACCTGTTAGCATCAGCGATGTGATCCATAAGACGAAGATCGAAGTGAATGCCCTGGGAACCAAGGCCGCTGCCTCCACCGGAGTGATCATGGAGCACAATGGCATAGACGTAAAAAGGAAAGTAATCTGCAACCGTCCATTTGCCTACGCGATCGTAGATCTAGAGACAGGCCTTCCGATCTTCTTCGGAACTGTTACAGGCATAGAATAATTGCGAACAATCGACTAGATAATTAATATGGGGACTTCACAAAATATGAAGCCCCCGTATTTTGCTTAGTCACCTAATGGCAGTTCGTTTCCTTCTTCATCTGTAGAAAATTCACTATGAAGGAATTCACACACTCGGTCATCTGAAATCTTATGATAGGTTTTTGATGAGTACTTGTCCTCAAGGACTATAGTACCTTTATCTATATCGCTTAAATCCCATAGATATAATCCAGCACCTCGTGAAACATGGAATTTTGCGACAGGAGGTCCCCACGAAATTAAACATCCATATGAAACTTCCCATATATGCCATTTTGTAGGATCTGTAGAGAAATTAACATTTTTTGCAAGCCCATAATCATAATAATGTAATAGTTCATCATTTCCATAATAAAACTCAATAATATCCGGATTTGTAGTAACATTGAGTTTATCAAGTGACTCAACATTAGTTGACCAGGATCCAATTAGCATCTCTTCTGTAATCCATAGGTAGTTCTCGTCTCCAAAATTAACTTCCTCAAGCGTTGTGTCATTACTGATCATTTCAGTTTCAACTTCGTATGTCGTATCTATACTGATTGGTTCAACTCTCTCTATTGTTTTGAACGGAGACTGTTGATCTATGGAGTCTGAGTCGACCGACGTTTCTGTTTTACTGCTTTCTTTCGTTTGAGATCTGTATTCGTTCATTCGTTTTTTATCAATAGCTGCAATTATAACTACAAAAAACAGAAGAACAAAAACTACTACCGCGAGGAATTTTTTTGTTGAAATAATCATTTTATATCTCGCATTCTTTTACTCTATGACATTTTCAGATTCTTTCTTGCAACAAAGGAGTAAGCAAGCAATGCAATATATCCTATAGCAACGAAATACCCCCAAATGGTTAATCCGCCCTTATAAAATCCTTGCATATTCTTGGTAATATAATCTGCAAAATGATTTGGCCCGTAAAAACACAATACAACACCTAATATACCGCCAACTATCATTATGATTAGTTTTTTATCCGAGTCACTCATCTTCCAATTGATAATCAGCAAAATGACCGGTAATACAAGCAAAACAATAAAAGGTGCTAGAGCTCCCCATGCTTGAGATTTCTCCTTAGAGGACAAATGTCCATATTCACTCCAATTAGTATCAGTTACCGATTGCATAAATGAAACTGTGACAGATGATCCATCCCGCCAAACTCCCTCCATAACATGTATATTTTGAGTAATTTTAGTAGTTGGCAAGAAGCAAAGTACTATTTCAACAATAAGGATAACTAGCAGAACACTTCCACCGATTTGCGGTGCGGCGATATTAGTACGACTAGTGTTCATCGGATAAGACTTAGGTTGAGCATTTGACACAGAAGATGTTTGTTTATTATTTTGCGAAGACGTTGTCGTAAAGAATTTACCTACAGACCGATTGAATATACTCTGCTGAGGTTGAGCAGGCGTATTCACCTTCTGATTTCCATAGTTAGGCTGCGAAGGTGTACCTGTTGTCCCATTATTCTTCGAATTATTGATTTGTCTATTCCGTTTCCACAGAAAGAACAAAAAAACCGCAAGGACTATAATTACGATCGTTCCCAATACATTATTACCGGAATCTTCTGATTTTTGCTCTGCGGCAAGTATCATTCGGACCAAATCCTTATTTAGGCACAGAAAAAAAGTCATTATATATCCCCCCCAAAAAATATAATGAACAGGGAGAGTTAGCTTTTCTTGTAAAGAAAAGCTATACCTGTTAAACGTAGGATAACAGGCGTTTTTTCAGATTGTTGCGTTATTATTCACAGTTCGGTCACAGGTCACTCTGAAGTTGTTCCACGATCTAAACCGACTAAGGAGAAAAATAACCTGCATTGCTATCTATCTGGGGTTCTTCTTGGGAAGAAATAAAGAGGATTGTCTCATCGATTGAGTCAACCCTCTTTTATTTTCCTTTTCAAACATCTCGGCAGGGGCTTACTCTTCCCCGTTACGTACCTTGATACCGACGCCTCCCAGGCTCAGTGTCAGGAGCAGATAGGATGCCGTAACACAAAGCAGCACCAGATACGCTTTTCCATCTCCGAGGAAGATCATCTCTGTCGCATCCAGGAACCACTTCTGCGGCATCAGCGAGGAAAGTGCCTTGATGAGACTGGATGTCGCATCCATCGGGAAGAATGTTCCTGCCAGAAGCGATGACAGCGAGAAGAGGGCAAAGGCCGCTATATTCGCATTCATTACATCGCCGAGGATGACGCCGATCACCAGACTGATGGAGCTGAAGATCAAGCCCAGAAGGAACATCATCAGCAGGAACTTCGCTCTTCCGATGCCGAACTTTTCGGTGTCGATCATAAAAGAGAAGGCTCCGAGAACGACGGTCATCAGGAACGTCGCTATCACGCTGATCACGAACTTCGATGCGAAATACTTGTAAGAGGACATGCCGGTAAGACGAAGTCTCGTGAGCACCTTGTCATGTTCGTCCTTGATGACAGTGTGGGCGATGAAGATCCCGCAGAATACATATCCCAGTGTCATAAATGCGATCGCATATCCGATCGCGGTCTTTCTGTTTTCCTGATCCTGCGTAAGTGATCTGGACGATCCGCCCGAAAGCTTGACGATTTCTTTTTCCGGAGTATTCAGAAGCTTCTGATTAAGAAGCTTCACGGCTTCCGTAGAAGTCCACTCCGCAACGGTCTTTTTGATCAGGGAGAGTTCTTTTTTCACAGAGTATTCGAGCATCTCGATTCGTCCGTCGTCAGAAAGAACATAGAGAGTCAGTGCCTCATCTTCTTTTCCTTCCATGAGCAGGCGGTCGAAGTCCTGCGGGATATAGAGCGCAGCGCCCATGCGGTCGAATTCGCCGTCATGCTCGATTTTCTTATCTGCCGCTTCCCGATCCATGTCCGGGGCCTTGGCCCGCACTACGGAAAAAGCACCTGTCCTCGAAAGTTTAGTGAGCATATATTCGGACAGCTCGCTTCCACAGGCATCATAGACCTTTATGACAAATTCACCATGGCCGCCATAGTACGCGACTTTATCATCCACAGAATCAAGTTCGGCGATTTTATTCTCCGCCTGTTTGGATAGTGAGATCGAGTTCATCTGGTGCTGATTTAAAACGAATGTGGAAAGGATCGGAACGATCACCAGAAAGAACCAGAAGCTCTTATTTCTGAATAGTAATTTTAGACTGGATGTAATAAGTGTTCTCATGCTCTTCCCCTCCTTCTGATCGAGTTAGCTGCCACCGAGATCAAGGAACATACGACGATGATTCCGGCACAGTACAGGATCGCGCTTGGGATATAGTTTGTCCTTCCGGACGCTGCCTGCTCGACCATCGCGCGGTTGCAGTGATAGATCGGCGAGAGCTGCTTAAGAAATTCCGGACGTTCCGAGAACATGTAGGTCTCGAAACTTCCGCCGAAGAATCCTGCGGTCCAGACCAGCGAGAAAGTCAGGATGACCGTGATGATCATGTTATCCGTGATACTCTGAAACATCAGTCCCAGCGCAGATGCTGCCGCTGTCATGATAAGGAACAGCACGCCGGCGTAAAGGATATTGCCCCAATTTGTTCCGAAGCAGATCGAGTTGAGGATCGCTGCTCCGATCGTTCCGAAGAAGACGACGATCGCAAGTGGCACGAATCGTCCCAGATAGAGCTGTATTTCACCAAGTGCCGAAACGGTATATCTTCTCCGGATGCCGTATTTCTTCTCACTCGTCAGAATACCTGATGCGCAGATGATCGCGCACCATGCATAGTATAGGACGAAGACGATTCCATAATAATCTGTGGAGTCCACGGCCTTAAGAAAAGACGGATGTTCGATATTGAGTTTTATGTTGTCAACGGAATCGATCTTGGCATTGGTCATTTCGTCGCAAAAGATCGACATGAAATATTCCAGCGCCGCGCCCTGCGTCGGCTGTTCGGCCACACGGTAGATCTTATATTTCCCGTTTTCAAACTTTATAAATCCCGACAGATCATTTTTCGTGATCATCTCTTCCGGCTCTTCGGAGTCAAAACGGAAAAAGGTAATATCCGCCTGCTCACCCGAGATCTTCAGCGTCTCTTCGGCAGTCTCCCAGATGCTTCCTCCTTCGATCGAGTAGCCGCAGCGCATCTCCCCGCGCTCTTTGTAGGTTTCCATCAGATTGGAAAAAGCACTGATCAGGACGGCAGATACGATCACCGGGCAGATCGCAAAAAGAAGTACATTTACCCAGCTCCTGCCCATGAGCTTGGCATTGTTTTTGATTAGATACCGTATCATGATCAGATGTCCCTCAGTTTCTTTCCCGTAAGTGTCAGGAAGACTTCCTCCAGCGTGATGCTCGAGGTATCTTCAACCACAAGCTTCTTCAGTTCTTCGGATGTTCCGGTCGCGATGATCTTTCCGTTATCCATGATAGCGATCCTCGTGCAGATCGCTTCCACTTCTTCCATATAGTGGGAAGTGTAGATGACCGTTGCTCCGTTTCTGTTCGACTTCTTGATCCGCTCCAGAATGAAGTTTCTCGACTGCGGGTCAATACCGACTGTCGGCTCGTCAAAGATCAGAAGATCCGGGTGATGTCCGATCGCACATGCGATATTCAGACGGCGCTTCATGCCGCCGCTAAAGGTCTTCGCGTAATCATTTCTCCGGTCAAGAAGACCGACATACTCGAGAGATTCATCAATACGCTCTTTCAGTTCTTTTCCCTTGACTCCATAAAGAGATGTAAAGAGCTCGACATTCTCCCAGGCCTTCAGTCTTCCATGGATCGCAAGATCCTGCGGGATATAGCCGAGGTGGCGGCTGAGTACTTTTTTATTCTTTCTGAAATCTTTCCCCATGAATTCGACCGAACCGAGGGTCGGGCGGACGATGTTGCAGATCATGTTCATGGTGGTGGATTTACCGGCGCCGTTCGGTCCCAGGAGACCGAAGATCTCGCCCTGCTGGATCTCGATGTTGAGATTATCGACGACCACTTTGTTTCCATACTTTTTCGTCAGATCCGTAAGCTTCAGAATCGTTTCCATTTCTTTCTCACTCCGTAGTTTATGTGTTTATCGTGGGAGGCCGGGAGGAGGGTGCTGTCAGGAGGAACTCTGTAGCGTTCCCGCCTTCCACTGGTAACAGCATATCAATTCCTCTACAACCGGATAAGTGAAAAAAGACACGATTTCAGATATGACTAAAGTCACATTCGAAAAGCACTAAAAAAAGAAGCGCCCTGTCCGGCGCTTCTTTCACTACACTTTCTTAAGTACGATCTCCACGACGAATCCGCCGCCGTCTCGATTTCTCACTTCGAGACCGCCGCCCATCCGCTCCATAAAGATCGATGCCAGATATAGACCCAGTCCGGATCCGTCTTTTCCGGATGAAGCCGAACCGCGGTAGAACTTCGATGTCAGAAGTGAGATCTCCTCCTCCGGAACGCCAGGGCCCCGGTCCATAAAGAGTACATGCACTTCTCCATCCTGCGATGAAAACTCGATCTCGATCGGCGTTCCGGCATACTTAAAGGAGTTTCCGGCAATATTGTCGATGACCTGCTCGAGCCTCAGTTTGTCCGCGAGGATCAGGCACTCGGGCACTTCATTCTTCGTCTCGACAGATCCGTAGAAGCGAAGCTCGGAGATCATGTCCGAGAGGATCTTCGAGTTTTCTTCCACCGGCTCGACCTTCAGTTCCTCAAGATCCTCGAGGGTCGCCTTAAACATATTGTCGATCAGCTGATCTACGGAATTGGCCTTTGCCTTAATGACATCTACTTTTTCAAGAACATCGGGATCCTTATACTTGACCTCCATGACTTCGCAGGTCGCCTTGATCGTCGCTACCGGTGTCTTAATATCGTGCGACAGCTCCGCGACCAGTTCTTTTTTACTCCGGTTCGCCTCATTTTCACGGTCGGAAGCCTTCTTCAGTTCTTCTCTCATGCGGTCGAACGACTCCGTAAAGGCTCCGAAGTAGTTATGTTTTCTCATCTTCAGCGGGAGTTCGAGATTTCCTTTTGAGACATGCTCGGCAAAGATCTTCAGATCCGAGAACGGCCGCACGAAGAGATACCATACAACGAAGAGGATCCCGAGCCCGAGCAAAAGCGCACCGGACAGGATCAGAAGAAGGATCAGTTTCTCATTATTTCTTCTGCTTGCATATTCTTCTTCACGTGCGGCAATTGCGATTTTTCCCCGGATCGTATCTCCGTCCTTATAGTCGAAAACAGAGTATCCCTCCCGGATAAAAAGATTATTCTCCGCCTCGTAGGTATCCTCCGAAAGAAGAACGATCTCGCACTCGTAACGGTCCTCGATATCCTCCGGTGCTTTTCCCGAAGAGAGCTCTCTAGAGATATCGTATGCGCGTGTATTTAACTCGAGCATATCGATCTCATAGCCTTCACGGCGGTCGATCTTCCGATACAGAAAGACGCCTGTCAGGATCAGTATAATGGTATAGAAGACCGCGATGACACGTATTTTCATGACGGGATCTCCAGCTTATAGCCCGTACCCCAGATGGTCTTGATCCACTTCGGGGAGTTCGGGTCTTCTTCGATCTTCTCTCTTAGTCTTCGGATATGCACATTGAGCGTTCCGTCCGTGTAGAATGTATCGCCCCACACTTCCGAGAAGAGCTTCTCCTTCGTCACGATCGTGTTCCTGTTCTCATAAAGGCAGGAAAGAAGCTGGAATTCCTTCGCTTTCAGCGGGATACTCTTTCCCATGACGATCGCGCTCATGGTCGCTTCATCTATGGCAAAAGCACTTGTCTCCGATGCTTTTGCCGAGGTGGCGGAGCGCATGCTCTCCAGCCGCTTGAGCTGCACTTTTACCTTCGCAAGGAGAACGGATAAGGTATATGGTTTCTTAATATAGTCGTCACCGCCGATATTCAGCGCGACCAGCACATCGTCATCACTCTGGCGTGCGCTGATGAAAAGGATCGGTGTATCGTAGGTCTCGCGGAGGGTCTTGCAGAGCGCAAAGCCGCTCTCATTTCCGAGATTGATGTCCAGAAGGAAGATGTCCGCCGTATTATCCTTCAGGAAAGAAAGACACGATTCCGAATCGGAAGCGATGGCACAGGTCACACCGAACATCTCGAAGTATTCCTTCGTCATCTTCGTCAGTTCGATCTCGTCGTCGATGATCAGACAGTTATAGTTCATCTCTTTATCTTTCTCCTTTATTCCTTTAGGATGCCCGGATCATTCTAACATCTGAAAGAAATCTTCGCAGTCCCGGGACTTCCGAAAAATCATCACTGATCTCTTTCCCTAAATAGTATCTTTCCATTCCCGTCTCGCCGAGCGGGATCTTCTTATTCTCACCGTGGTAATCGCTTCCTGCCGTCACATACAGGCCAAGTTCTTCCGCGATACTCAGGGCTTCCCTTATCATCGCATCGTCGAAATCGGAATAAAAGGCTTCGATCCCGGCAAGGCCGAAATCCTGAAGCCGCTCCACCCTTTCTTTAAGATCAGTAACCGGGATGCGCGAGCTTCCGCTCCCGAAGAAAGGATGCGCCAGGACCGGGATGCCGCCGGCACCAAGGATCCCCCGGATCGCTTCTTTCGGATGCAGATACATGTCCGCGTTCGGGATCTTATTGATATATTCTTCAAAAGCCTGTCTCTTCGATGCGACAAATCCGCACTTCACCATGAGGTTGCCGATATGGGGCTTCCCCGGATTATCCAGTGTCAGAAGTTTTTTGACTTCCTCCTCCGGGAACCGGATATTCCATTTTTCAGAAAGGTACTTCAGTCTTCTATGCACGGTATCCATGCGGTACCCGTGGCCGGTCTCCACGACCTTCCGGATCGATTCCGACTCCGGGTCATAGCCGTATCCCAGAATATGGTATTTCCCATTCTCATCCTTACAGGAGAACTCGACGCCCGACAGAAATAACGGATCGTCTTTTTTTAGCAGTTTCGGAAGGATGGAACTGCACTTGATCGCATCGTGATCGGAAACGGAAAATACGGAAAGTCCCGCTTCCCGAGCCTTTTCCAGGATCTCCTCCGGCCGGTCCGTGCCGTCCGATATAGTCGTATGCATATGCAGGTCGATTTTTTTCATTCCTTCATCCCCACGGTCAAAATTACTTCTCTATTATACAACGAAACCAAGCGCATTTTCTTCGTGTAAGAATCAGTTAAGAATTGCACAAGATTTGTGTAAAGCATTCTCCGGAGAGAAGTTCTACACTAAAATCGTAAGATCGAAAAGAAAGCCGGCGGACGCTCCGGCAAGTACCTGAAAAACACATCATTTTAAAGGAGACACGAAAATGCAGACGACAATGCAAACAAAAAATACAGCGAATATGCAGGAAGTAGAATCGCTCAACACAAAGGAAGTGATCCTTGAGGCAAAAGATCTCTGCAAGACCTTTAGCAACGACTCGATCCAGCAGCATGTACTGAAGAATCTGAATATCCAGATCAGAAAAGGAGACTTCACGGTCATTATGGGAGACTCCGGTGCAGGTAAATCCACTCTCATGTATGCCCTCTCCGGCATGGACCGCCCGAGCCTCGGACGAATCTCCTACGGCGGCGAAGAGATCTCCAAATACAATAACGACAAGCTCGCTCTCTTCAGAAGAAACCACTGCGGATTTGTTTTCCAGCAGAACTACTTAAACGACACGATGAGCGTCCTCGACAATATCATGGTCAGCGGTCTTCTCAAGCATAAGAATCGAAAAGAACTCGCCGCCAAGGCCAAGAAGCTCCTTGCCCAGGTCGGCCTCGATGAGAAAAGTTACGGCAAGTTCCCGAACCAGTTAAGCGGTGGTGAGCAGCAGCGAGTCGCTCTTGTAAGATCCGTTATTAATGAGCCGGAAGTGCTTTTCGCGGATGAGCCTACAGGAGCTCTTAACTCCCAGAACACCAATGCCGTTCTGGATGTACTCACCGAGATGAATAACAGAGGTCAGAGCATCGTCATGGTCACGCACACCATCGCCGCCGCTGAGCGCGGAAACCGCATCCTCTACCTTCGCGATGGCGTGATCTGCGACGAGATCGAGCTGACACCGTATAGCGGCCCGGACAAAGAACGTCATATCGCACTTCGGGCATTTCTGAATAACATGGGGTGGTAAGATATGTATTCACATTATTTCATTGCAAAACATAATCTCAAGAAGCATAAGGGTGAGGTCGCGATCCTCTTTGTCCTGATCTACCTGGCAGCGCTTCTTCTCTTCTGCAGTCTCTCGCTGATGCTCTCCGGAAACGGTGCCATCAAAGAAAATGACGAGAAGTATCATGTATCTGATCTTGTAATCTTTACCACACCTGAGATCGAGAAAGATCTGGATAACGCGATCCAAAAGATCGAAAACCTCCCGGGAACACAGATGGTCGATTCGATTCCGGTCGCCAACTATGTAGGAGATTATTACTACGGAAGCAATCCGAAGGAGGATGCTGTCTCTTATCAGTTCTTCCTCGCGGACAGCAGCTGCCCGACTTACCTGAATGCTTTTCCGGAAGAGTATAAAGATCTGAAAGATGACGAGATCGTCCTTCCGTATTTTCTCAAGGGAACCATCAAGACCGGCGAGTCTTTCCACATCCTTACCGGCGGTACAGATCATGCTTTCACAGTCAAGGGCTACCTCGAGCATCTGTTTTTTGCCACTCCCATGAACGTTACCGGGTATTATTGTATTATCAGCCATAACGTTTTCGAGGATATTGCTTCAACAATCAATCCAGAGCTCGTCGGAACATTTATCAACTGCAAAGTCAAAGAAGGTGTGGATATCGATACATACGACAAAGAAGTTCAGCATCTTTTTGACGGAATGACGACACCTGTTACGGTTGCCCGTCCGCTGATGGAAACGGCAACACTGGCCACCGCCAATATCGCTTCCGCGATCGTACTTCTTTTCACCCTTGTTCTGGTCGGACTTGCCGTGATCATCATGTACTTCTCGATCAAGAACTTCATCGAACTGAATATCCAGAATATCGGCCTTCTTCAGGCGAACGGCTATACGGCAAAAGAACTCAGAAGAGCCTGCATTTTAGAAGAGATGCTTATCTGTGTAGTCGCGACGATCCTGGCCCTGGCAACAGGGTTTCTGATCACCACACCGCTAAACTCTCTTGAAGGGATGCTGATGGGTCTTTCCGGATTCTCCGGCGTATGCATCCCGGCTCTTATCGCGACTCTGATCAGTATTCCGCTCCTGGTATTTCTCGGGACACTCATCGCCTCCCGAAGCTACAAGAAACTGACTGTCCTTGAGTCATTGCGGTCCGGCATCTCCAACCACAACTTCAAGAAGAACCGCTTCGCACTGGACAGAAGTTCCCTTCCGATGAATCTCGCTCTTTCCGGAAAGCAGATCTTCGGCAAGCCGAAAAAGAGCATCTTTATCGCCCTGATCATCGCACTTCTGACATTTGCCAGCCTGCAGGGATTTACGATCTATCAGAACTTCGCCCTGAATCAGGATCATCTTCTGAAGCTGGTCGGATTCGAGGCAGCTGACGTTCAGTGTGACTGTTCGATTCATCCGGAAGTAGTTTCCGAGCTTCAGAATGATCCACGCGTTGAACGGATACTTCTACAGAATGGATATATGAATATAGAAGTAAAGTCCGCTACCAAGAATGTTTCTCTGGGCGTCGATGTCTATGATGATCTGGAAGCACTTCAGTATGAGTTCCTTCTCGAAGGTCACCTGCCACAGAATGGAAATGAGATCGTACTGACCACGGTCAATATGGATAAGCTTGATGTGAAGATCGGTGATGTCGTCACTGTCATATCTCCTAAGAGCGGAGAGCCCGTATCTTATACAGTCTGCGGCATCGATCAGAAGATCAACAATATGGGAAATAAAGCCCTGATGAGTAGCGAAGGTGCTGCAAGATTCAACCCGGAGCACAAGTTTTCCACCTGTATGGTCTATCTTAAGGACGGGACCTCGGTAAAGGATTTCCAGAGGGAATGGAACAGCAGATATCCTATGGATTCCTTCCTTTTAGTTGACGATCTTATCGGATCGACCATCGATACTCTGGTTATGGCAATGAGTGCCATCTGCTTTATCTTCATTGCCCTGACATGCTTCGTCGTTATCCTGACCGAGATCCTCCTTACAAGATCGCAGATCATCAGAGAAAGATCCGAGCTTGGTGTCAGCAAAGCCATCGGCTACACTTCCGGAGAGCTGGTCCGCAGAATGATCATGAGCACGCTTCCGATCGTGGTCATTGGTGTGCTCACAGGATTTGTCCTTCAGATCTTACTGAATGACACGATGATGTCCATCGGCCTTTCCTCTTTCGGTATCGCGAAGTCGAATCTGACGATGAATCCGATATGGTTCCTCGTCACCGCAGCGATCATCATCACCTGCGCTACCGTCACAAGCTTCCTGAATTCCAGATCCATCAGCAAGCTTGACCCGGTACGCATCCTGAAGGAAGAGTAATTTTCTGAACTTCATATAATCAGAAGGAGCCGGTTCCAAGAGGACCGGCTCCTTCTTTTCATTCGGTAATTCTCTGAAAGTATGAAAAGAAATATCGCATTTTTGTGTGAAAAAATAGAAAATATCGAATTAAATTGACATATGTGACACACATGGGTATCATTCTTTTCAGTACATGAAACACGAAAATGTACTGAAACAACGAAAGTATTGAGGAGATAAACGTTATGAAGACAACAATGAAAAAAGTTGCTGCTATCGTTATGGTAGGCGCTATGGCTCTTGCAATGGCAGCATGTAAGAAGAGCGCGAAGAAAGTATCCGTTGACGACTTCAAGAAGGCTTGTGAAGAAGTTGGCCTGACTGTCGAAGATCTTGGTGGCGGAGACGGCGCCAAAGAGCAGTATGAAGTTAAAAACGCGGATAACACACTTGAAGTAACATATGTCATCGCTGAGAAGTCAGATGATGCAAAGAAGGCTTATGAAATGGCTACCGAAGGTATCGAGGCTCTTGAGGGGCTGGGTGCCGATGTTAAGAAGAGCAGCGGCAAGCTCGTAGTATCCAAGGAGGACAAACTGTACGCTGCGACTGTCCAGTCCGGAGATATGTTCCTTTCCATTTCTGCTTCCGGTGCAGATGCTGTAAAAACAGCGAAAGAGCTCGCAAGTAAGCTCGGTATCTAATCTGATTTCAGCTTAGATCGATTAATCAACCAAATGATCAAAGAAAGGGGCTGTCTCAAAACAATGAGACCGCTCCTTTTCATTATTCGGACAACAAATGATCTGCTGAATATCTCTTAACAAAGAAAACCCTCAAGGCCTTTCACCTTGAGGGGATATTCTTTAGTCCTTATGGACTTTTACAAACTCAAAACTTTAGAGAGAAACTCTATCTGACTCTTCACTCAAGCAACGGGAGGATTCAACAGACCCCATCGCCTGAGTTGTATGTTCGTCCTGCATCGGTCTGTCCTCCTTTGTTCTTTCTATGGCTTTATTCTAAAAAAGAAAAGTGTATGGACTATGGCTCATTTGTTAACAAACTAAAAAGATGAAATCGTAATTGTGACAGGCAGGTTTTTTTCTTAATAATTTATCCGTTTTTCCCTATTCACCTGTCTGAGTTGCATCTTCATTCAGCTGGCTTTTATAGTATTCTTCCAGCGCCGGACGCGCGGCGATATAGTATTTTTCCAGTGACGGATCAAACTGCGTTCCCATGCCCTCCAGGATGATCGCATCCGCTTTTTCAAATGGCATCTTCTCTTTATATACACGTTTACTTACGAGCGCATCATACACGTCAGCGATCGCCATGATCCTCGCCTCCAGCGGGATATCATGTTCCGAGATCTTTTCCGGATAGCCTTTTCCATCCCATCTCTCATGATGATAGTGTGCCACGTTGACCGCGATACGGCGGAACTCTTCATCGTCCGTGTCCTTCAGTATCTCATGCACGACACGTGCGCCCTCCGCCGAATGGGACTTCATGATCTCATATTCTTCCGGCTCATACCGTCCCGGCTTCAGCAGTACCGAATCCGGTACTGCGATCTTTCCGATATCATGCATAGGCGCTGCCTTGATCATACACTGGCAGAATTTCTTCGACAGTGTCAGCTCGGGATCCTTCTGCATCTGCTCGATCAGGAGCTTCACACCTTCACTTGTTCTCTTGATATGACCGCCCGTAAAGGGATCACGGCTCTCAACCATCGTCGCCATACTGATAAGGAGATGGTCATTCATCTGCATGATCCGCTCGGTCTTCTGATCTACTTCGAAGCGCAGAACAGTATTAAATTTCTCCTGGAATTCGATGTTTTTCACATCTGCGGTATCATCTGTGATAAACAGCTGATACCCTCTTCTTTTTCTTCCGTCATAGAGGTGATTGACATCGACATGGAGGATCATCTCACCGTCTTCTGTGTGATAATGGATGTGGTTCTCCTCATCGATCTTTCCTTCATTGAAATCACGGATCCACGATAGGATCGTCGCCTCACATTTCGGATGCTTCTTGATCGATTTATCCACGTGGAGTTCTTTTAGAAAAGGAAGCCACTTCTCTGCAGTCTCATTACAGCCGAGATAATTCAGCCGGTAATCGACCGAAACAAATGCTGTATTTCCCTTCTGCACCAGAGATTCGATGCCGGATTCATCGATGTCATAAAGACCGAGCTTATACGCGATCAGAAGATAGACGAACTGGGCAAAAACATATGAAGCAGGAAGAAGCTCGATATCCTGCGTGATCAGTCTTCCGATAAAGAAAGAGAGCATCGATACCATAACCGGGATAAACAGAAGGTAGATGACCTTATGGGAAACGTCATTTTTCTTGATGTGGCTATAGATCAGAGCGGCAATACAGAACAGGAAGCACAGCATGATCCACTGCATAAGGACTTCATGCATCACACCGTATTCTTTTTCCGTAAGGATCGAAATGCCATATTTCGATGTCAGCTCGACGTGCTTATAAAACATGCTGCTCTTTCCGATCGTCAGCACGGGAATATACACAGCCATCGTGATACAGGAAAGAAGTCCGCGGAGGAATTTCGGGACTTTCAGCTGACACAGATTCATGATCGTCAGCATGACAAACAGGATCGTAAATACACCGGTGATGTAGTTGACCTTCGTCGCAAACAGCGCTTCTTCAATAGTATCCGACATTGCTACTCCAAGGTGGGCAAGCATGCCGATCGGGACAAGAATAAACACAAGTGTGATATTCACGTCAAAATGCTTGTGCCACATGAAGGCATATATCAGCGAGAAAAGAACTGACAGCGCAAGTAAGATCTCATAGTATAACAGCATGGACATCCCCCTCCATACTGCCATTATATCATGTTTAAAAGGGTCTTAGGCTTTCTTTATCTTCCCCTGTATCCAATTCTGAAGAGGTTTCTCCGCGAAGTAGAAAGCAGTTCCGATGCCAAGACAGATCACACAGCCTAAAGCCAGATGGCCTGCGGTGGAAGAGATCTTTTTCCCGAGAAGTTCATAGTATCCGAGATAATATACCATCTGCACCAGAAAGATATGATACGAAGCCTGGCCAAGGATCTCGAGCGGTTTGAAGCTGATCCTCACATTCTGAAGGACCCAGATCATAAGGGGGATGATGAGCATGGAAGAAAGAAAGCTCGTCGATGCCCAGGCACTGTGGAAGATCCTTGTCTCATACCCGTAATATGTCAGTATGGTTATGAAGGATGAACCAGCTATACTCATCGTGAATCCCACCGGAAGCTTCAGCTTATAGCCTTTGAATGCATATACGCCGGAAGCGATCAGGAAGATATATCGGAAGGAGATCAGTCTATAGGTATCATCACCTATGAAATATGCCCATGCGAGGATCTCATATATGGCATTAAAGATCAGACAGTACCAGAGTCCCTTCGGGCCCTTGCGATCGATAATGAAATATACCAGAGGGAAAAGGAAGATCATCTGCAGCATAACAGGGAAATAGTAGCTGCCCTTTCCGACTGTTCCGTCGATGCACCATCTCATGACATCGAGAGGAGCATACGAAAGCGAGATCTTCGGATCCAGAAGTTCCCATATAACAATAACGAGAAAAGGAAGTGTATATCGCACGATCCGCCTGAAGATCCGCTTCAGGCTATATGCTTTTTCTATTGAGGATCCGCAGGATCTTTCCTGGGATGCCGAGTACACATATCCCGTAATGATCATAAAGATCGGGATCGCCATATTGATCAGATACGGAAAGAGCACGAAACGCCGCTGGCCTGCTGTCCACTCATAATGAGTGATCAGCACCAGAATGATCGCGATTCCTTTTAAAATATCTATAGTATGATTCCGATCTGACTTACTCATAGTCTCATTATACATGATACTGAGCAATCACTCGATAAAGTCAAACTCCAGATCATAGATACGTACCGGATCGCCTTCTTTACAGCCGGCTTTCTCCAGTGCATCGATGACACCGTTTTTGCGGAGTGCTCTCTGGAAATATGCGAGCGATTCCGGATCATCGAAGTTCGTGGACTCCAGCACAACACGGATCCAGTCTCCGAGTACGCAGTACACGCCGTCTTCGACCTCGATGGTGAACTTCTCTTCCGGCTTGAACTCGTAGAGAGTTTCTTCCTTGGCAGCTTCAGTAAGGATCGTCGGCGGAAGCTTCTGGATCTCCGATGCGACATAATCTACCAGTTCTTTTGTACCTTCAGAGATAGCAGCACTCATCATGAACACCTTGTATCCGCGGTCTTCCATTTCCTTCTGAAAAGCACTCGCCACTTCTTCATCCGCCTGGTCGATCTTATTTCCTACGACCACCTGCGGACGTGTCTCGAGAAGAGGATTGAACTGACGGAGTTCTTCATTGATCTGGTCGAAGTCAGAGATCGGCTCTCTTCCATCCTGTGCGGATACATCCACGACATGGATCAGAAGACGTGTTCTCTCGATATGACGAAGGAAGTCGTGACCGAGGCCGTTTCCCTCGGAGGCGCCCTCGATAAGGCCAGGGATATCGGCAACAACGAAGCTGGTATCGCCTACGGAAACGACACCGAGCATCGGCTCAAGCGTCGTAAACGGATAGTCTGCGATCTTCGGCTTTGCGGATGTAATGACGGACAGAAGAGTGGATTTACCCGCATTCGGGAATCCGACCAGACCCACGTCCGCGATAAGTTTCAACTCGATGGAAACATCTTTTTCCTCTCCCGGGATGCCGGCACGCGCGAACTTCGGTGCCTGACGGATCGCGTTACTGAAGTGGATATTTCCCTGACCTCCGCGGCCGCCCTTGCAGACGACTTCTTCCTGTCCGGGAGTTGTAAAATCGGCGATGACTTTTCCTGTCTCCAGATCTTTCATGATCGTACCGACAGGTACAGCGATACGGAGGTTCTCTCCGCCTTTTCCGTACATCTTACGGTTCATGCCGTTCTGTCCGTTTTCCGCGACGAACTTATGCTTGAACCGGAAGTTCTGAAGTGTCGTTAATTCTTCGGAGGCATAAAAGATCACATCGCCGCCCTTACCGCCGTCTCCGCCGTCCGGTCCGCCGTTAGTGATATATTTTTCCGTATGAAAAGAAACCATTCCGTTTCCGCCGTCACCGGCCTTCAGATGGATCTTCGCATGATCGATAAACATATCTGCCTCCTTACATCGATGCGCCGCAAGGCAAGTGCTTTTGGCGCGGGTGAAAAAAGGTCTGACCGAATATTCTTCAGGTCAGACCCCTTTGATCAATTCTTTTCCAATACCAAGGGAAAGTCCCTGAAATATCTGGTAAGAGATTACTGCTCTACCGGATATACGCTGACCTTCTTCTTGTCACGGCCCATACGCTCATACTTAACATGGCCGTCGATACGTGCATAGAGTGTATCGTCGGAACCGATGCCAACGTTTGTACCCGGGTGGATCTTTGTGCCGCGCTGTCTTACGAGGATGTTACCGGCAACTACCAGCTGTCCGTCACCCTTCTTAGCACCGAGACGCTTAGATTCAGAGTCACGACCGTTCTTGGTCGAACCCATACCCTTTTTATGAGCGAAGAGTTGCAAATTCATCTTTAACATGGTCAAGCCCTCCATTTTCTCATTTAGTCTTCGTTGTCACCCGCAGATAACCCGATCCGTAAT
>JAGCXQ010000006.1 GCA_017961235.1 Clostridiales bacterium | reverse complement strand
CTTTTACAGCATCTGGGACCGTTTATCTTTCCCAGTTCTCCAATCGCCGCGGAGGTATACTGCATATGTTCGCCCCAGGTTCCGTCATCGGAGAGAGGACCGGTCTGATCGATGATGGAGAGGGCGGCGCCGATTGAAGTGATCGCTCCGCAAATGCCCCAGTACCCGCACATGGCTCCCGGCATCTTCAGCCCCTCCTGAAAAAGCCTTTCCAGACTCTTCGGAAGATCGATCTTTCCGCCGGCGTTATTGAAGGCGACCAATATGCTGGCACCATCCAGTACATGATGTTCCGGTCCGTGGATGCTGACATATTCTTTTTGTGCCACATTCTTAAAGATTCTGACCGGATTGATTCCTTTCTCATTTTGGATATCCTGAATGATTAGTTTTGCTTTTTCTTCTGTGGTCATATAGCCCAACTCCTTAGTACTATTTGTGCCGTTTCTTCTATTTCTCGGAACAAGTACAGCAATCTTCTTCTTTCCTGCAGGCTTCGTTATAAATCGCCAGCGCTTCCAGGACTTTCTCCTGCTCCGTCTTGCTCATTCGTGAGAAGACCTTTTTAAAAGCCTCATTCATGTCGTTTTCGATCTTTTCAAACCTTGACTGTCCTGCATCGGTCAGAGTCAATACTACACAACGTCGGTCTGTCTTCGAAGGCTTCCTAACCACATAGCCTTTCTGAACAAGTTCTTCGATACTCCGGCTGATGCCGCTCTTATCGAGGTGGAGTCGCTTGGCCAGATCCTTGATGCATATACCGGGGTTCCGTCCGATTTCTACGACCAAAAAGCACTGGGACTCGTTTACACTGCATTTGCAACAGTCACTTCGGTTTATGTTTTCCAGATGGCATTCCAGCTCACGGGTCAACTCACGAAACTGTTTTACTTTGTCCATTTTGTATCTCCTTTTCTTTGCCGATCCGCTTCGTTTGAATAGATGATAACCGCAATAGTTGCGAAAGTCAACTAATTTTCCCCGAAAGTTTACAGGGAATATCTTCATAAGAAAAAACCTTGGAACCATCTTTGATTCCAAGGTTTTGTGAGTGACTCTATCGGGATGATATGGTGTGCGATCAGAGCGACTGCTTCAGGATCTCGCGGACCTCGTCTTTCGAGAGGACTTTGTAGCCGCCTTCAAGGATGATGGTTCCTTCCGTGATGCCGTCGATCATGTCCTCGGTTGCCCCAAGTTCCGAGATGTTGAGCGAAACACCGATCTTCTTCATCCAGTCTTCCATGGCAGAAAGGCCTTCCAAAGCTACCTGTTCGTCGGTCTTTCCTTCAGAAGAAATATTCCATACTTCCTCGGCGAATCTCTTAAACTTGTTGATTCCGTATGGGAGGATATATCGGTAGTAGGGGAGAGAGACGGCGGCAAGGGTCATGCCGTGCGTGGCGTCTGTGTACGCGCCGACGGACTGGCCGATCATGTGCACCATCCAGTCAGTGCTTTTGCCGCGGGAGATCAATGTATTCAATGCCCAGGTGGCGGTCCACATGATGTTGGATCGCGCCTCGTAGTCTTCCGGGTTCTCGATGGCGATGAGGGAACTGTGGATCAGAGACTTCATGAGGGCCTCCGCGAGATAGTCGCTGGTGTTGTCGTCTTCGCCGGAAAAGTACTGTTCGCAGATGTGATTAAAGATATCGTAGATGCCTGCCACCATCTGGCGCTTCGGAAGAGAGAAGGTGAACTTCGGATTGAGGATGGAGAACTTCGGCATGACTTCCTCGCCGAAAACGTGACCGATCTTGAGCTTCTGTTCGTGGTTGGTGATGACAGAGCCGGCATTCATTTCGGATCCGGTCCCGGCCATGGTCAGGATGCAGCCGACAGGAACGATCTCGCATGTGGGCTCTTCGAACCGGATGTAGTACTTGTCCCACGGATCTTCGTCGCAGTGCACGGAGACGGATACGGCTTTGGCATAGTCGCAGCAGGAACCGCCACCTACGGCCAGAAGAAGATCTACATTATTGTCCCGTGCGATCTTTACGCCTTCGCGAAGTTTCTCGATTGTCGGATTCGGCATGACGCCTGCATCCTCGATGATGTTCTTCCCATTATCTTTCAGAATCTTCACGATCTGATCGTAGATCCCGTTTCTCTTGATGGACCCGCCGCCATAGATGAGCTGGATGTTCTTTCCGTACTTCGGAAGCTCCTCATTAAGATACGAAAGTGAGTCATCTCCGAAATAGAGTTTGGTTGCGTTCTTGTAGCTGAAATTACCTAACATTACTTTTCCTCCTTGCATTTTGCTTTATTATGTTATGTTTAACATTGTTACAAATATTGATATATCAGGCTCTATGCCGTATGGGCGAGATTGACGTTAAAAGCATTTTTGGATGGACGTGATTTCGTCTTCGTTCACTCCATGCTGAGCGTGATGGTCACATCGCCATGGGAAAGAAGTTCCGTCATCTCGTCTTCGGATAGATCGATCTTTCCAAGTCGGGTATAGGACCAGGAATTGGAACCGTAGAAGATGACGATCTGGTCTCCCGAATAAAGAACGATATCGCCGGATGAAGTAGTGGTCTGGGCATCATCTTTCGAGATGCTTTTTCCGATCGGACCGACCTGCTCAAATCCACCGTACATGGACATCTCGATGGTAAGACCATCCTGGGCAAGTGCTTGCAGATCAGAGACGGATTCATTGTCTTCCCAGGTGACGGGAACTTTAGTATCTCCGATTTTCAGTACCATGGTTTTCTCCTTTGGTGTTTCTGATGTTGCGACTGTGACGGCTGATTCCGCTGTGGTCGTTGCTTCGGTGGATTCTTCCGAGGTCGCTACTTCGGTGGCTTCTGTTGTGGTATTTTCCGATGCTTCTGTAAAAGCACTCGTCACTGTAGTTTCTTCTTTTTCTGCACATCCTGCCATACATACGGAAAGAGATAAGAGCAGGATCAATATCATTTTCTTCATGTCCGATCAACCGTCCTTTTCATCTTCTGTCCAGGTGAGGACACCGGTCTTCTGGGCGATTTCGTATCTTCCGATCTTATAGTCGAGTTTCTTCAGGGCGATATCGTATT
>JAGCXQ010000051.1 GCA_017961235.1 Clostridiales bacterium | reverse complement strand
TCGCTCCTGCTCGGTACGACGAAGGAAGCGGTAGAGGCATATGCGCTTCTTAAGGAGGCCGGCTATGTCTGTGATTAAAGCGGGACTGATCGGATCTCCCCTGGGCCACTCGATGTCGCCTTATATCCATGAGCGCATCATGGAGGCCAGCGGCATCTCCGGAAAGTATGAACTCTACGAGATCTCTTCCGAGGAGCTTTCGAAGTATGCACCGATCCTCATGAAGGAACTGACGGGATTTAACATCACGATCCCGCACAAAGTCGCGATACTTCCTTTCCTTGACGACGTCGCTCCGATGGTCAAGGAATACGGCGCGGCCAATACTGTCTGCGGAAAGATCGGATACAACACCGATGTGGACGGATTCCTTTCCTGTGAGATTCCTCTTTCCGATCGAAAAGTACTTCTCCTCGGCGCCGGCGGTGTCGCCCGCATGATGGCGATCGAGGCGCTGAAAGCAGGTGCGGATCTGACGATCTGGGCACGCTCTGTAGAGAAAGCGGAAGTGCTGGTAAAAGAGTGCAAAGAAAAAGGTTTCGAAAAAGTACGTGCCATATCTGATGATGAGATCGGAAAAGAAACATCCGGGACAGGTGCTTTTGACACGGTATTAAACGGAACACCGTGCGGCATGTGGCCGGATGTGCATGGCGTGGCACCGCATCTGTCCGCTTTAAAGAAAGACGGCACATTCTTCGACACGATCTATAACCCGTGCCCGACGAGATCCTGCATGCAGGTAAGAAGTCACGGCGGCACGGCGGTATCCGGCTTAAAGATGCTTCTGAACCAGGCGATCGCCGCGGAGAAGATCTGGGCACCGGATGCGCATTTTGACGACGGAAGACTTGCGGAGATCCTGCCGGATGTGCGGAGAAAACTATGGGAGAAGAACCCCGTAAAGATCGTATTTACAGGTTTTATGGGCGCAGGGAAAACCAGCATCGGAAGAAAACTCAGTGACAGCATGAAGATCCCATTCATTGATCTTGATGAGAGGATCGAGACCATCGCGGGATGTCCGATCACGGAGATCTTCAGAAAAGACGGCGAAGAGACATTCCGGAGGATGGAACACGATGTCCTGAAGGTCGTGCTCGAAGCTTCCGGCGCGGAGGTCATTTCCCTCGGCGGAGGTGTGCTGACCAATCCTGAAAACGTGAAGCTCTTAAAGGAGAGCAAGGCGCTCGTGATCTATCTTCAGGCAGATGCGGATACGATCTGGGAGCGCGTCAAGGACGATACGACGCGTCCGCTTCTTCAGGCTTCGGACAAGGATACCGCGTACCGGAATATGTGCGAAAGACTTGCCGGAAGAGAAGCGTCTTATCTTGCCGGGTCAGACGTGACCGTCTCTGCCTGCGGGGATAAAGAAGTGGTGTATGACAGGGTGAAGAATCTGTTCATACCGTGATAAAATAGTAGAAGATGAGCCGCGTTTTCTGCGGCCGGCCGTGCGAAGCGGAAAACCGCTCCTTCACAGCAAAAATGATGAATAAAGTGAGGTACCAATTATGCCGGAAATTATGGCCAATACCAATCACGGGAAATACCCGATCCTGATTAGAACGGGCGCGCTTGCCCAGCTCGGAGAAGTGGCGGCAAAGACCGTAAGAAGCAGAAAGGCTTTTATCGTGACTGATGATATCGTGGAGGGCCTTTATTTTTCCGCCGCGGAAAAAGCACTTGCTGCTTCCGGTTTTGAGGTAGCTCACTATACGATCCCGAACGGTGAATCCAGCAAATGCGAGAAGAACCTCTTCGAGATCTATACTGCGATGAATGAATTCGGCATGTCCAGAACGGACCTCGTGATCGCGCTCGGCGGCGGTGTCGTCGGAGACCTCGCCGGATTTGCGGCAGCGACCTATATGCGCGGATGTAACCTCATCCAGGTACCGACTACGCTCCTGGCGCAGGTGGACTCTTCCATCGGCGGCAAGACCGGCATCGATATGCCGTTCGGCAAGAACTGTGTTGGTGCTTTTTACCAGCCGAAAGCCGTCGTCATCGATCCGGGCCTTCTGAAGTCTCTGTCGAGAACGCGCATGGCTGAGGGAATGGCAGAGGTCATCAAGTACGGATGCATCCGCGACGCGATGCTTTTCGAGGCGATCGAGAAGGGCCAGGCGGACATGGAGTGGATGATCCAGCGCTGCGTAAAGATAAAGACGACCGTCGTCCAGAACGACGAGTACGATACCGGCGAGAGAATGCTTCTCAACTTCGGCCACACATGGGGCCATGCGATCGAGAAGGTCTCCGGCTACACAAGATATACGCATGGTGAGGCAGTTGCGATCGGCATGATCAAGGCGGTCGATCTCGGCGTGAAACTCGGCGAGACACCGGAGGGCGTTAAGGAGCGTATCCTTTCTGTCCTCGAGAAGTGGCACCTGCCGACATCCACGGATCTTCCGGTCGAGGATCTCTACAAGACGATGCTCAGTGACAAGAAGAAACTGAACGGCAAGGTCTATTACGTCATGATCAATAACATCGGCGAGAGCAAGACCCGCCCGCTGTCCGAGCAGGAACTGCACGACCTGCTGTGATAGGATCCGGGCCGTCCCTTGAGGGAGAACAAGGCGGCCGGACCAAAAGGAGAGACTTTGGAAAAAGAACTGGTAAAGAATAAACTTACGGAACTTTTTGCTTCCGGCAAACTAGGCATCGCCCCCGGGGAACTCCGAGGCGATGTCTTTGTGCCGCAGAGCAAAAGCGCCGCGCACAGAGCGCTGATCATGGCTTTCTTAAGCGGCGATATCGAGCTCGCAAAGATCGATGAGTCCTGTGTTTCAGATGATATAAAGGCGACGAAGCGCGCGCTTCTATCTATGGGAGAAGCACTTGCCGCCTCCTGTGACGGAAGTAGAAGCGAACCGATCGAGATCGACTGCAAGGAGTCCGGCTCGACGCTCCGTTTCCTGATCCCGCTCTCTGCAGTGCTCGGGATCCCGACGAAGTTCATCGGATCCGGAAGGCTCCCGCAGCGTCCGATCAAGGAATACGAAGGTGTTTTTGAGGGCTCCGGCGCGGAGATGAATTATCTCGATGAGACCGGCCTTTCCCTGCCGCTCCTGGTCACGGGAAAGATGAAAGCAGGCGAGTATAAGCTCCCCGGAAATGTCAGCTCCCAGTATATCTCGGGCCTTCTGATGGCGCTCTCTGTGGCAGACGGAGCTTCCCGCCTGACGCTTACGACGGAGCTTGAGTCCCGTCCGTATGTGGATCTGACCTGTGAAGTGATGAGAAACTTCGGCGTAGAAGTGAAGGAAGAACCATCCGGATACTCCGTCAATGGAGAGAAAAAACCGTCACGAAAAGAATCTTTTGAAGTCGAAGCAGACTACTCGCAGGCGGCTTTCTGGCTGGTAGCAAACTACCTCGGATCGAAGATAAACTTAAAAAATCTTCCGAAGACCACCGCGCAGGGTGACCGTGCGATCGTGGATCTTCTTTCGGGACTTTCTGAAGTGGAGAAGAGAAACGACGAAGCGGAAGAGAGAAGTGTAGAAGCAGGAAGGATCACCGATCCTGAAAAAAGAGAAGTATTTGAGATGGATGCCAGAGATGTGCCGGATCTGGTTCCGGTATTTGCCATCGCGGCAGCGGCAACGAACTGCATCACGAAGATCGTTCACGCCGAGAGACTGAGAATCAAGGAGTCCGACCGTATCGCCTCGACCTCTTCGATGCTTGCTGCACTTGGAGTGAGAAATAGAATCACGGAAGACGGACTGGAAATAGACGGACAGAGTGCTGCCGGAAAGAAGTGCTTCACGGGCGGAACCGTGGACAGCTATAAGGACCACCGCCTCGTCATGGCGGCAGCAGTGGCGGCAATTGCTTCTTCGGACACAGTGTGGATCAAGGATCCGGTCGCTGTGGAGAAGTCCTATCCGTCTTTCTTCGAGGATTATATCAATTTGGGAGGAACGATCAATGGGATCAACGTGGGGTAACCGCATCAAGATAAGTGTATTTGGAGAGTCGCACGGACCGGCAATCGGTGTCGTGATCGACGGGCTCCCTTCCGGTGTCACCATCGATGAAGCTGGCATCATTAAAGAGATGCAGAGAAGAGCGCCGGGAACACAGGCCGGCTCGACGCCGAGAAAAGAAGCGGATCTTCCGACGGTACTGTCCGGTATCTATAAAGGAAAGACCACGGGAACGCCTCTGGCGATGGAGATCTTAAATACGAATACCCACTCGTCCGACTATGACGGATTTACCGTCACGCCGAGACCGGGACATGCCGATTATACGGCGAGACTCCGCTATAAGATGTGCAATGACCCGAGGGGTGGAGGGCACTTCTCCGGAAGACTCACTGCGCCGGTACTCTTTGCAGGTGCGATCGCAAAACAGGTCTTAAAGGCCAAGTGCGGCGTGGAAGTATATGGCCACATCATCCGCATCGGCAAGGTCGATGCCCCGAGCTGGGAAGACGAAGAGATGCCGGTGATTCCGACAGCGGGTGCTTTTCCACAGGAAAATGCATCTGTGGCAGCGCGGATGACCGCGGAGATCGAAGCGGCAAAGTTGGAGAATGACTCTGTCGGTGGTATAGTAGAGGTAATGGCGACGGGCTTTCCGGGCGGTATCGGCTCCCCGATGTGGGACACCGTCGAGAGCAGTTTCGCCCAGCTGATGTTCGGCGTTCCTGCCGTGAAGGGTGTATCCTTCGGATCGGGCTTCCTGGTAGCTTCCAGAAGAGGCTCGCAGAACAACGATCATCTGCAGTTTAAAGATGGGAAACTCCGCATGACCACGAACCATGGCGGCGGATTTGAAGGCGGCATCAGTAACGGTATGCCGATCCTGGCGCAGGTGGCCTTTAAGCCGACTCCGTCTATCGGAAGAGAGCAGGACACGGTCGATCTCGACGCCAAGGAAAATGTAAAGATAGAGATCAAGGGACGCCACGATGCATGCATCGTCCCGAGAGCACTTCCGGTCGCGGAAGGCTGCCTCGCACTGGCGCTTCTGGATGCTTATATGGGAAAAGGAGAATAAGGAATGAAGACGATCCTGATCATGAACGGCCCGAATCTTTCGCAGCTGGGGAAGAGAGATCCGAAACACTACGGTTCCGGTACGCTTTCCGACCTGGAGAATGCCTGCATCAACAAGGGCATCGAGCTGGGCGTGAAGGTACAGTGCTTCCAGTCGGAATCCGAGTCTGCGATCATCAGAAAGCTCCATTCTTCCATGGGTGTGATCGACGGTATCGTCTTAAATGCCGGCGCATATACGCACTACAGCATCGCGATCAGAGATGCCATCGAGCTCATCAAGATCCCGGTCATCGAAGTGCATCTTTCCGATATTCATAACAGAGAAAGTTTCAGAAATACTTCCGTCATCGAAGCCGTCTGCGCCGAGCAGGTCTGCGGCCTGGGCGTGAAGGGATATCTTGTCGCGATGGAGAAACTTGTCGAGAAATATATCTCCATCGATTCAGATGCCGCCGAAGCACTGGTCTCTGATAACGACCCTCTCTTTGAGGAGAGAGCGGCGCTCAATGAGATCGACAAAGAACTGTTTGTGCTTTTCGAGCGGAGAATGAAGCATGTGGACCGCATCGCGAAGATCAAGGCGTGGAAAGGACTTCCGACGAAGATCCCGTCCCGTGAAGCCGAGATCTTAGAGCGTGTCGGACAATCCGTAGAAGAACAGTATAGTGAAGCGGCAAAAGCACTGATGCAGGAGATCCTGCGGCTTTCCCGCGATAGACAGCAGGAGATCAACAAGGGGATGTAAGATCTATGGAAAAGACAACGAGGAGAAGAAGTTTACTTAGTATATTACTTGTACTGACGTTTCTTCTAGCGCCGCTAAGTGCACTGCGCGCTGCAGATGTAGATGTAACTGTAAATCGAGATAACGATTGGTCGCCATATGTTTCAGTCAGAGTAAAAAACAACACTGACAAAACTATAAGTGCGTGGACAGTGACGATTGCATGCCCTGATGGAATGAAGGTTACACCAAATTCCGGATGTTCAGCAACGGCATCAGGAACTGTCTGCACGATAAAGGGTGCAGATTGGGCGAAAGAAATTAAACCAGGGGCCGAAGTTACCGTCGGATTTAACATTACTATGCCTTCTCAAGGGCAACAATATGTTTGGACACCAAAGAGTCCTTCAATCAACGCAACTTATGCAACCGCCACACCGACACCGGCTCCGGCAACTCCGACTCCGATCCCGGCGACTCCGACGGCCGCACCTACAAAGGCTCCGGCAACTCCGACTCCGATCCCGGCGACTCCGACGGCCGCACCTACAAAGGCTCCGGCAGAGACGACCAAAGCTCCTGCGGAGACGACGAAAGCTCCGACAGACTCTTCAACTGAACCATCTGACACATCTGAGACCGTGATCGCTTCTCTCGATCCGGTGGACGGTGATGACTGGCTGACAACTGTTGGAAACAGGATCGTTGATAAAGACGGAAAACAGGTATGGCTGACCGGCGTGAACTGGTTCGGCTATAACACCGGCTCGAACATCTTTGACGGATGCTGGAGCTGTAATATGGAGACGGCACTCCGCTCGATTGCAGATCACGGATTTAATGTCCTTCGTATTCCGATATCTGCTGAACTGCTCCTGGCATGGAAAAACGGAGAATATCCTCAGGCAAACTTCAATCAGGCTGAGAATGCGGAGCTGGTTGGCATGAACAGCCAGCAGATCTTCGACTATGCAATCAGCCTGTGCAGAAAATACGGACTGAAAGTCATGCTCGACATCCACAGCGCGAATACTGACGCATCCGGTCACATGACAAATCTGTGGTACACCGATAAGGTATCGCTCCAGGATTACTATGATGCTCTTTCTTATGTAGCAGATCGCTATAAGGATAACGACACGATCATCGCGATCGATCTGAAGAACGAGCCGCACGGCAAGGCGAATGAAGAGAAAGCGATCTGGAATAATTCCGATCTGGATAATAACTGGAAGCATGTCGCCGAGGTAGCCGGCAATCTGGTTCTCGATAAGAACCCGAACCTGCTGATCGTTATCGAGGGTATCGAGATCTACCCGAAGGATACTTCGACGAACGGCGATTTTTCCAGCACTAATATGGATGATTACCTGACGACCTGGTGGGGTGCGAACCTCCGCGGCGTCAAGGATTATCCGATCGATTTCGGTACCGAGGCAAGAAACAGACAGATCGTTTATTCTCCGCACGATTATGGCCCGACGGTATATCAGCAGCCGTGGTTTTCCGGTGATTATAACTATGACACGTTAAAGACCGACTGCTGGAACGATAACTGGCTGTATATCCATAATGAACGCATCGCACCGATCCTGATCGGTGAGTGGGGCGGCTTTATGGAAGAACCGAACCTGACCTGGATGACTTATATCCGTCAGCTGATCGGTGAGAATAACCTCAATTTCACATTCTGGTGCTTCAATTCGAATTCCGGTGATACCGGAGGACTTGTTCTCGATGACTTTAAGACATGGGACGATACGAAGTATGCTTTTGTAAAGGAAGTCCTCTGGCAGCAGGATGGAAAGTTCATCGGTCTGGATCATGCGGTACCGCTGGGTAATCGTGGTATTTCGCTTTCCGAGTATAACGGCGTGATCGATCCGGATAATGCTCCGGCAGAGACGACCGCGCCTACTGCAACGACGACTCTTCCTTCCGGATCTGAGGAAACCGCTGCTCCGGGTGAGTCGACAAAAGCAGCTGCCGCTGCGACAGTTGCAGCAAAGAAGAGCGGGATTCCGGTAGGAAAGATCGTTCTTTTCGGATTCCTTTTCCTGCTTCTGATCCTGGTGGCTGTTCTGGTCTATATGTTCTTTAAGAATCCGAAGGCCTGGAATAATATGATCGACCGCCTGCACCTGCCGGAGAAACTGAAACGTGATCTCCCGTGGGAAATGGCGCCTTCTGTCGCGGTTGCCGATAATACGAATAAGAATAACGAGTTTGCCGGAAGATACCGTCCGATCGCTCGTACTGCTGCTTCTGATACGAATGCTCCGAAAAAAGCACTTGCGTCGGAAGATAAGAATGCTGAACTGTTAAAGGGAGCAGGTGCAGCTACAGCGGTTGTTGCAGGAACTGCAGTAAATAAGCAGGAACGCCCGTCCACACGACCCGCACGACCCGCCGCTGATAGATCCGGTTCCGGCGCAGAGGCAAAGTCTGCTCCGATCAAGCGTCCGGATATGCGCGCAAGCAGCAGACCACAGATCCGTACTGCGGAAGAAGTGGAAGCGGAAGTGCATCGTCTGGCCGAACAGATGAAGGCCGAGCAGGCATCCAAAGCAACTATGAGTACAGAGGATGTCTCAACGGATGCAGCGATCGAGGCCCTGGAAGAGACGGCAAAGCCGATGCCTGTTGCAGCTCCTGTAAGAAAATCTATTGCAAAGAAAAATGAAGAAGACGTTCCGGCGATCGTAAGATCTCTGAGAGAACAGGAAGCGAAGCAGGCGCAGGAACAGTCATCTGCTCCAGCAGAAGATATCGTTCCGACATGGGCATCTTCTGCACCGACGCTCGATCACCCGATCTGGGCGAAACCCAGTAATCCTTCCGAGGCTGATTTTGCTGATGCATATAAACCTGAGAAGAAGGCATCTCCTTCTACGGAGAGAAAGGGCCCGATCAAGCGCCCGAACATGAGACCTTCTGCAAGGAAGCCGAATGACCCGACCGATGAAATCAAGTAACAAAGGTCGTGACAGTTCACGAAGCCTTACAAAGACACACCCCGCGATCCTGGTAACAGGATTCGTGCTGGGTGTGCTTTTGCATCCGTTCTGTATCCGTATGAGTGAGCACTTTCTGTCTCCGACACAGGAAGTGGTCCTGCTTCTTTCCGCGCTCGCGCTGACACTACTGATGTTTCTTCTTTCCAGGAGCCACTATCTCTGCTCGCTCCTTCAGGCAGGAGGACTCCTGGTCAATGCGGGAGTATTCATCATCGAGAATGTGAAAGACGGCTGGGGATCTCTTCTGAAAAATATGGACTATGAGTGGTGGTTCCGGATCATCCTCATGTGGTGCGGCGGTGTGGCCGTCACGATCCTGATCCGCCTGCTGGCGCATAAGAAGTGGGACAGCGCCCGTATCCGCAAGACCTTCAGCAAGGGATTCCTCGTCAGTAGCATCGTCTTTCTGATCCTGTATATCATATTGCTGCTGGATCTCTTCGTGTTCCAGAGAGAAGCCTTTACGGGAAGTACGCTGAATATGATCCCGTTCAAGGGTGCTTTTGCCACCTACTGGCCGCATATCCGTAAAGGGCATTTCCAGAGCGGCATCTTCGTGCAGTTCTTCGGCAATCTCCTGATATTTGCGCCTCTCGGATTCTTCCTGTGCCTGTTCTGGCGCAAGCATCCGCATAAGTGGCTGATGTATCTTTTCCCGGTGATCCTCGCGTTCGTGATCGAGTCGTGCCAGTACATTTTCGGGATGGGTCAGTGCGATATCGATGATCTGTGGATGAATGTCGTCGGATTTATCCTCGGTGTTCTTCTGGCGAAGATCTTAGATGCCATCCGGAAAAAGGTGACGAAGGGGAAAGAGAAGACGATCTTTAAGATCCAGAAGGCGTGAGACAGCGATCCTTAAGAAGGATGCGGGTCACGCGGCGGTTATTTCATTTTTCTCTCAAAGAAAAGCACTAGTCTTGTCGGGACTAACTTCGATGTCAGGTGGAGCATCTTCTGCCCCATGCCATAGACCAGCATGGTCTTGCCCTTTTTCGCTGCCTTGATCGAGGCGGGGATGAGCTTTTCCGTAGTAGTAACGAACTTGGCCTTAAAGCCTGTAAAAGTCGCATTCGGGTCGCTCTTGCTGACCTTGATGAAGTCGGTATCGACCGGACCGGGACAGATACAGGTAACGGTGATCTTCTTATCTCTGAGCTCTTCAGCAAGTGCGCGGGAGAAGGAGATCACATAGGATTTTGAAGCAGCATATACTGCGAAGTTCGGCTGCGGAAGGAATCCCGCGGAAGAGGCGATGTTGATGATCGCTGCCGATCTTTTCCCGCCGTGTCCGGTCATGTAGGGGAGAATGGTCTGTGTAACTGCTGAAAGTGCTTCGCAGTTAAGCGAGATGGCAGTATGGGTATCTTCCACCGATTGTTCAGAAAAAGCACCGTTTTTGCCCATTCCGGCGCAGTTACAGAGCAGGCGGACAGACGGTTTTTGTTCTTCGAGAAGTGCTTTTAGCGCGGAAATTGATTCGGATCTTGTAAGGTCCAGAGGGACCACACGGATACGCTTTTCGTCGAGGGATCTTGCGAGCTCGCGGAGCTTTCCTTCGGATCTGGCGATCACCCAGATCTCGTCATACGGGGCGCCGAGCCTTGCGTCTTCTTCTTTAAAAAGACGGGAGCAAAACTCTTTTCCCATTCCGGACGAAGCTCCGGTGATCACGGCAATATTCATAGGAATACCTCGTTAAGCGGTTGCAGACTGTGTATCCTTCAGAGATGTAAAGTATTCTTCGATAGCATCGTCCAGCGGGATCGCGGACTTCTTCAGGTTTTCATCGTTCTTAAAGAAATCACGGTCGTGGGGATTCGTGATGAATCCTACCTCGAAGAGCACGCCGACAAGAGACTGCTCTCTGATTACCGCAAAAGCACTTGCCAGATGAGACTGTGCCTGACTGTAGGATACCATATCCGGGAAATACTGGACATAGTGGTCATACAGCATCTGGGCGAACTTGCTGTTTAATTCATTGTTTCTTCCGAAATACGGATCATGACGAGGCTCACCGCCCTCGTCGTGAGAAGGGCTGCTGATATACGTATCATCAGCGAAGTGGACTGCGGCACCATGCTTGATCTCATACTCTGCCGGATCGCCGGTGGAGTTGATGTGAATGGATACGAAGACCACATCTTTCATTTTTGCTTCCATGTCCATTAGGAGTTTCAGGTCGTCACTGGCGCCGAAACCGGCCATGAATCCCATGCCTTCTTTGGAGAATTTCTGCCATTCGTTGATCTGCTTGATCTTCTCGCACTTCTGACGGAGTTCCTGTTCTTTTTCAGCAGAGAAGGGGAGCTCACCGCGCTCCTTTGCAATATCCATACAGATCAGATGCACTTCCGCCATACGGTAATAGATGCCGACCGTATCATCGGTCTTACGTGTCACATATACCTTGGCGCCGCGGGAAGTAAGATCCTCTTCCATAGCGTTGACGATCTTCAGGGTAATGTCTTTTTCTTCGATCTCGGAACTGTTAAGAGGCCATCCGCAACCCGTGTCCTCGCCACTGTGTCCCGGATCCAGGATAACGGTGTATCCTGAAAGGGGCTTTTCTGCGTCAGTGGGAGCGGGTGTGGTATCTGATGTCTCCGGCGGAGTTGTGGACTCAGTGGACTGAGATGTAAGTGAACTCAGCATAGTCCTCTCCGTCTTGGAGGATTTTTTAAAGAGACCCGAGCGGCTGAGAAGAAACACACCGCCACCAAGAACGAATATCAGGCAGAATACTATGATGCACTTTGCAATGAATATCCGACGGGCAATCTCGGCTTTCGACAATCTTCGAGTTGGGCGCTTGGTTTGGGAATAGGTTCGGGTTGGATTGGTTTTGGGCGCGCCCTGATTTGGTCTCGATTTTGGTTGGTTGTTACTCATGACATTCCTCTCATTTACGTGCACTTTAAGTATAAGCCTTTCTCGGATTTTGTAAATTACAAAAACGACATTTTCTGGCAAAGTACCACGAAGAGGCGATGTTTTTACAATTTTTTCATCACTTCGTCAAGAAAATATTCAGATTCCTTTCTGGATGAAATACATTTTGACAGAATCACTTACCGAGACAGCGATCGAATCGACGGTCTCATCCTGCTGGAGCATCGCGCGGTCATTGTCATCAGAGAGAAATGCGGTCTCGATCAGACAGCCGGTCAGGCCATGCTCTCTTAATACGGCATAGTTATCTGCTTTTACCGGAGTTGCATTGGTCTCGAATTCCGGGATATTTCCGACGATATTATCGTACAGGCAGCATGCGAGAAGCTCGTTATCTTCGCCGTGTCTTCCGTAGTACTCATCGCGGATCGGGAAGTCCGAGCGCTGGAACTCCGAGTTCTCCCGTCTCTGACGGCGCTCACTCTCGATGACGGACTCGTCTGTCACATAGAAGATCGAGTTTCCGTGCAGAGTGCGGTTTTCACTGGAATTCAGGTGTACCGACAGGAAAAGCACTTTGTCGAGTTTGTATTCCATCTCGAAAAGGTCATTTAAGTCTTCTCCTACACCGGAGCCGACCATGATGCTCATGCCACCGGATGCAACGGTATCTTCATTGATGTCGATGCTGGTCTGAAGAAGGGTGCGCAGCTCATTGGCGCGTGCCTTGGAGAAGGGGAGTTTTCCTTCTTTTTCCGCGATGTCCAGGCAGATCAGGTGCGTCTGCGCGATACGGTTATAGAGAGAGACCCAGCTGTTGTCGGTACGTGTCATATATACGGTAGCACCTCTGGCTTCGAGCTGGCTCTTGATACGCTTCGCGATACGGAGCGTGAAGTCGCACTCGTTATATTGCGGAGCATCAAAGGGGAATACACAGCCGGTGTCGCGGCCGCCATGACCCGGATCGAGGATGATGGTATATCCTGTAAGGTCATAGTTTCCCTGATCGTCCGGGAGGGAGTAGTCAGAGCCCTTTTTGCCGCCTTTATCTTTTGGCGTTTTCTTCGGTGCTTCGGTATCAGGATCATTGAAATCTTCCGGATCATAAAAATCCGGATCGTCGTTATCATCGAGAAGACCGATATCTTTCAGATCATCTATATCGAAATCCTCGCCTAGAGCATATGGATTGATAAAAGGCTCATCGTCATCGTCGTCTTTCTCAGCGACCGGCTGGTTTTTTATGCCGACCTTTCCACCTTTATTCGAGCTTTCATCTTTGGAGGAAATATAGAATTCACCCTTTTTGCCGGAGGCGGAGCGCTCTCCCAGTCCTCGGGACGAAGAAGAGGACGAGGAGAAGTGTGCCTTCACCTTATCGAGTTTTCCTGTCTTACTGAGGTAGAAGATCGTTCCGGCAACTGAAGCGAATACCAGAGCTGCGGCGGCTCCTACGAGCATCAGACGGCGCAGAAGTCTGGAGTTCTCCTTTTTTTCGGCATTAGAAGCTGAGCCCCCGGCCGGATTCATCTCCTTCGGGGAAGCGTTTTCTTTTTTCATGGATATGTCCTTTCTTACTTCAAAGAATCAGTGTAGCTTAGAGAAGATCTCTCCGAGTCCCTCGTGAAAAACGATCTCGGCATATCGGTCTTGAGCGGTCTCGTCTCTATTCATGATGATCAGGTGTTTCCCGCGGAAATAGTTTGTCAGTGTATTTGCCGGATAGACCGTAAGCGACGTGCCTCCGATGATGAAGACATCTGCTTTTGCGAGCGCATTGATGGAGTTTTCCCAGGCTTCATGCGGGAGTCCCTCTTCGTAGAGTGTGACGTCCGGACGGAGCATGCCGCCGCAGGAACAGTGGGGGACAGGCTCTGTCGAGGTAAAGAGAATGTCCGAAGGATATTCTTTTCCGCAGCGATCACAGTACACGCGCTGGGTCGTACCATGGACCTCATATACTTTTTTGGAACCTGCCTTCTGATGAAGTCCGTCTATATTCTGGGTGATCACACAGGTGAGCTTCCCGGCTTTTTCCATCTCGGCCAGCTTGATGTGCGTGATGTTCGGTTCAATCGTGCGAACGTCCATTTTCTGACGGTAGTATTCAAAGAAAACTTTCGGCTGATCGTAGAGGCAGCTGTGGCTGAGAAGATATTCCGGCGGATACTTGTCGAACTGCACGTCGTGCTGGTTATAAAGTCCGTCTTTGCTTCGGAAATCCGGGATACCGCTCTCGGTAGATACACCGGCACCGCCGAAGAATACGACGGATCTTGCCTCGTCCAGGATACTCTGAAGTTTCTGTAATCTCTCTTCAAAAGAAGCCATGATCGTACCACACCCTTTCTCTCGATCTGAATTCATTGTAGCACAGTGATTTCGGAAAAGTGTGACGGTTTATTCATGTCATGGGCTTCGGAAATGACGTTTTATTCACGAAAGGGCTCCCCGGGAAGTGCTTTTCGCATACCGGGAGAAAACAAAAAGGACGACCCGTAATGAGTCGTCCTATATCACGGGGATCCTTCCCCGGTATGGTGGAGCCTTTAACCAGGATCGAACTGGTGACCTCATCCTTACCATGGATGCGCTCTACCTACTGAGCTATAAAGGCATAACGGCTTACTTCTGAAGCACGACATACAGTTTGCCATCTATAAAGAAAAAAGTCAAGATATAAAAGCGTTCCGGCGTGGAAAATAGGGAATCTGAGAGGAGATCTGAATAGGACAGCTCCGGAAAAGGATATGACGCTTTCCCGGAGCTGTTTTCTGGAGCGGATAAAGGGAGTCGAACCCTCCTGTTCAGCTTGGGAAGCTGACGTTCTACCGATGAACTATACCCGCATATCCTGCTATCGGACTACATACGGATTTTGCCATGAATACGGGAATATGTCAAACTTGTCTTCAGCGTTTTATCTGAATTACACAGGACATTCACAGTTTTGAAATAATATATAGATACACTATAAAAGTAATAGTTTAATGGGGATGAATGCTATTTAAGGAGAGACTATATGAGAAAGCATTTTTTTCGCAGTCTTGTCGTCATACTGTGTGTTCTTTTTGCATGCACCGCATGCCAGTCCCCGACGAATGCGAAGGAGACAAAGCCTGCCACGAAAGTCGATCTGGAGATCGTCTATAAGAAGAATCAGATCTGCTATTCCATCATGACGCAGGGCTCGAATACTACTCTTTATACATTTAATGCAGCCGCACAGCCGATCTTCGACCTGAACGGCAAGTCGGCAACGGCAACAGATCTTGAGCCGGGTATGCTGGTATCCCTCGAATATGACGGATATATCCTCGAGACCTATCCGGCGCAGTTCTCCGGCGTTTCCTCTATCCGTGTAACCGGAGTTGACGCCAACAGCGTCGAGTTCCTGGGATCCCTGATCTCCGGTATGTTCCCGTCCGCGACACCTGAAGAAGTGGCGAGGTGGGAGATCACTTTCTCCGGAGATGACTTCCTTTCGGAAAAAGAGAAGAGGGCACTGGAATATAAGATACAGGAAGAATGGACGGATGCAAATGTCTTTGTCGATCCGGATGAGACCAGAACGAAGAGGACAGGTCATATCAAGATCGACGTGCAGAAGGGTGAGGATAATACCGTACAGCTGACGATCAGAGTAGATAGTGTGGTGCAGGATCCGGCCGAAAGAAAGATGACTGTATTGCTTTCGGATGGAAAGTGGACGATGGGCCACTGATAACAACTTCGATAGATACAAAAAGGCCGCCTCCGAGGAGACGGCCTTTTGTTATCTCATGCTTTTGAACCTTAAGCGTTAAGACGAGCCTCGAGAGCGTCGAGCTCAGCGAAGAGTTCCTTCGGCATCTTCGGACCATAGGACTCGAAGTGTGCACGGATGGACTTAGCTTCTGCTTTCCACTCTTCCTTGTTGACTGTGAGCAGCTCTTCCATGTCAGCGTCTGTTACGCTGTCAAGGCCTGTACGGTCGATAGCATCAACTGTCGGGAGATATCCGATCGGAGTCTCAACAGCCTTGCCCTCACCGGAGCAGCGCTCAACGATCCACTTCAGAACACGGCTGTTATCGCCGTAGCCCGGCCACAGCCACTTGCCGTCTTCGGACTTTCTGAACCAGTTAACATAGAAGATCTTCGGCAGCTTGTCAGCGTCGGTAGCCTTACCGATGTCGAGCCAGTGCTGGAGATAATCACCTACGTGATAACCGATGAACGGGAGCATAGCGAACGGATCACGACGAACCTGGCCTACCTTATCGGAGATAACAGCAGCGGTGATCTCGGAACCCATGATAGCACCCATGAAGATACCGTGGTTCCAGTTGAAGCTCTGGTGAACCAGCGGGATAGTTGTCTTACGACGGCCACCAACGAGGATAGCGTCAACAGCAACACCGTTCGGATCTTCCCAATCCGGAGCGATAACCGGGCACTGCTTAGCCGGAGCTGTGAAACGAGCGTTCTTATGCGCAGCAACTTCGCCGGAATCCGGTGTCCAGTCCTTGCCCTGCCAGTCGATGAGGTGTGCCGGAGCATCGTAGCCGATGCCTTCCCACCAGATGTCGCCATCGTCTGTGAGAGCGCAGTTTGTGAAGATCGTGTTCTTCTGAGCACTGAGCATAGCGTTCGGGTTGGACTCCATGGATGTTCCCGGAGCAACACCGAAGAAACCAGCTTCCGGATTGAGAGCGTGGAGACGTCCGTCAGCGCCGAACTTCATCCAAGCGATATCGTCGCCGAGTGTCTGTACTTTCCAGCCCGGGATGGTCGGAACGAGCATTGCCAGGTTGGTCTTACCGCAAGCAGACGGGAAAGCGCCGCAGATGTGCTTAACGTTGCCGTTCGGATCTGTGAGCTTTAAGATGAGCATGTGCTCAGCCAGCCAGCCTTCTTCACGAGCGAGAACGGAAGCGATACGGAGAGCGAAGCACTTCTTACCGAGAAGAGCGTTTCCGCCGTAACCGGAACCAAAGGACCAGATGAGCTTCTCTTCCGGGAAGTGAGCGATATACTTCTTGTCCATCGGAGCGCAAGGCCATGTTGTCTGATCCTTAGCGCCATTCTCCAGCGGAGAACCGACAGAGTGGATGCAAGGGATGAACTCGCCGTCAGATCCGAGCTGCTCAAGAACAGCGTTACCTACACGGGTCATGATCATCATGTTGACAACAACGTATGCACTATCAGTGAGCTCGATACCGATCTTGGAGATCGGGGAACCTACAGGACCCATGGAGAACGGGATAACGTACATTGTACGGCCGTGCATGCAGCCTGTGGAGAGCTCTGTGAGAGTCTTCTTCAGCTCAACAGGATCGATCCAGTTGTTCGTCGGGCCGGCATCATCTTCGCTCTTGGAAGCGATGTAGGTACGGCCTTCAACACGGGCAACGTCAGACGGATCGGATCTGAAAAGATAGCAACCCGGATGTTTTGCCTCATTAAGTTTTGTTGCCATGCCGCTGGCTACCATTGCGTCGAGCAGTTCCTGCTTCTCTGCTTCAGTACCTTCAATCCAGCGGATCGCGTCAGGCTGAGTCATCTTTGCGATTTCTTCAACCCAGTTCTGCAGTTTAACATTTGTTGTCATATGCATTACTCCTTCCGATTTTTAATCCTTATTTTCGGTATGCGGGGGCATACTTTGGATTAGTTTGGGCTTGATCGCGTTAGCATGGGGTAACTATTCGCACCTGAAACCGCGATCACTAAAAATATTAGCACAAATCCCATTGAAATACAACTGAAATAATCGCCGAAAATGCCCGAAATTAAACGATTTTCATTTGCGTAAAAAAGTGCTTTCCGCAAAGAAAATTGAGAGGGGATAAGGGGAATGGCGGCAAAGCGCAAAAAACGGGAGAAAACGTCAAAAAATGAAGGATGAAAACACGGTTCTTGCAAAATCAGACAAAAAAACACCCCGGTGAGAAAGGAGAAACACCGGGGTGAAAAAGAAAGGAAAAAGAAACTGAAGAAATATTAGTCTTTAGCTACGGAAGCGGAGAAGTTGTACTGCTTAACGACTTCTTCGTTCTCATAGATCTTGGTCTGCCATTTGTTTGCAGTCTGAAGGACCATGGTGTACGGATTCTCCTTACCGTCAACAAGCTCCATATCGCCCTGATAAGAGATCGCCTGTGCTTCGTCGTCAGACAGGAGCATGTACTGGGATACCAGGAACAGAGATCTTACGCCTACGCTCATGTGAACGAGCTTCGGGTTGATCGTGTATGTAGGAGCCACGGAGAGGGAGCGTCCGCCGAAGGACAGACCCAGTGTGGAAGTAGTTGTCTTTTCTTCGAGAAGGAAGAGAGGCTTGCCCTCAACGCCGACCTTGCCGACATCGTGGAAGAGAGCCATGATGATCGCGGACTCGTCATCGAGCTGCGGCATCAGGGTATCCTTGATGCGGAGGAGCTGCTTGGCAACACCAACGGAGTGGATAAGAAGACCCTTTTCAAATGCGAGAGGTCCTTCGAGCTCAGCCGGAGCTGTCAGCCAGGAAGTACGGTTCTCGAGGAAATCGATAAAGTGATCGAACTCGGTCTTTCTCTTGATGATCTTCGACTTAAGGTCTGCATAAAGCTCATCAACATTATCCTTTGTGACCATGATCATCGGCATGATCGCTCCAACTACAGATCCTTTAGCAACTACGCCGCTGCCGGAAGAAGATGAAGTTGTGGGAACACCCTGTACGTTTCCCTGACCGTCTGTAAAATCATACTTACACTTCGGACATCTGATCGCCTGATTCGCAATCGTCATACCACAATCTGGACACTTTTTCATATGAACCTCCTTTAATGTAAACCCTTATATTTGTATAGGATTCACATCCTTCACATATCCTTTCGGGATGTTTATGTGACTATTCTACAACGGATTCTATTATCAGACAACCTCAAAGACATTTGAAAAAGGCAAAAAGAGCCCATAGAAATGCAAATTTAACAAGTTGTTCATTTTTTCTTGGATTTAGGCGGATGGTTTACCTTATAGTTCCTTCGGATGCCGCGGAAGTATGTGCCGAAGTGGAACTGTTTCGGGAAATACTGCATGCGGTTATAAAGGTGTGCAGTCAGCACCATCTCGAGTTCCTGCGGGTTGACCTGACGGTTCTGGTTCATCATAAAGTCCGTCGTACCGGGTGCCTCGAAATAGAAGCGGTAGTCTGCGCCATACGCATCGCCCAGACCGAGAAGATGCCCGAATTCATGCGCGCATTCCTGCTGGAACGCATGACGGTCGGAGTTCTGGCGGATCGAAGCGATGCCTGGATGTTTTCTTGACCAGTTCAGTGTTAACGCTTCGAACTGGAAGGACTTAAAGAAGCCCCAGCCCCAGCGCCAGATCGGAGATGTTACATAGCCGGCGCGGTTTTCGGAAAAAGACAGCTTGACCTTCGCGAAGCGCTGGCCGGGATAGTCATTTACCGCCTGCGGAGTCTGGTACCGGATGAATTCCAGTGTCACACGGGCAGAGGAAGGATCCGGCTGCATCTGCTCATCGGACGGGTTATTGTCCTGGGTCAGCACACGATAGCTCGCATGGGCGCGGGACATCTCATAGCCGTCGTCTTCCAGCCAGGACATCGGGTATTTGCCGGACCAGTTTCTGCGGATGCCGGCCTCTGCGACATCGGCATAGGTGATATTGGTTCCCGGGTAGTAGCGGAACATCTTGGAAGAGTAGCGGACAAACACACGGATACGCACACTGTTTCCGTTAAGGATCAGCTGGATCGGCACTTTCTTCGGATGCGGGTACGTGATAGGGTACCTGCGGTCGAGCGTGCGGGATATGATTTCGCGCTTGGCGTTTGGATCATATACGTGTTTCATGATCTTTGACCGATACTATCCTTTCCGGGGAATTCGTCCTTGAAAACCCGATTCTCCCTCATTGTAACAACAGAATACCACGAAATGGTTGAAAAGAGTATAATAGAGCCGTGAAGACAAAGATCAGGAGAGATGGAAAATGAAACTGGAAGGCAAGACTTTCAAGATGAATGTGGTGCTGCAGATGCACGTGGTGGACCATTCGCACGATGGAGTTTCCTTTGTAAAAGAACTCGACGAGGCACTAGTGCAGCTCTGCCGGGAGATGAATGTCCCGTTTCCGTTATGGCTGTCGAAAAACACCAGGGAGTTTGCGCAGTTCCATCAGACGACATTCTTCGAAGACCAGTTTTCCGATAATAAAGTGCCATTTGACCGGTTCATGATCCGCCTGATCGGATAAGTGCTTTTGACAAGGAGAAATACATGCGCATCGATAAATATCTTAAGGTTTCCCGTGTGGTGAAAAGAAGGACTGTTGCCAATGAGGTCTGCTCGGCCGGCCGTGTCCTGATAAACGATAAGGTCGTAAAGCCGGGAGCGGAAGTGAAGACGGGCGATATCGTGACGATCCGTTTCGGTAACGGAGAGACAAGATTTCGCGTTCTTGCGATCAAGGAGACCGTCCGAAAGGAAGAAGCCGCCGAGATGTACGAACTTCTCGAAGGAACGGAAGTGGAGTAACTTACAATTCCGTTACAAATGGAGCCGGTAACGGTACAAGAGTGCTTTTTTGTGAGATAAATATGGTATGAATTTATCGCATCTTACAGAAAGGGTACTATGAAACACAGACAGAAAAAATCTCCGGTATGGAAAGTCATCGTATTTGTGTTCTTCGTGATCGTATTCGCGATGGTTCTGGTGCGCCTGAATAAAGAACGTGAGATGCGTTCCCGTGTGGAAAAGAGATCCAGAGACCTCGATATCGCAGCGGCGCAGGCCAGTGCGGAGTATGCTGATGCCATGGAGCGCTCCCGTAAAGCCGGTTCAGACGACTATGTGGAAGAGATCGCCAGAGAATCTCTGGGAATGGTCATGCCGGGCGAGACGGTATTCGTAACGGAGGAAGAATAAGCGGTCCGGCCGGGTCTTCAGTTTCTGGAATAATAAAGAATAAGCAGGGGGTGCCTCAGGAAAATGAGGCGCCCTTTTTTGTATTTCCGCCATGCTTATACCTCGGCCGTGATCGTCGATCCCGTGACCGGCATGGTCGAATTCATCGAGTGTGGCTGACGGCTTTCGGTTTTATTTCTTCCGATGAAAAAGGGGTTCCTTCATTTGAAGTGAACCCCTTTATTAACTGGTTTATTTTCCGCGGATCAGAACTCGCGCCGTGCCTGCATCGCTTTGGAGAGTGTGACGTCGTCTGCATATTCCAGATCAGATCCCATCGGAAGACCAGATGCGATACGGGTGACCTTGATACCGGATGGCTTGATGAGGCGGCCGAGATACATAGCCGTCGCCTCGCCCTCTGCGGTCTGGTTCGTCGCGAGGATCACTTCCTTCGTCTCGGGATTTTCCCGCAGACGCTCGATCAGTTCCCTGATCTTGATCTCATCCAGTCCCACATTGTTCAGAGGGGAATATACGCCGTGCAGCACATGATACAGGCCGTTATAATCGCGCATACGCTCCATCGTGGAGACATCTCTCGGATTCTCGACCACGCAGATCGTGCTTTTGTCACGCTTCGGGTCGGAGCAGATCGGACAGGGATCCGAATCTGTAAAGTTCTGGCAGACCGAGCAGAGCCGGGTCGTCGTCTTGGCTTCCATCAGCGCCTCTGAGAGGGATTTTACCTCTTCCTGCGGCATCGCAAGAATGTGGAAAGCCAGACGCTGGGCAGACTTCGGCCCGACGCCCGGGAGCTTCCCGAGTTCAGAGATCAGTTTGGCAACGCTCGGTGAAAACCTGGCCATAGTACGATCCTTCTTTCAATGATCAGAACGGAAGCTTCGCTCCGCCTGTTGCCTTTGACATCTTCTCGGCAGAGATCTCGGCGAGCTTTCTTGCTGCCTCGTTATATGCTGCGATGATCATGTCCTGAAGCATCTCGACATCTTCCGGATCTACTGCGGAAGGATCGATCTCGAGAGACTTGATCTCATGGGTTCCGGAGATCACGATCTTTACGACTCCGCCACCTGCTGTTGCATCTACTTCCATTGCATCGATCTCGGCCTTTGCCACTTCGATGTCACGCTGCATCTTCTGTGCCTGCTGCATGATGGCGCCCATATTGCCGCCCATGCCGCCGAATCCACCACGAAAACCTTTTGCCATTTTTATGTCCTCCTAAATAAATCTTCTTATTTGTCTAATGACATGAAACTACATATCTTTCACATGTGTCAACGGGATTCCGTTTTCTTCACTGACTTTTTCCACTGCCTTGACCCAGTCCGGCTGACCGGAAGTACCGCTTCCGCTATCTGAGGATGAGGTGCCGTTTTTGTCGTAATCCTGCTGTGTCGTGACCTTTACATGAATGAGCGACGGCTCATGCTTCTGGCAGATCGAGAGAAGATGTGTCATGATGATCGGATTTCCGCGGATATCTTCGATACTCTGCGCGAAACTATCCGGCATGATGCACCATACGGTCTGATCTTCCCAGGTGAGCTTACAGTCACACATATACATATATTCGAAGGTATAGTCTTTCTTCAGATAGTCCAGGAACTCTGTTCTTGCCGAGGCAAAAGCATCGCCGCCGTTATTATGGATCACTTTCTGAAGGTTGGAGACAGGCGCGCGCGATGCCTTTGGCGCAGGGGAATCCTCTCCCACCGGGACTACGATATTATTCGGGATCTCCGGAACACGCACATCCGGTTTTCTTGCCGCCTGGGCAAGATTGGTGGTGTGTCCTTCACTGACATGCTCAGAGGAGAATGCCTTGTGAAGATTCGGAGAAGTCGGCTGAGTACTTGCCAGCTCGCGTGCATCCGGAACAGGATCTTCCTGCGGGATCTCCACGGGAACATCGTCATCCGAAGGCATCGGGATGTCCGGCGGCTCAACTGCCATAAAGTCCATATCCGGTGCCGGCGGCGGTGCGCTCAGGTCATCGAGTACCGGCGGCGGTGCCATCCCTGCGGGTGCAGAAGAAACAGGTACTTCCGGTTTCTTTTCGGGCTCGGACTTTGCTTCCGGCATCTTCGCGATCGCCGGGATCGGAGCCTCTTTAGAAGGCATCTTCGCAATTGCCGGAATCGGTGCATCTTCCTCGGGCATGTTAGCACTCGACGGGAAAAGCACTTCCTCCTTTTCATTATCTTTACTATTCTCTTTGATGGAGGAGGGAAGACCGATCTTCACTCCTTCGGAAATCACTTCAGCTGCAGATTTCTCCGGTTCCGGTTCGGAAACGGGTTCTGCTTTCGGCGCTTCTGTATCTTCGGTCGGAGCCGCTGGCATTTCTTCTGTCTTCGGCGCAGGAGCCTCCGCTTTCGGTGCTTCCGGAGCAGCTGCTGGTGCAGCCGGAGCCGGTGCCGGAGATGGAGCAGGTGCTGCCGAAGAAGGCGCTTCTTCAGCAGTCTTCAGCGGCGGGACGACCGGTGGTGCGATCTTGTTTCCGCGTGCGGCCAGACGGAGCATCATGATCTCAAAGGATGTTCTCGGTGACGGAGACCACTTCAGTTCATTGGTCAGATCTGAAAGACGGGAGATAAAGAACAGAAGCGTGGTCGAATCCGTACGGGAAGCAAGTGCTTTCATAGCGGCAATGGCGGAAGACGTGGACTCGATGAGCGTCTGCGGATTCGGAGAGATCCGGGTCACCAGAAGATTTCTGAAATACTGGGCCAGATCGAGAGTAAAGCGGATCAGGTCGCGGCCGTCCATAGCCAGTTCCCGGCAGAGCGGGAGAAGATCCGCGGCACGGCCTTCCAGAAGTGCCGTGGCAAATTTGTGAAGGAAAGCCTCATCGACGATACCGGTGATCCGGAGGATATCGTCGCGGGTGATCGTGGTCGCTCCGGAGGTCGTGCTGACCTGATCCAGAAGCGATACGGAATCACGAAGTGCGCCGTCACCGATCGTAGCAATGGCGGACAGCGCGTCCGGCTCGATCGAGATATTCTGCTTCGCTGCGATAAAGGAAAGACGCTTCACGATACTCTCGTTACTGATGCGGCGGAAGTCGTAGCGCTGGCAGCGGGAGAGGATCGTGGCCGGGATGCGGTGCGGCTCGGTGGTCGCCAGAAGGAAGACGGCATGGGCCGGCGGTTCCTCCAGCGTCTTAAGAAGTGCATTAAAGGCACCGGTCGAGAGCATGTGCACCTCGTCGATGATATACACTTTATATTTTGCTTTTGCCGGCATGAACATGACTTCGTCACATATCCGGCGGATATTATCTACACTGTTGTTACTGGCGGCGTCCATCTCGATAACGTCGAGAAGAGAGCCGTCGATGACGCCTTTGCAGATCTCACATTCGTTACAGGGATTGCCGTTGACAGGATGCTGGCAGTTGATCGCACGGGAGAAGACCTTGGCGATCGATGTCTTACCGGTTCCTCTTGTTCCGCAGAAGAGATAGGCATGACCGATCTTTCCCAGGATAACGGACTGGCGGAGCGCCGCCACCGCATGTTCCTGTTCGACGATATCGTCGAAGTTCATCGGCCGGTAGAGTCTGTACAGTGCAACGTGTTCCATGGGACTCCTCCTTCTTGCGGGATGGTTGAATAAAAAATCGTCCCGGCTGGACTACAGTCGGGGCAAGCACCCTTGCGGCACATGCAAGTGACCGCTTACTGCTGCTTCCTTCCGGACCTGACAGGGTTCACAGGCTCGCATCGCACAAGACCCACCGCCAACTGTAGACCACCCGGGACGAAAATACGAAGAAATTATAACATAAAAAACTCACGCGTGACAGAGGCTGATGAAATTATACACCAAAGCTCCGAGAGCCGCCTGGATCTCCTGCATAGTTTCAGGTTTTTCCGCCTCTACGGTCACACATACCACGACCGGTTCCGGCCCGAGAATAATAGCGACATCCGATTCACAGTGGAAATCCTTGTTGCTGCCGTGACGGTGCAGAACGACAGCATCCGACGGTATCTGCCGTCCGACCCCGCTCATCCTGTCCGCATTTCCCAGTGCATCGATCAGATTCTGGTATTCGGCCGGATAGGACATATACTTCCAGTAGAGCATCTTGGCGAAGTTTGCCAGGTCATACGGGGAGGAACGGTGATCACCGTATTGCTGCTTACCCTTGTAGTCATAGTAGTTATGCACTTCAGAGTAATCGACGCCCGTGGACAGCTGGGAAAGACGCTTCATCAGAGAATCCTGGTTGTTCAGAGAGTTCATCAGCATCGTCATCGCTGCGCTGTCTCCATCGCTTAATGCCAGGTAGGCCAGCTGCCACAGGAAGTACTGTTTTCCTTCCGGAACCTCGCCCATCTTCGTATCAACTTTTTCCGGAATGCTGGATTTGCTGAATGGTACGGCGATATCCATCGAATGGTTTCCTGCACAGGCATCGTCATATATCATCATCACCAGCGGCAGATAGATCGAAGAACCCACGACGAACGGCTGTGACTCGTTATATCCGAAGGCTTCATTTGTCTGAAGGTTAATATAGTAGAAACCGATCCTTGTGCCTTTATTCTCTTCGATATATTTCTTGACCTCGTGCTTCAGCGCGGAATAGGCCTGGTCGCGCTCGGAGTGTGTCACTGTCTGCAGAGGATATTTCTGCGGGAAAAGCACTGGTGATCTGTCACCCCAGTCATCCGGAAGGAGATTGACCGTGGTCGTCGTAGCGTCCGTATCCGAGGGATCCGACGGGTCGCCCGTCTCCGTGGAGCCTTCTTCAGACGAAGTGGTATCCCCGGTATCTTCCGTCGAAGCAGGTGTGGATTCCGGTGTGGTCTCTGTAGCGGGAGGCGTCGTAGCCGTGGTATCTTCGGGCACAGATGTATCCGAAGACGACGGAACGATACTCTCGGTAGAGTTGTTCTCGGTCACTTCCTCGGAACCGCTGCTCGGGAACTCGTCATCAATATCCTTTTTCAGAGAAAGGATGTACATAAAGAAGATGGCGAAGCTCACGATGAGGACCACGGCAACACTCACAATGATGCGGATGAACATGCGGTTTCTCTTGATCCGCCGCGCTTCTCCGATGTAATTGCTTTTCGGATTCTTCATAAAGTATCAGAACAGTCCTTCGATCACACCGTTTGCATCGATATCGATATCCATAGCAGCAGGATGCTTCGGAAGACCCGGCATGGTGACGATCGCACCTGTCAGGGCAACGAGGAAACCGGCTCCGGCAGACAGCCAGATATCACGGACGGTAAGGGTAAAGCCTTCCGGACGGCCGAGAACCTTGAGGTTATCAGACAGGGAATACTGGGTCTTGGCGATACATACAGGAGTATTGCCGAAGCCTGCCTTGGTGAAGTCTTCGATCTTCTTCATCGCTTCCGGCAGGATCTCGACATTTGCAGCGCCATAGATATTCTTGGCGATCGCTTCGATCTTCTTTTCGACCGGCATATCCAGATCATACATATAGTGCGGTCCGTCTGACGGTGTCTCGATTGCCTTAAGAACAGCATCTGCGAGTTCCTGTCCGCCTTCTCCGCCCTTGGCAAAGATCTGTGCAGGAGCGAATGTCGCGCCTTTTTCTTCGCAGAGACGGCGCAGTGTCTCGAGCTCTTCCTCGGTATCGGTGAGGAACTGGTTGCTGGCAACGACACACGGGATGCCGTAGCTTAAGATGTTTTCGATATGCTTGGCAAGGTTCGGGAAACCTGCGGCAACAGCTTCGGCATTCGGCTTATTCAGCTCTTCCTTCGGAATGCCGGCATTGTATTTCAGGGAACGAACGGTAGCAACGATAACTACGGCGTTCGGCCAGATGCCTGCTGTTCTGCACTTGATGTCCAGGAACTTCTCGGCACCGAGGTCCGCACCGAAGCCTGCTTCGGTAACGACGATATCAGCAAGTTTAAGGGCCATCTTCGTTGCGATGATACTGTTGCAGCCGTGTGCGATATTGGCGAACGGACCGCCGTGGATGAGTGCCGGTGTGTGCTCGAGGGACTGTACGAGGTTCGGGCAGATCGCGTCTTTGAGAAGAACGCTCATCGCACCTTCTGCCTTAAGGGCGGAAGCTCGTACGATGTTGCCGTCCATATCGTAAGCGATCGCGATATTGGCGAGGCGCTTCTTAAGATCTTCCATATCGGAAGCAAGGCAGAGGATCGCCATGATCTCGGATGCAGCGGTGATGGAGAAGACTTCGTTTCTCGGAACACCGTTGACGCCGCCGCCGACACCGAGGTTCAGGCTTCTCAGGGCACGATCATTCATGTCGAGACAGCGCTTCCAGAGGATCCTATCCTTATCGAGGTTTAGTTCATTTCCCTGATAGAGGTGGTTGTCGATCATGGCTGCCAGCAGGTTGTTAGCGGAAGTGATGGCGTGAAGGTCGCCTGTGAAGTGCAGGTTGATGTCATCCATCGGAACGACCTGGGAATATCCGCCGCCGGCCGCGCCGCCCTTGATACCGAAGACCGGACCTAAGGAAGGCTCACGGAGAGCGAGCATCGCGTTCTTATTCTGCTTGTTGAGGGCCTGTGCCAGACCGATGCTGACGGTCGTTTTTCCTTCACCTGCCGGTGTCGGGTTCATAGCTGTGACGAGTACGAGCTTGCCGTCCTTCTTATCCTTCCTGTCGGAAAGCAGACGCAGTGGCAGTTTTGCCTTATATTTTCCATAGAACTCGAGGTCATCTCTGGAGATCCCCAGTTTCTCGGCAATCTGTTCGATCGGAAGCATCTTCGCATTACGTGCGATCTCAATGTCACTAAGCATAAGTCGGTCCTCATTTCTTTATAATATTCATTAAACTGCATCCTTCTTCCGGTATGCAGACGGGATCTTCATCTTCCCGCAAATTTTTACGAATATCATTATATGCTTTCCCCCATCTAATTCCAACATTAAATAACAGAAGTATTACAAAAACCCCGAGATAATGGTTTTCTGTGTAGAATCTAAAAACACTATATTCGGTATTTTTGTGCAAAATGACCACAAGAAGTTGTGCTTTTGATTGACAAGTATTGTTGACCCTGTTATAATTTCGTAACAGTAGGTATTCTTTTTTATAACCAGACGGGGAGGGAAGACCAGTGATCATTAAATCAGATGTTGAAGCTTGCAAGAAGAATCTTGAGTCTTATATCGGACGTACAGTCCGCCTTACTTCCAACGGTGGAAGAAAGAGGATCATCGTTCACGAGGGCATCCTGGATCATTGCTATCCGAACATGTTCACAGTAAGATGTGACAGAAAACCGACAAATGCTGCTCAGGAGACTGTTTCTTACAGCTACATCGATGTACTGACAAAGTCTGTCCGCATCGCAGCGATTGCCGAGACACAGGCGAGCTGAGCTCACATATACTTAAGACGATCACAACGGCCGTTCATGCAAGCCACACATTTGGTGCGCGCATGACGGCTGTTGCCGTATAAAGAGAGGTTTTTATGGAAACTACGGTAAAAGCACCTGCAAAGGTGAACCTGTTCCTTCGTATGGACGGGAAGCGCGAGGATGGTTACCATCTTCTTTACAGCTGCATGCAGACCCTGTCGCTCTATGACGTGATCGAAGTATCCGTCGAGCCGGCGGAAGGGAAAGCTGCCGATGTATCTTTCTTCTCTGACTGCGGATTTCTTACTTCCGATCCGAAGAAGAATACTGTGGTGGCGGCTGCCGTCCGGTTCATGGAGAGGATCGGACCGGAAAAGTACACGGTTTCCATCGGCCTTCAGAAAAATATCCCGTCGCAGGCGGGCCTGGGCGGAGGAAGCTCCGACGCTGCCGCTGTTCTTCTTGCGATGGACAGTCTTTTCCCGGGAAAAGTTTCGAAAGAAGAACTTGCGGATATTGCGCTTTCGATCGGTGCGGATGTGCCGTTCTTTCTCTGCGGCGGAACAGCGCTCTGCGAGGGTGTCGGCGAGATATTGACGCCTATGCCGGATCTGTCCGGAATGCCCATGCTTCTTCTGAAGCCCCAAAGAGGGGTCTCCACCCCCACCTGTTACAAGGCGTTTGACGCGATGGGGGCAGAGAATATCTCCGATGAAGAGAAGAAGCTCTTAAAAGATGATCTTTCGGGAGATGAGGCTCCGAAGGAGCGGCTCATCAGAGCATGCCGTGCATGGACGAATGATCTTCAATTACCTGCGATCCAAAGTGTTCCCGAGATACAGGACGGACTGGATCTCCTTTCAGAAGGAGGTGCGATCTTCTCTGCGATGAGCGGATCGGGAAGCGCCGTATTCGGGATCTTCGAAAGCGGGGAAGCTGTTGACCGCCTGATGGAAAGTCCGAAGTATCAGGAACTCATCCGTCAGGGCTGGTGGTCCCATAAAGCACAGACACTATGACCTTCTATCACTTCAGAAGAGTCTTCCTGGATTCTACGACGATGCCATAGATGACCAGCGCACCGCTCTTTAGTTCGTTTGGCCTGAAATACCGGTACCGGTCAGAGATCCCCTTTATTACGGCAAGGATACCCTGCTCATTTTGGATCAGGCGGACCAGTGTGCCGTCTCGGCCATCCATACTCACCAGATGAATAGAATTGGAGTGCAGATTTCCTGTCCGGTAGATCAGATTGATCGTGTGGGGAAGGATCATGGGAGAGAGGTTTTCGGACTCGCAGTAATACCCGAAGAACCAGCCCGGATCGATCTTCGACTGCGGATCCTGTGAGAGTCCGCGTTCGGATATCTCGCTTTTCGGGACCAATCGTCTGAGCTCATCTTCAGAGATGCGGAGAGAGGACTCTGCTCTGGTACAGGGGATCGGTTCACCGCTTCCCCGGATACCGGAATAGACGGGGATATCGAAGGGGCCTTCTCCCGAATAATGATCGAAGATCATATTGAAAGGGATCTGAAGCACTTCGCACAGTTTCTTGGCTGTGTCGATCGCAGGATATGCTGTTCCTCTTTCCCACTGGGAAACGGAAGGCTGCTTGACGTTCACTTTTTCTGCTAGCTGTCCCTGACTCAAATTTGCGCGTAATCTGTATTCTCGAATCTTTTTCATGTCTTCTATTAGCCTGCCTTTCCTAAAGATTTTTTACACTATTCTAGTGAAATAACCACAACTATCGAAAATGTTTTTCGACGGAATGCGGGGGATATAAGTAATACTGATAAAGTTCGGAACAAACAGTATAAAAGGTGGCCCGCGCCAAGGTAAAAAAACTTCTGCACCTCCGAATGCGGAGATGCAGAAGCAGAAAAACACATGTATGGATGAAATCGCGCTTACTGGGTAAGTGCTTTTCCAAAGAGACCTCTCTGGTAGCCGCGCCGGTCGTCGGAAGAAAGAAGACCGAAGCCCCTTGTCCGGTAATAATCTACCATACCGGTATTGGTGAGTGCCGTGTGAAGCAGTATGTGTGAGCACCGGGAGCTTCTCGCGACCTTCTCGCAGTAGGAAAGAAGATAGTTCCCGATCCCCTGGCCGCGCCAGGTATCCCACACGGAGAATCTCGCAAAATAGGCGATACGCGTGGAGATGCCGGAGATCACACTCTTGATCTCTTTGTCGAGATCTCTTCTCGGACGGATATAAAGACGGCAGGTGCCGAGGATCTCGTCGTCCTCGCTGAGCGCGACGAAGACCACACCGGAGGAGATCGCATTCTCGATCGCTTCCTGATCTTCGGAAGTCGCCTCGATATAAGAATCCGGGATACCCGAATCCCTGCAGTACGAAGACATCGACTCGTGTACGAGCTGCAGTATCACCGGCGCTTCGGTGAGTCTTGCTTTTCTGACGTAGATATCAGGCATGCTGGTTACTCATGAGGTGAACGAGGATCGCCTTATGGGCATGCAGTCTGTTCTCGGCCTCATCGAATACGACAGAGTGCGGTCCGTCGATGATATCTTCTGTTACTTCGTAGCCCCGGTATGCCGGCAGGCAGTGAAGGAAGATCGCATCCTTATCCGCAGTAGAGAACAGGTCGGAGTTGACCTGATAGTCCTTGAAGATCTTCGCTCTCATGGCCTTCTCGGATTCCTGACCCATGCTTGCCCAGGTGTCTGTGTAGATGACATCCGCGTCCTTGCAGGCCACATACGGATCCTCCGTCATGACGATCTTGGAACCGGTGATCTTCGCATCTTCCTGCGCCTGGAGCACATACTTCTCCGGGCAGGTGTAGTCTTTCGGGGAAGCTACAGAGATATCCATACCTGCCTTCGCACAAGCGTGCAGCAGGGAATTGGCCATGTTATTGCCGTCGCCAACATAGGCGAACTTCAGGCCCTTCAGCGTACCCTTATGTTCCTTGATGGTCAGAAGGTCCGCCAGTACCTGTGTCGGATGCTGGTCATCGGAAAGACCGTTGATGACCGGGACAGAACCGTACTTCGCAAGATCTACGATGTCCTGATGGGCAAAAGTTCTGATCATGATACCATCGACCATTCTCGAGAGAACGTTGGCTGTATCATGGATGGTCTCGCCACGTCCGATCTGGATGTCATCGGAAGAGAGGAAGAGCGCATGTCCGCCGAGCTGGTACATACCAACTTCGAAGGAGACACGTGTTCTTGTGGAAGACTTGGTAAAGATCATGCCGAGAGTCTTTCCGGCCAGGATCGGATGCGGGATGCCCGCCTTCGTCTTCGCCTTGAGATCGATCGCGGTATCAAGAAGTGCGTCGAGCTCCGGGATGGTTACGTCTTCGTGAAAATCGATATAGTGTTTCATATGTGTTTACTCCTTTCCCTGAAGGACATCCTGCAGTGCAGAGATGAATTTATTGATCTGTGTTTTGTTGATGATCAGCGGAGGTGCGATACGGATCACGTTCGCTCCGATCGCGCTGACGAGGAAGCCTTTCTCGAAGAGCTTCATCTTCACATCGGCGGAAGAATCGGATGTGAGCTCGATACCGATGAGAAGTCCCTTGCCACGTACTTCGGAGATCTTCTTCGTTTTCTTGCCGAGCTTTTCGAGCTTTTCCTTGGTAAAAGCACCCAGCTCGGTGACATTTTTCAGAAGTTCCTTGGACTCGATCTGATCGATTACAGCAAGTCCTGCGGCACAGGCCAGCGGGTTACCGCCGAAGGTGGAGCCGTGATCGCCGGGAGCGAATCCGGCTGCTGCCTTCTTCGTTGCAAGCACAGCGCCGACCGGAACGCCGCCGGAGAGTCCTTTTGCCAGAGTAACGATATCCGGCTTGATGCCATACTGCTCATATGCGAAGAAGGTTCCGGTATGTCCGACACCTGTCTGGACTTCGTCGATGATCAGAAGGATCTTGTTCTCGGTGCAGAACTTCTTTACGGCTTTTACGTATGCTGCATCTGCCGGATGCACGCCGCTCTCGCCCTGGATCAGCTCGAGCATGATCGCGCCGGTTTCTTTATCGGCAGCTTTTTTGATCGCGTCGATATCGTTATAAGGAACATAGACGAAACCCGGAACATTCGGACCGAACGGGATAGAGAACTTCTCCTGGCCGGTGGCCGCGATGGTCGCCATCGTTCTTCCGTGGAAAGACATCTTCGCTGTGATGATCTTCGGCTTCGGAGTGCCCTTCTTATACCAGTACCCGCGAGCGAGCTTGATCGCGCCTTCGTTGGCTTCTGCACCGGAGTTGGCGAAGAATACCTTATCGGCGAAGCTCATCTCCACGAGCTTCTTGGCCAGCATCGTCTGCGGTTCGTTATAGTAGTAATTGCAGCAGTGGATCACTTTCTTTGCCTGATCCGAGACCGCCTTTACGAGTGCCGGATTGCTGTGACCGAGAACATTAACGGCGATACCGCCGATCATGTCCATGTACTGCTTGCCGTCGGTGCCATAGAGGTAAACGCCTTTTCCGTGGTCAGCCACGAGGGGAACACGTTTCCCGAACACCGGCATATAATACTCTTCGTCGTAGTTTATGATCTGTGTTAATGTTTTATCTTTAGTATTCATTATATATATCCTCAGTTCGTGTCAGATTTTTTCTCCCTCGAAATAGGGCTTCTTTTCCTGAACGATCATCGTGCCGATACCTTTGCCGGTGAAGATCTCCAGAAGGATACTGTGAGGGATACGCCCGTCGATAATATGTGCACGGCCGACGCCGCGTCGGATCGTATCGAGGCATCCGTTGACCTTCGGGATCATACCGCCGGTGATGACTCCGGTCTCGATCATATCGTGGATATCGGACTCAGTGAGGACAGGGAAGACCTGCTCGGTTCCGTCCGGCATGATGCCCTTGACGCCTTCTACATCAGTAAGGGTCATGAGCTTTTCCGCCTTCAGGGCAACTGCGATCTCCGCTGCCACGGTGTCTGCATTGATGTTATAGCTCTCTCCATCGGAGCCGACACCGATCGGTGCAACGACCGGAATATATTCATCATTAGCCAGAGTAGAGATGACCTTGGTGTTGATCTTCTTTATCTTACCGACAAAGCCGACATCGATCGGATTGCCGTTGGCATCCTCGGTGAGCTTCTCGCACTCGATCAGGTGACCGTCGATACCGCTGATACCGATTGCCTTGACGCCTTTCTGGCCGAGGTAGGAGACGATCTCTTTATTTGTCTTTCCGACCAGTACCATCTGTGCGACGCTCATGACCTTGGCATCGGTGACACGCAGGCCGTTCTCGAAGCGTGATTCCACGTTCAGGGTCTTGAGCATGTTGCTGATGTCCGGTCCGCCGCCATGGACGAGTACCGGGTTGATGCCGACGGATTTCAGAAGAGCGATATCATCCATGACGGAGGATTTCAGCTCGTCATTGACCATTGCATTGCCGCCGTACTTGATAACGACGGTCTTTCCGGCCAGGCTCTGGATATAGGGAAGCGCCTCGATCAGGGTCGCTGCCTTGTTGATCCATGTCTGCATATCAGTTCCTACAGAAGGTAGAGTTTTATCCTTTTCCATATATATCTCCTGCCTGTGTTAATATTTATACAGAATACTGAATAAAATTGCATAAAGCAAGTATAACGGGTAAAAATCAGGAAAATTGTACATTCTGCACAACGGGACAGTGGGAATCATTGTCAAGTTGCCAAAAAGCATGTTGACGGGTGTCAAAAAAGCCCGCGGATTTTTGGGGATTTTTACGAGTGGTCACGTATCTTGGGGCATGATATAGTAGTTCCATAAAGAAAAAGTGCACGCAGAAGCGTCGCACGATTTGGAGGTAACAAATGGCAAGTTTATCACTTCAGCATGTTTACAAGAAGTATGAAGGCGGCGTAGTAGCTGTTTCTGACTTCAACCTTGAGATTTCCGATAAGGAGTTCATCATCCTGGTAGGACCTTCCGGTTGCGGTAAGTCCACAACTCTTCGTATGATCGCTGGTCTCGAAGATATTTCCGAGGGTGAGATCTACATCGAGGATCGTCTCATCAACGACGTTCTCCCGAAGGATCGTGATATCGCGATGGTTTTCCAGAACTACGCTCTCTATCCGCATATGACAGTATTCGATAACATGGCATTCGGTCTTAAGCTCCGTAAGGTAGCTCGTGATGAGATCAAGCGCCGCGTTCAGGAAGCTGCTAAGATCCTCGAGATCGAGCACCTCCTCGACAGAAAGCCGAAGGCTCTCTCCGGTGGTCAGCGTCAGCGTGTTGCTCTCGGCCGTGCTATCGTTCGTGACCCGAAGGTCTTCCTCATGGACGAGCCGCTGTCCAACCTCGACGCTAAGCTCCGTGTTCAGATGCGTGTTGAGATCACCAAGCTCCACCAGAGACTGCAGACAACCATCATCTACGTTACTCACGACCAGACAGAGGCTATGACGATGGGTACCCGTATCGTAGTTATGAAGGATGGCTTCATCCAGCAGGTTGACTCCCCGACGGAGCTCTATGATAACCCGGTTAACACATTCGTAGCAGGATTTATCGGTATGCCGCCGATGAACTTCATCAACGCTATGATCCAGGTAGAAGGCGACGATGTTTATGTTGCATTCGAGAATACTTCCATCAAGCTCGCAGAGCGTTACTGCGTACCGGAAGTTATCGAGCGTGACGGCACAGAAGTTATCTTCGGTATTCGTCCTGAGGCTCTCACCGATGACGGTACTTACGTATCCATGCATCCGGAATCTGCATTCTCCGCAGACGTCGACGTTGTCGAGATGCTCGGTGCTGAGACATACCTGTATGTAACAGTTAACGGTTCTCTCCCGCTGACCGCAAGAGTTGACCCGACCACATCCGAGTCCCGTGTAGGTGAAGTTGTTGACATCGCTGTTGATGCTAACCGTGTTCACCTCTTCGATAAGGATACAGAGCAGAGCATCATTTCCTAATCGGAAACAAGTAAGTGAAAATAAGGAATGGAGCTGTCCTACTTGGACAGCTCTTTTCTTTTGCCTAAAAGTACAAAACATATCGCGAATGTTGCAAGATTTTCGTGAAAAGTTTAAGATAAATAGGATAACGACTTCTGTCGGATGATTTATGTCCGATACCGCAAAGACTATGAAAGAGATTAGGTGAAGCGTATGGAAGAATTAAAGAAGTGTATGCGCGAAGCAAAGAAGATCCTTGATTTGACAGTTGGCGTCATGGATACATCGGGCATGGTCGTAGCCTGCACCGATCCGGCATGGGAGGGAATCGAGGATTCCAGTGCCAGAGCCGTTCTTCTTTCCGATGAGCTGTTCTCCAATACGGCGGGAAAGACATACATGAAGATCGTTATCGGAGATTCGACGCAGTACATCGCATTTATCAGCGGTGTCGATGCGACGGCCAAGACATATCTCGAGCTGGTGACCCAGTGGATCAAGGCCGCGATGCGTGAGCGCAACACAGATGTGGAGCGTGAGACCTTTATCAAGAATATCCTTCTCGAGAATGAGCTGCCCGGCGATATCCCGCTGAAGGCAAGAGAATATAAGATCCCGTTTGCGACACGCCGTATCGTATTCATCGTACGCGTCAGCAAGAATGACGGTGTCGAGTGCCTCGAGATCCTGCAGAATCTGTTCCCGGATACGAAGACCCAGATGGTCGTCGCGATGGACGAAGAGACTATCGTGCTGGTCATGGATCTCGGAGAAAACTTCGATACTTACCTCAATGAAGTCAGCAGAACGATCCTGGATAACCTCAATGCAGAGTCCATGATCCGTGCGCATGTTGGTATCGGTATGCCGGCCCCGACGCTCCGCGATATTGCGAAGTCCTACCGTGAAGCCACACTGGCACTTCGCGTAGGTTCTATATTTGAGAGTGAACAGTTCATCATGCGTTATGACAAACTCGGCCTCGGACGTCTGATCTACCAGCTCCCGCCGACGCTGTGCAACATGTTCTTAAATGAGGTCTTCCCGCAGGGTGCCTATGAGTCTCTCGATTCGGATACACTGGTCACGATCCAGAGTTTCTTCGAGAATAACCTCAACGGCAGTGAGACCTCCAGAAAACTATTCGTACATAGAAATACTCTGGTTTACCGTCTGGATAAAGTACAGAAGATCACCGGACTCGACTTAAGATCGTTCGATGACGCAGTGCTTTTCAAGCTGGCGGCAATGGTACGTACGTATCTGGAAAAACAGGAAAAATCCGGCCAGGGTGGAAATATCAACTGGTAAACGGTAGGAACGAAATACTTTGATACGTTTTGAAAATGTACATAAGACATACAAGACCGGCACGGATGCGCTCCGAGGAGTGACATTTGCGATTCGTGACGGAGAGTTCGTCTTCGTGATCGGAAAAAGCGGCTCCGGTAAATCCACGCTGATGAAGTGTATCACCCGTGAGGAAAAGCCTACGGAAGGTATGGTCATCATCGACAAGTTCAACATATCCAAGATGCCGAGAGCGCTGGTGCCGATCCTGCGCCGTCAGATCGGTATCATCTATCAGGATTTCCGACTGATCGAGACAAAAACGGTCGAAGAAAACATAGCATTTGCCGGTGAGATCATCGGCGTTCCAAGTAAGAAACTTCATCAGATGGTCGATATCGTGCTGGGCGCGGTCGGCCTGCGTGATAAGGCAAACTCCATGCCGCTCGAGCTCTCGGGCGGTGAGCAGCAGCGCGTGGCGATCGCCAGAGCGATGCTCAATAATCCGAAGCTGATCGTGGCCGATGAGCCGACCGGTAACCTCGACCCGGAGACCTCCGAGGCGATCATGGCACTCCTCGAGGAGATCAACAGGACCGGAACGACGGTAATTGTCTGCACCCACGACAGTAATCTCGTTGACCGCATGAAGAAGCGTGTTATCGAAGTCGATGACGGCCTGATCATCCGTGATGAATTCGGTTCCGGCTATACGGCGGAGGATAAGACCGCACTTCCGAAGTCGATGATCGATGAATTCGTGCCGGAAGTATATTCGCTTGCCGAGCTTCAGGGCGAGCAGAAAGAAGAGATCCTGCCGGCATTTCCGCAAGAAGATAAAGAAGACAAACTCCCGGAATTCCCGTCCGACAGCAAGGCAGATGCGGCTTCGGCCGAGCCCATAAAGAAAGAAGAAAAGAAGGACGCACCTGCGATCGCACCCTCCAGGGAGATCGTGAAACAGCCGGATACGATCATCACTGTTGTAGATGATCCCCAAGCACTTGCGAAGGGCCCTTCTGCGGAGACAGAGCCTGTGGAGGCGAAGCCCGAGGAAAAGAAGCCCGAGGAAAAGAAGCCTTCGGAATCTAAGGCTCCGGAGACAAAGCCTGCAGAGGCGAAACAGGAAGAAATAAAGCCGGCAGAGCCTGAAAAACAGGTTGTTCCGGAGACGATCGAACCTCAGAAGAACGAGCCGGAGAAGCAGGAGACTGCGAAAGACGAACCGGAAATGAAGAAGGATTCTTCTGAAAAGAAAGAATCCGATCATAAAAAAGACGTGAAAGAGAAAAAACACGTCAAAGAAGAAAAGGCGAAGAAAAAAATAATCGAAGAATTCGAAGATCCGGATATTCCTTCGGACAATAAGGAGGAAGGCTAATGAGTATCCGTGCATTTTGGAATTCACTGAAGGAAGGTATCCAGGGCATCGTGCGCCATCCTCTGGTCACGATCGCTTCCGTCTCGACGATCCTTCTGATGCTCCTTCTGATGTCCGTGTTCTTTATCTTCTCGGCCAATGCCCGATTCATCATGAAGAAAGTCGGACAGCAGCCGCCAATCGAAGTATATATGAAGCTCGGCTGCACGCAGGAACAGATGGATCTTCTCGTGAACTATCTTAATGAGAACAAGCCGGAAAAGATCAAGTCGTTTGACGGTCTCTCTCCGGAAGATAACTATACCCGCTTTAGAAAAGAACTCGGCGACAGCGCCTCGATCCTGGATGACTTTGACTATAACACCTATCTTCCGTTTACGGTCATGGTCCAGCTGACGGACCCCGGATATGCGGACGACGTAGTCATGCATCTTAATGCGATCCCGGGCGTCGAGAAGGTCATGCAGGAAAGTAATGTCATGAAGTTCCTGACCAGGGCGACACGTACGGTGAATATCGCGACAGTCGTCGCATTTACAGTGCTTTTCCTGATCTCGCTGTTCATCATCTCGAACATGGTACGTATCTCGGTATATTCCCGTTCGACGGAAATTGCGATCATGAAGTTCGTCGGTGCGACCAATGGATATATCCGACTCCCGTATATCGTAGAAGGTGCCCTGGTAGGTCTGGTCAGCGCGCTCTGCGCCTGGGCGATCACCTACTTCGCTTACGGCGCCATCTATGATCGGGCGATGCGCTCCGTCGATCCGGCTTCGATCTACGCACTTCTTCCGATGAGAAATCTCTCCCTCTCCGTACTGATCCTCTGCCTCTGCAGCGGTATGGTCATCGGTGCGGTAGGATCCGGCATCGCCGTAAGAAAGTATGTCAAAGTCTAAGGGAGGTGCGCTTTCGTGATACGAAGAGGAAGATTAGTAAGACAGCTTGCCGTCATGCTCTGTGCATCGATCGTAATAACGACAAGTGCTTTTCTGGCGAAAAAACCGGTAAAGGCAGTCGATCGGGGATTTCTGTCCTACACGCCATCCCAGGCGGATATCGATAATGCGAAGAAACAGCGTGATGAGGCAAAGAGAAAAGCACAGAATGCTTCCGAACAGGTCGATCAGCTGAAGAAAGAGAAGAACCAGCTCTCCGGTGAGCTCGAAGAACTGCGCGGATTGAGCGATGAGCAGATGGCGCAGTACCAGGAGATCTCGGAGCAGTATGCCGCTGCGCTGATCGCCAAGCAGAAAGCGCTCGATGAGTATATCAATTCCCAGGAAACTCTTCTGAATAAGAGAAAACAGTATGCCGAGCGTATCAGCATCATGTTCGCTTATGAGAATAAATCCACACTGGAGATCCTTCTGGAGTCCGACAGTATCGCGGGTTTCTTTACGAATCTCGAGCTGATTGCCCTGATCGGTGATGCCGATCTTCAGATGATCGACCAGCTGCAGATCGCGATGGATGACGCGGAACTGAAGAATAATTACGCGCTTCAGGAAGCGGAAGATATGCAGAGGATCGCCGAGGAAAAATCGGCGCAGCTCGAAGAACTCCGATCCAGGATCGGTGTGACGGAAGCTGCACTGGATGAGAAGAAAGGCGAGCTCTCGCGCTGGCAGCAGAAGGAAGATGCTTTCCAGGAGGAAGCGGACAGACTCGATCAGGAGATCCGTGACCTGCAGAAAAAGAAAGAAGAAGAGGAGCGCCGTCAGGCAGCGCTGACTGCAACTGCAGCGGCGAAGAGAGCGGCAGAAGCGACTAAGACTCCGACACCGGCACCGAAGCCGACCACAAAACCGTCCGGTAACGGCGGCGGTAATGGCGGCGGCAGTTCTAAACCGGTCGGCGCTAAGATGACCTGGCCTTACCCCGGAGACTATACTGTCTATTCCGCGTATGGTATGCGTTACCATCCGGTCTATCACTATAACAAGATGCACTGGGGCGTTGACCTCGGCGGAACCTACGGCAACCCGATCGTCGCTGCGGGCGACGGCACCGTCATCAAGGTCGATGAACCTGTAGAGGGACAGAATACCGGATCGGTGAACTACGGAAACTACTGCGTGATCGACCACGGCAACGGGATCACCACCTGTTATGCCCACTGCCGCGACGTGTATGTGCATGTCGGCGATAAGGTAAAAGCCGGCCAGACGATCGCAGAGTGCGGAAGTACGGGAACATCCACCGGACCGCATCTGCACTTCGAGGTCAGAGTCAACGGTGAGAAGGTAGATCCGGTTCCTTATATTAAAGGATAAATATATGTCAGCATATGATTTTCTAGCAGGATATTACGATGTCTTCCAGCAGGATCTCGATCCTGCCGCGTGGGCGGACTTTGTGGCGTTCCTTACAGAGCGCTACGGGAAGTTTGCCGGTGACGGTGAGAATGGCAAGCCGCTTCTTTGCGATCTCGGCTGCGGAACCGGACTTGTGACATGCGAGCTTTCGAATCGAGGCTTTGATACGATCGGTGTCGATAACTCCCCGGCGATGCTCGATCAGGCGAGATCCCGCGCAGGGAAAAACACTAAGATCCTCTGGCTTTTACAGGATATGACGAAGCTCGATCTTTTCGGATCGGCGGATGTATTTGTCTCTCTTCTTGATACGGTAAACCATATTACCGATCCCAGAGCACTGGACCGTCTCTTTCAGTCGTTTAGAAATTTCCTGAACCCGGGCGGCCTCTTTATCTTCGATGTCGCATCGGAGAAACACTTTAAAGAGACCCTTGCCGGGAATTTCTTCTATTCGATCGATGAGGATTTTGCCGTGCTGTGGGAAAATGACTATGACGGAAGATCCTGCCTGAATACCGCGTCGCTTACGATGTTCGGGACGGAAGACGGGGAGAACTACTCCCGCTGTGATGAAGATATTACCGAGCGGTACTATACCGATGAGATGATACGGGATCTGGCGGAAAAGCACGGACTTGAGGTCGCGGGTGTCTTTGGCGATCTTAAGAAGAGAAAGCCGAATGAGAAAGATGAGCGCATCTTCTATTGCTTAAGAAGACCTCTGTGATGTATTATCTTTATTCAAATAGCAAATTCACTTATCAGAAAACGGAGAATTGAAATGGACGATTTCTATGTAGCACCGGGATCCCCTACGGACGGCTCGGATTATATCGTAACGGCGACCGCGCTTTCCGGCAAGGTCAGAGCACTTGCGGTCCGTTCGACAGAACTCGTCAAAGAAGCCCTTCGCATCCATAAGACATCGCCTGTCGCGACAGCGGCGCTCGGAAGATTCCTTACGGGTACACTCTTTGTCGCAGATACCCTGAAGGGAGAAGGTGACACGATCACCGCCAATATCCGTTCCGACGGCCCATTGCAGGGGATGACGGCAGTGGCGGATTCGCACGGAAATGTGCGCGGCTACTGTCTGGAACCTGTTGTGGAGACGACTTATCACCGGCCGGGAAAACTGAATGTCGGCGCGGCAGTCGGCTCTGGAAAACTGACGGTAGTCAAGGACTTCGGCCTCAAGGAACCATATGTCGGACAGGTAGAGCTGATCTCGGGTGAGATCGCGGAAGACTTTACCTATTATTTCGCATCTTCGGAGCAGACCCCATCGATCGTCTCTCTCGGTGTGAGCCTCGATACCAATGGCGTTACCTGCGCCGGCGGCTTTATGGTGCAGCTCCTTCCGGGAGCGGATGAAGAGACGATCTCCTATCTCGAGGACCGTGTGAACGGAGGCTTCCCGGAGGTATCCTTCCTTCTTCAGGAAGGGATGAATCCGGAAAAGATCCTCGATATGTTCTTAGGCGATAAGGACATCTGCTTCCTCGAAGGAAGAAAAGTCGCATATAAGTGCAACTGTTCCAGAGACAGGATGGAGAGAAATCTCATGGCGATCGGCAAGAAAGATCTGACGGAACTTTCTTTAGATCCGAACGGGATCGATCTCGAATGTCACTTCTGTGACCAGCGCTACCACTTCTCTCAGGAGGACGTAAAAGCCCTGATTTCAGAAGGTTGAGAGAAGGAAAGTGCTTTTTGTGCGAAAAAATCAACATTTTTTCGAAATAATGCTTGCAAACCCTAGACATGCGTTGTATAATCTTCCCTGCGCGACTTTATGCGCGTAGCGTAGATGCTTGAGATTGCCGCAGGATAAAGCGGGCTGTGCTTTAGAGAGCGGGTAACTTAGGCGGAGCAGTCGGAGGCAAAGATCTCCGGCGAGGAACCCGGACGTACAGCGTGTGTTTTGAAGAACACATGCCCAGGCCCAAAGTGCCGTATCAGACGGTAACTGGTCTCCTGGGTTTTATGATGGGATCAAAAGAAACGCTGGACAGGGTGAAGAAAAAACAACAGCAAAGAATTTGGAGGAACACAAAATGGCAGCAAACCAGAAGATCAGAATCAAGCTCAAAGCTTACGATCACGAGCTCCTTGACCAGAGCGCAGCACGTATCGTCGAGACGGTCACCAGAACAGGCGCAAGCTTCTCCGGCCCGATCCCGCTCCCGACAGAGAAAGAGATCACCACGATCCTGCGTTCTCCTCATAAGTATAAGGATTCCCGTGAGCAGTTTGAGCTCCGTACACATAAGCGTCTTATCGACATCTTCGCACCGAACCAGAAGACGATCGACGCACTGACAAAGCTTGACATGCCGGCAGGTGTGAGCATTGAGCTCAAGGCCTAATGGCTTTTTCCGCGTTCTGCCGGCAGTCCAAGCGGCAGGATATGCGGAGGTCATGTTCGCGGACTTTTAACTGCGAACCAATAACCTAAATAGGAGGAAGAAAGAAATGACAAAGTTCGTACTTGGCAAAAAAGCCGGAATGACACAGCTCTTCGATGAGAGCGGTATCGCGATCCCGGCAACCGTTATCGAATGCAACCCTATGTTTGTTATTCAGAATAAGACGGTAGAAAAAGACGGCTACAAGGCTGTGAAGGTCGCAACAGGCGACATTCGCGAGAAGCTTGTAAACAAGCCGGACAAGGGACAGTTCGCAAAGGCTGAGGTAAGCGTAAAGCGTACTATCCGTGAGTTTAAGACAGAAGAGGATTACACACTCGGACAGGAGATCAAGGTCTCCGATATGCTCGCTGTTGGCGATCATGTAGATGTATCCGGTGTATCCAAGGGTAAAGGTTACCAGGGTAACATCAAGCGTCACGGCCAGAAGGGTGGTCCGGACGGACACGGTTCCATGTACCACAGACGTGTTGGTTCCATGGGTGCTAACTCCACACCGGCTCGTGTTCTCCCGGGCAAGAAAATGCCTGGTCACATGGGCGCAGTTAACTGCACAGTACAGAATCTGACGGTCGTCAGTGTTGACGGCGAGAGAGGGATCCTCGTTCTCAGAGGCGCGGTCCCGGGTCCTAAGGGCGGTATCGTAACAATTACATCGTCCGTAAAGGCTAAGTAATTCGACGACAAGGAGGAACTAAGAAATGGCTAAAATTGATATTTTGAATCTTAGTGGAGCCGTTGTCGGATCGATGGATCTTTCTGACGATATCTTCGGTATTGAGCCGAACGCTGCTGCAATGCGCACAGTCGTTCTGAACATTCTGGCAAACCGTCGTCAGGGCACACATTCCACAAAAACAAGAAGCGAAGTACGCGGCGGCGGTAAGCGTCCGTATCGTCAGAAGGGTACAGGTCGTGCTCGTCACGGTTCTACACGTTCTGCACAGTATGTCGGCGGCGGCATCATCTTTGGGCCTAAGCCGAGATCTTACAGCTACACCGTTCCGAAGAAGATCAGACGTCTGGCTATGAAGTCTGCATTCTCTTCCAAGCTGGCTGACAGCAAGATCGTTGTTGTAGATGCACTCGACTTCGACACAATGAAGACCAAGAACATGGTTGAATTCATGAAGGCGATCAAGGTTTCCGATTCTGCTCTCGTAGTACTCGGCGGCAAGAACGAGAACGTTGAGAAGGCTTCTAGAAATCTTCCGACCGTGAAGACTGCTTTCGTCAATACGATCAACGTATTCGACATCCTCAAGTATGATTCCTTTATCATGACCAAGGATGCTGCAGAGAAGATTATGGAGGTGTATGTATGAGCAAAGCACCACAGGACATCATCATTAAGCCGGTCATCACTGAGAAGAGCTCTTATGATGCAGCACTCGGCAAATATACATTCCAGGTAGCAAAGACAGCTACAAAGACAGACGTAAGAAAGGCTGTTGAGCAGCTTTTCGATGTAAAGGTCGTTTCTGTCAACACTGTTAACTACGATGGAAAAAAGAAGAGACAGCGCTATGTAGAGGGTACAACAGCTTCTTTCAAGAAGGCTGTAGTTACCATCGATATGGAAGCTAAGGAAGTGTCTTACCTTGGTAAGGGCGGCAAGACTGCTAAGTCCGATAAGAAGTATAAGACAGCAATCGAAGAATTTGGAATCGGCCAGTAATGGGCCTGATGGAAAAGGAGTGAAGAGAGAATGGCAGTAAAGACTTTTAATCCAACTTCTCCTGCAAGACGCAACATGACTGTTGCGGACTATTCTTCCCTGACGAAGAAGAAGCCCGAGAAGAGTCTGTTGGCATCCGGCAGCAATTCAGGCGGACGCAACTCTTATGGACGCATCACAGTTCGTCACATCGGTGGCGGCAACCGTCGTAAGATCCGTGTCATTGACTGGAAGAGAACAAAAGATGGTATCCCGGCAACAGTAGTTGCACTTGAGTACGATCCGAACCGTACAGCATTTATCGCTCTTCTGCAGTATGCAGATGGTGCGAAGTCCTACATCCTGGCTCCGCAGGGCCTGAACGTAGGTGATAAGGTTGTTTCCGGTGCAGAGGCTGATATCGTAGCAGGTAACGCTCTCCCGATCGTAAACATCCCGGTTGGTACCATGATCCACAATATCGAGCTGAAGCCGGGCAAGGGCGCACAGATGGTTCGTACCGCTGGTGCAGGCGCTCAGCTGATGGCTAAGGAAGGCGACTTCGCACAGGTTCGTCTCCCGTCCGGCGAGGTCCGCATGGTTTCTGTTAAGTGCCGCGCGACAGTCGGTGTTGTTGGTAACAACGAGCACGAGAACGTATCCATCGGTAAGGCAGGACGTCATCGTCACATGGGCGTAAGACCTGCAGTCCGTGGTGTTGTTATGAACCCGAACGATCACCCGCACGGTGGTGGTGAAGGTAAGTCCCCGATCGGTCTTCCGGGTCCTGTTACACCTTGGGGTGTTCCGACTCTTGGTAAGAAGACCAGAAACAAGAAGAAGCAGTCTAACAAGTACATTGTTAAGGGTAGAAAGTAAGCGAAGGGAGGAACCAAAATGAGTAGATCAACCAAAAAGGGTTATTTTGTACAAGATGCCCTGATGAAGAAAATCAATGCGATGAACGCAGCGAATGAGAAAAAGGTTGTACAGACTTGGTCTCGCGCTTCGACGATCTATCCGGAAATGGTCGGACACACGATCGCTGTTTATGACGGCAGAAGACATGTTCCGGTTTATGTAGTCGAGGAAATGATCGGCCATAAGCTGGGTGAGTTCGCTCCGACGAGAACATTCAGAGGCCATGCCGGTGAGAAATCATCCGGTGGTAAATAATCGGTAAGCTTTGAAGGGAGGAAAAAATAGTGGAAAAAGTTAAGTTGACTAAAGACTATATCGAATCGAATCGCGATGAAATCCTCGAAGCTTACGGTAAGCAGCAGAAGAAGAACGCGAAGAAGCCGGTTCTTACTAAGAAGCAGAAGAAGCTCCTTGGTATCGGCAAAGATCAGGGTAAGGCAGTTGCCAAGTACGTTCGTATCACACCCCGTAAGGTTAAGGTCGTTGCTGACCTGATCAAGGGTAAGGATCTCGACGAGGCTTACGCTATCCTGGATTACACACCGAAGGCTGCATCTCCGGTACTGAAGAAGGCTGTAAAGTCCGCTGAGGCTAACGCTGTTAACAACAACGGTCTTTCCAGATCCAGCCTCTATGTTGCGGATGCATTCTCCAGTCAGGGACCGATCCTGAAGCGTTTCATTCCGAGAGCAAGAGGATCTGCATCTAGAATCAATAAGAGAACAAGTCACGTAACCGTTGTTCTCAAAGAAAGAGTATAAGGAGGAATAAAGAATGGGCCAGAAGGTTAATCCCCATGGATTGCGTGTCGGTGTCATCAAAGAGTGGGACACACGTTGGTATGCCGACAAGAAGACATTCAGCGATTTCCTCGTTGA
>JAGCXQ010000050.1 GCA_017961235.1 Clostridiales bacterium | reverse complement strand
GCTCTCGAAATGTGCCAGAACTCCGCTCGTCTGTCCTGGACATTCGAAGAAGTTGACGCTAAGCTCAAGGGCATCATGCAGAACATCTACAAGAACGCTTCCGCAGCTGCTAAGGAATACGGTGATCCGGACAACCTCGTTCTGGGTGCTAACATCGCTGGTTTCCAGAAGATCGCAGATGCTATGATGGCTCAGGGTATTGCTTACTAATCGATACTCGAATTAAATAAATAGCAAAAAGAATATCTCTCTTGTGGCTCAGACAGTTTGCTGAAGCAAAACTCGCCACTAGAGAGATTTCTTTTTGCCTTATAATTTGCTCGAGTTTCGATTCGTGTTGAAGGCGGTTAGTGCTTTTCGCGCGGGAAGACGGTTTCCAGCAGATTTCCAAAAAGTGATACAAAACGAGAAAGCTATTGGAGATCCTTTGGAAAAACCACACGTCTGATCCCATCGAAAAAAGATAGGATCAAACAGCGGTTTAACTATTTGATCCTATCTGATTTTACGGGAGTGTATTTATGGAAACGAAATATTTACTGTGGGGTGACGAGGGCCGATCGCCCGGCCCTGCCACATAAACAGGAGGTATTAGCCTTCGATGTTTATCGTATTGTTGCCCGGGAGGTTCATCTCCCTCTTCGGGATGTCGAGCTTAAGGACACCGTCTTCAAACTTCGCTTTGACGTCTTCCGTCTTCACGGCGTTACCGACGTAGAAAGATCTGGACATCGCACCGGCATATCTCTCCTGGCGGATGATCCTGCCTTTCTTATCCTTCTTGCTCTGGTCAAGGCCCTTCGACGCGCTGATCGTCATGTAGCCGTCCTCGAGTTTTACATTGATCTCATCCTTCTTGAAACCCGGAAGGTCGATCTCGAGTTCATAGTTCTCGTCCGTCTCGTTGACATCGGTCTTCATGACGTGACTTGCATTCTTGCCGTAGAGTCTCTTGTCCACGTTCGCGAGCTCTCTCATCGGGAAGCCCATCCAATCATCAAATAAGTTCTCACCAAATAACGATAACATACATCATTCCTCCAATCATAAATGTTATCGGACTTGGGGGCGGAGGTCTTATCTTCTATATGGATCTTCGTTCCTTTGTTCAGCTCCTATTATAGAACCGAAATTAGCACTGTCAAGGCGAGAGTGCTAACTCAATCTGCACAAGTTTTCGTCGCGGTTATTGTGCACTTTTTGATTCGTCATTCCTTGCCAAAAGCACTATAATATATGGGGGGTATGCTTTTTAGGGGGATTGATTCATGAAAAATCGTATTCTTTCCATACTTACTTCCTGTGCTCTTTTTCTGAGTGTATCCGGCGCTTACGGATCTGTAGTCCTCGCTGAACCTACCACCACTGCGCCGATGTATGAATCAGATGAAGCGGGGCACGGAAACATTACAATCTATACATACAGCTCCAGCGGCGACCTTCAGGTTTTCGTCAAGGACTTCCTGGAAAGAAATCCCGATCTGGATGCGAAATACAGGGTCGTCACCTACCGTCCGGGAAGAGGAGGAGGCCTCGATTATTATACGATGACCTGGATGATGCTGGGTGGCGACACTCCGGCGGATATCTATCTTCCCGAGTTCGATTACCTGTATGATTTCATCGACGGCGAGTTTGCTTCTTTAAGTGCTCCCTATTCCGATTTCATCGACGATCTGGACGCGAAGATCGAGAATGCAGAACTGTCCGATGTTGCGAAAAATATCGGAAAAGATTCTTCCGGTACTATAAAAGCACTTCCATACGAGAATACTTCCGGTCTTTTCTACTATAGAAGATCGATCGCCCGTGAAGTCTTCGGATCAGATGATCCTATGACTGTAATGGAGCAGATCGGCGCTGGCACTGGCGACTGGAACAAATACCTCGAAGCATGTGAGATCCTGAAAGCGTATGATTACGCGATGACCTCCTCCCTGGATGATGTCTGGAACCCCTGCCACTACGGCGCCAGCACTCCCTGGGTAAAAGACGGAAGTCTCACGCTTGACCCCAGCAGGGCAGTTTTCCTGGATTTGAGCAAAATCATGGAAGACGGCGGATATACAAACGGAACCGGTTCCTGGACCAAAGAATGGGAGAACGATATGGCCGGCAAAGGGAAAGACCAGAAGACAGGCAAAGCGCGGCAGGTATTCTCTTTTATGGGTCCTTTGTGGTTCCTGCATTATACTATGCAATATAACTGTGATTCCGGCTCGCCTGCCTATAACGACTGGGGTGTGTGCATGGCACCGGTATCTTTTGTCTGGGGCGGATCTGCGGTCATCGCCAGAAAAGACGCTGTAGAGAATAAAGATAAGAAAGAATTCATCTCCCGGTTTGTCGAGTGGCTGACACTGGACGCTACACCGAACGGATTCCAGTATTCCTTCGCTTCCGGTGAATACACCGATGGCATTTGTAATGGCGTCACATCCACTAAAGTCATGAATATGCTCAATGTTTCCGATCCTTTCCTCGGCAACGTGAACCCTCTCGCATTCCTGATCAAGGAAACCATCAGCCCTGTTACAGGCGGGTATGGCGAATATAAGTATTCCGGGTTAAGAGACGAATTCCACTCCGCCGCACTTTCATATGCGCTCGGCGATATGGACAGAGATGCCGCGGTCAAGCAGTTCCAGGAGAATGCCGCCGCCCTCGGGGAAATCGATGTGAACTCCAATTTCGTTGTCCCGGACAATCAGCTGACTGTTCCTGCTCCATACGTTCCGGTTCCTACCACCCCACCGACACCTCCGCCAACACCTACGCATGCAGCGCCGACACCAACACCGGTAGATGACCAGGATCCGACCCCCACCCGTGCAAGGGGCAGAGATACCAGCAAGAAGAAAAAGTCGAAAAAGAAGTCTTCCAGTTCAGATGAAGGTGGCGTACCGACGATCGTCTATGTCCTGGCAGGCGTAGGAAGCGCAGTCGTCATCGCGGGAACCGTTACCACGATCGTACTGGTACACAAACACAAGAAGAAAAAGTCTATGTAATTGTCTATGTAGAGGACACTTACATAGACCACTTTGTAGACTTTTAGTGAAATTCTATGTAATGGTCTATGTAACGGGTACTTACATAGACCACTTTGTAGACTTTTAGTGAAATTCTATGTAACGGTCTATGTCAAAACGTTTTACATTGACCATTACATAGACTAAAGGAGCGCCTCATCATTTTGAGACGCTCCCTTTTCTTAGTCTTTATCTGTTGCAATAGGATCAGTCTTCGTCTTCCTCGTCGGGTACTGATACGACCTGATTATCCAGTCTTCCGGCAATGTCGTAGATATCCTGTTTCATCTCGAAGAAGCCGACGATCGGGAGTCCGTGGGATGCAGCGGAGCCGCCCTTGATCAGGGCTTCCCAGTCGGCAAAAGATCTCTCGAAGAAGAACGCGTTTCTGCTCTCCTCGGAGCCGACTACGCAGCCGATCGTGTCAGTATATGCCAGGATCGTTGCCTTAAACTGCGGGATGCGGATCAGTTCGCCCGGGAGCATCTCCCACTCGGAGATAGGTTCTTTCTCCGTCGCATCTTCATACGGGAAAGTACCGCCGTCAGCGGTGACACGGAGTTCCTCACGAAGTTCTTCCCTGACTTCCATCAGGACCTGACCGAGGAGATTCTCGCCACGCCATTTCGTAATATCCTGCACCTCCGGATCCGATGTTGAAAGAAGGATGCCCCAGTCTTTATCACGCGGGGAGCACTCGGCAAGGATCGCATTGCCTGTTGCCAGAAGCGTCTCGAGCATCTGCGGGTTTTGCGAGAACTTCGCGCGGATACCGCGCTTTACAACGACGAAGCGTGTCTTTTTCCAGAGCGCCGCATCAAAACCATCGAAGAATTCTCTTCCCAGGATCTTGCACTGTTCGGGATCTGCGGTGTGCATGATCTCATCGCCGAGTGCGGTCTGGCCAAACATCATGACCTTCTGATACATCATGAACTGCTCGGAGTGGAGGTAGTGCCTGCCGGCGTAGTCAAATTCCGCCGGGTACCAGTTGCAGAAGCAGCCGTTTTCCTCATACTCTCTATGAAAACCAATGATCTCGTTTTTCATGGCCGAACCTCCTTCTCACTCGGATGATCATAGCCCTATTGTATCAGAAAAGCACTGTTTTCGCACTCATGCTGTTTCCCCGTCATCCGGCTGCGTCATTCCGTCAGGAGGTGTCTGGCCGTCCGGGGGAGTCATGTCTTCGGGCATCTGGCCATCCGGCGGAGTCATGCCATCGGGCACCTGGTCTCCATTCTGTCCATCTAAAGCCCCGCGGCCTTTACCGCCGCGGCCGCCGCGGAAGTCTCCCTGACCGCCATTTCCCGGAAATCCATTTTGGCCATCACCCGGGAAGCCGTTCTGGCCGTTGTTCTGGAGTCCGCCGCGGCCACCCATCATCTGGTTCGTGAGGGATGTGGTCTCCTGTCCGTTCACGATGACCTTGCCGCCGTTGAGCTGGCCTTCTCCGTCATAGTCAAATGGGAACTGTGCATTTACTTCGACCGTACCGCCATTGATATAGAGGTTGCCGTTGCTGTCGATGCCGTCGGTATCTCCCTGCCCCATGGTGATCTTGAGGTTTCCGCCGTTGATCTCGATCGTCGGTGTATATGCATCGGATTTCTGACCGGCATTGATGCCGTCATCGCTTGCGTTGATCGTGAAGTCACCGTCATTGATCATGACGTATGTTCCCTCGAGGCCCTCGGCTCCGTCGATCGTGTAAGTGCCGCCCTCGAACTCGAGCATGCCGTCGGTATGGATCGCATCATCTTTACAGTCGATGGTATAGGTGCCGGCAGTAAAGAGGATAGAGTCATTCGTATTGATACCGTCTTCCTTCGCGGTGATCTTATAGGTACCTCCGGTCATGACCAGATCGTCCTTGCACACGATGCCGTGTCCCGCCGGCGATGTGATCTCCACGCTGCCGGATCCATTGATGGTGAGATCGTCTTTACTGTAGATGACGCTGTCGATATCGTTGCTGTCTATCGCGGTAAAAGCACCTCCATTGCTGAGTTTGTTCTCGCCTTCGAGTGTGATATACACCTCGTCTGCGGAGACTACATATATCGCTGCAGATGTCGGACTATTGATCTCGCAGTCGCGAAGGATGAGGTGGACATCTTCTTCTGATCCGACATTGATGATGATCATGCCGTTATTCGTGGATCCGGTCACGATATAAGTACCTTCCTTCGTGATGTTGATCTTCCCTGCATTTTCCGTAAGTTCGATCTTCTCGGACTCCGCTTCGTTATAAGAAGTATCCTGGTCCTTATCCGTCAGTTTCAGAAGCTCGACCGATCCGGATGAACCGTTCCCGGAAGTGTTTTTGCCATTTTTATCCGCAGCATTCTTCGAGCTGTCCGCTGTATTTTTCGGATTTTCCGCTGCATCGCCGGATTCATCCGCACTCTCATCTGCGGCTGTTTTTTCTGTATCTGAGGAGGACTTATCCTTGCAGGCTGCAAGTGCGAACGATCCTCCTGCGATCATTGCGGCGCTCAGTGTCAGCGCCAGAATCTTTTTCCTGTTCATGTACATTTCCTTTTTCATCGTTATCTCCTTTTCCCGGCTTTTTGCCGTCCATTCATATCTATCTTCATTCCACGTTCAAGCTTTTTCCCGTATCCGCAGGGCAACCTCCACATGCCCGTCAGAGCTCCTCATTTTCTCTTGGCATCACGATCGACATCTGGATCTCCAGATTTCCATTCCTGCAGCGAAGAGCGTCGATCAGTGCTTTTTCAGAGGAATCATCCTTCAGCGTGATGTCATAATACAGTTTAAATACCGAGCCCATGCCTGCGGTCTTTGCGGAGATCAGGCGGTGGGAGGTGGTGTACTCGGAGAATACCTCGTCGAATTCTTTTCCATAGTCCACATTCTCGGGGACCGCGATCCGAAGGCTCTTTCTTCTGCTGTTATCTTCTTCGCCAAAACCGATCATGCTGTAGAGCAGGAGCACGAAGCTCATGATCAGGATGAAGATCGCCGCATAGATCAGAAATCCCATGCCGCAGAGAAGTCCGCCTGCCATCGCGATAAAGATGGCCGTGATCTCCTTGGCGGTGCCTGGCGCCGAGCGGAATCGTACCAAGCTAAAAGTACCCGCCACGGCTACTCCTGCGCCGATGTTCCCGTTGACTGCCATGATGACCACGCAGACGACGGCAGGAAGGATCGCCAGTGTCGCGATGAAGCTTCTGCTCCTTCTTGCGCGGTACATATAGGCCATCGCAAAGACGATGCCGAGGAAGATCGAGGATAAGACCGGCAGTAGAAATCCCGAGTAAGATACGGTCGTATTTCCCATCAAGGTCGTGTATAAATCGTTAGACATAAAGCAGTTCTCCTTTCATTTCAGGTTCGGGAATTTCTTCCCGCTCCGGTATTCCGATGATCTCCGGCCTACTTTCGACCGATTCTTTATAGTATTTCCCGTACTTGGAAAAAGAACTTCTGACGATTCCGTTTTCCGAGAAGGCTCTTGCGAGCCACATGGGGATCGCGCCGTCTTTCGGGACTTTCACCTCCATCACGGTGAGGTCCTTTTCCAGTACCGGGTCTCCATAGACTGCCGAGCTAAGCTGCAGGTCGTGATCTCTTGCCAGGATATTCGTATCAAAGGTGACCCGGATGTCCTCCTGCCTTCCTTTTACCGGGGCATAGGCTTCTCTTTCATAACTGAGGAACACCTTCGGAGAAAGCCCGGATCCTTCATATCGGCGGAGAAAATAGTCGATCTCATCTCTGATCTGGCGGAAGTTCGGCTGTTCCGGATCCATACAGTTTTCGGGTTTTTCTCCGCCTGCGATAAGCCAGTCCATCGCCTGGAATGCCGGGACTTCGATCCGTCTCTTATAGACGATCCCTTTATACTTTTTCTTAAGCTCGACGAATACATCTTCCCTGGCTCCTACCTGCCGGTAACTTCTGATCCGGAGCTTCTCCTTATACTCCGGGCCTTGAAGCGATCTTCGAATCAATTCATATCCGGAAGTGTCGAAGTAGATGTTCCGGATCGTGCTCCTGCCGTACATATCGATCTTCATCCGGCCTTCCATCGCCCGGATCACCGCATCTTTCGCCGACGGATCCAGGAGGTATTTTCTTTCATATCGTTCAAAAACCATCGGCGTGTACATGTTTTTTCCTCCGTTTCTTTAATCCTGGTTTAAGGTTAGCATGGTAACCTTAAGTCAGCCTTAAAGCATGAAAGAAAAGAAAACGCCGAGATACAGGCATTTCTGCTGTATAATGTGGATAAGGCAGTTAGTATATATAAACTTAAGATCCGATAAAACAGATCGAAAAAACAAAGGAGTCCGGTCATGCGTCTGCTTCTTGCCGAGGATGAAAAATCACTATCCCGCGCACTTTGCGCGATACTTGCGAAGAATAATTACTCCGTGGAGGCTGTCTATGACGGACAGGATGCGCTGGACTATCTTCTCTCCGGGGAATTCGACTGCGCGGTCCTTGATGTCATGATGCCGAAGATGGACGGCTTTACTGTCCTTAAGAAGATCCGCGAGAAGGGCATCACGATCCCGGTCATGATGCTCACCGCAAGATCCGAGATCGACGATAAAGTCGAGGGACTGGACCTCGGAGCGAATGACTATCTCACCAAACCGTTTGAGAGTAGAGAACTCCTGGCAAGACTCCGCGCGATCACGAGATCCGTCTCCACCGCAGCGGACAACTCTCTGCGATTCGGGAACATCGTTCTTGATAGAAAGAGCTTCGAGCTCAGCGGTCCCTCCGGTTCTGTCCGCCTCGCCGCGAAAGAATACCAGATGATGGAATACCTCATGAGTAATCCGGGCGCCCTCATCTCCACGGACCGCTTCATGGAGAAGGTCTGGGGACTCGATTCTGACGCCGATATCAACGTCGTATGGACGAACCTGTCTTATCTTAGAAAGAAGCTCACCTCCATCGGATCTGACGTGAAAATCAAGGCAGCCAGAAATGCCGGGTATTTCCTGGAGGTGGAGAAATGATCCGAAAACTCCGCATGCGCTTAATACTTCTCACGATGCTCGCCGTCCTTCTGGTAATGGTCATCCTGATCGGCGGTATCAATTTCAGCAACTACCGTCAGGTCGTCTCCGAAAGTGACGATATCCTCGAGATCCTGATGCGAAATGGCGGTGCTTTTGACGAGCACGGCCCGGGGAAAGGCCCGAAGGAGGGAATGCCTCCGAAGCCCGGCATGAGCAGTGATGACACTCTCAGTGACTTCGAAACAACGATCATCGTCGACGACGATGCCCGCTCGGGGAAACGCTCCTTTATGTGGTTCCGCGAGGACCGTATCGACTCCCCGGAACTTGCTTACGAGACCAGATACTTCACCGTTCTTTTCGATGAGTCAGAAAATGCGGTGCTCGTAGATACCGGCCGAATCTCTGCCGTCTCGGAGTCCGAAGCCGTTGATTATGCGGCAAAAGCACTAAACAGGAAGGGCTCTTCCGGTTTTATCGGGGACTACCGTTATCTCGTCGGTGAGCCTGATGAGAATAACTGCCGTCTGGTCATCTTCCGCGACTGTGGCATCGGTCTTCAGAACTTCAGGAACTTCAGAAATATCAGTATCTTCGTATCGCTTCTCTGCCTGGTCGGCGTGGGGATCCTCGTATTTCTTGCTTCCGGCAGGATAGTCCGTCCGGTCGCCGAGAGCTACGAGAAGCAGAAGCGCTTCATCACGGATGCAGGACACGAGATCAAGACCCCGCTTGCGATCATCACGGCTGATGCCGAGGTTCTGGAGATGGAACAGTCGGAGAGCGAATGGATCTCTGACATCAAGCTCCAGACGAAGCGCCTGTCCGAGCTGACGCAGGATCTGATCTCGCTTTCCAAGATGGAGGAGACCTCCACCATGCTCGAGATGAAAGATCTTGATCTGTCCTCGCTTCTGAAGAGTCAGACAGGTTCTTTTGGCGCGGTGGCGACAGCATCAAACAAGACGATCAGTTCAAATATCGAAGAAGGCATCCACATCCAGGGCGATAAGAAATCGATCGAGTCTCTGCTGTCGATCGTGCTCGACAATGCCGTGAAGTACTGTCCGGAGAATGGACATATCAAGGTTACCGCCATTCGCTATAAGAAGGGCGCAAAGATCGAGGTGACCAACGACACGGAAGAGACCCTCTCCCCGGAAGAATGTAAGAACATGTTCGAGCGTTTCTACCGGACAGATGCTTCCAGAAACTCCGCGACCGGCGGGCATGGCATCGGACTTTCTATGGCAAAGGCCATCGTCAGCAAGCACAAAGGCCGCATCACTGCGGCCTCCGGCTCTGATAAGAAACTTACGATAACGATCCAGTTATAAGTTTCGCGATCGCTTCGACCACGATCAGTCCTACCGCTCCTTCACCACGATCGAGGCGCGGTTCTGGATATTCTTCAGGACTTCATCTTCCGTCCGGTCACCGGCAAAATAACCTGCCGCTTCTTCGCATATGATATTGAAGATCACCGGATCACCACCGGTACAGATCGTTGCACCTTTCACCAGTTCACGGAAGGTCTCCATATCACTTTCATCGACCTGATAAGAAGCATATCGGGCCCAGACCGGATCCTCAGCAAAGTACTGCTCATAAAGAGCATTGCTCTCCTCCATTATGTTTTTGAATTCCTCTTCAAACGCGGCAATGCGGGTGGGCGTGGTATAAGGATATAGACCCGATGGTGTCTCATGTTCGAGATAGGCACGGATGAAATCCCATGCCGGACCTTTGCTGTCACTTGAAGAAGTGATCCCCATGGTCAGCTTCGGGCGCACTGCCATTCCTGTTTTCTTCGTAGCCGGATAGCCGAGGAAGGCCGGTTTTTCTGCGCCACGGCCCCTCTGCGCTCCGATAGAAGATGCATTATCCAGTTCCCAGACGCGGATGGCGAGCATGCCCTCCGCAAATTTTGTCTCTGTAATATCCATCTCACCTTCCAATCTGGAGTTATCGGAAAGCTTGATCACCTTATACTGATACCCTTCATCTTCAGGGATCTTCGTCACTCCGTATCTTTTTACCATCTGAAGGATCATGCGCATCTCTTCGTTATCCAGATCGACTGTCTTATTCTTGTAGTCCACGAACTGGGGAAGAGATGTGCCGAGCATCAGTTTCAGCAGATCGTTATAGAGGACACCTTCAAGGAAACTCACGTTCTCCGGCATCTTCCGGGATGCTTCGTAGAACTCATCGTATGTCCATCCGTATGTGTTCGGGATGAGTTCCGAGTTAACGATCAGTCCCTCCAGAGCAAAGCGGACCGGGATATGATACAGCGAGCCATCGGTCTCGCACACACGGAAGACATTATCGAAATAAAGGCTTCTGTCGATTCCCCGGCTTCCGTCGATATACTGGTTCATATCCTCCATCATCGCGTTACTCCGGAAAGAGATCGAATCGAAAAGATTCACCAGAATATCCGGACCTGCTCCGGAGAGTGTATCCAGATAGATCTTTTTCTCGATCTCGGAATAGTCGGCGTCTGTTGCCATTCCGTCTGTATAATCCACGATCACGACTCTCGCGGCATTCTCGGGTTTGGAAGAATAGACACTGGCGAAGGACACGAGATCTTTATCCTTAGAGATATTCTCTCCACCGATCACCAGAAGCTTTTTGCCGGCATGGGGATTCGTCTTTTCTCTGGTCAGGCGGATCAGGTACGGATAATCATACAGGTAATCCTTGTGTCCTACCGCCAGGATCTCGTTCTCATTACTTGGTGTGCACTCGATATCCCGGAGCTGTGCACGGTCCAGATCCGTATCGTTCCAGGAGAAGACCTGCTCTATCTTTCCCGTATTCATATCATATTTGAAGCATCCGCTGTAAGAGCTCACGAATACCCCGTCTTCCTTAACGGTCACATTGTCGAAAGAAGCCAGTGCGCCTGCCTCCGTCCCGGGTCCCAGTTTCCCTGTCTTGAGATCTATTTCTTTGATCTGGTACTCATTTCCTTCGTTCGGATCATGATAATAAGAAAGCACATAGTGCTTTCCGTCCTGACGGAGGATATTTCCCTGGATCTCCCGGCCGATATCTGTGACCTGATACAGGAGTTTTCCATCCGAAGAGAAGACATATAACATTCCCTCTATGGAAAAGCTATAGGAACCGTCTTCCTGTATCTCAAGAGAAGATTTCCAGTTGATCCAGTCATCCGTATTTTCTATATCGAGCGGAGAACGCCGGATCGTATTTCCGGAACTGTCAAACACCTCGATCCATTCCGTCGGCTTCGTTTTTTCCATCTTTCCCGATTTCGGATCTGCTGAATATACCGAAGGATCATAGTGATAATAGAGCATATGGATATTACCTTCTTTATCCGCCGTGACGCCATAGATCACATCCTCACCCATCTCGATCGACTTGATCAGATTCCCCTCTTTGTCAAAGATCCCCGCTGAGTTATCGATGTATTCCGAAAAATCGTAATTGAAAGGTTCTCCCGACTGCTCAGCGGCTTTCCACTTTTTCTCGAGTTCCTCCGGGATCTTGTAACTGACGGTATAAGTAACGATCGCAACATCTCCCGTAAAAGTACATCCGGTGGTGGTGACATACTCTACGGTCTTACCTGTATCTATCGGAATACTGACCTGCTTCACATCCGCAGTAAAATACGGATCCGTCGCCTGGATCACTCTTCCGGATGAATAGAGATCCGCCTTCTCATCCGTTTTCGATTTGGATCTCTTCCCGCATGCGGAAACAGGCAGGATCAGGGAGGCTGTCAGGCAGGCTGCAGCTATCCGCCTTATTTTTTTATCCGTCATATCGTTACACCTCTTTCTCCGAAATCACCCGTATTTTTCTATTTTGTGACGTCTTAGAGTTCCGTCACGACGAGCTTCGCTCTGTTCTGAATGATATTTAGGACATCATCCGCCGTCCGGTCTCCGGCGAAATACCCTGCAGCATCTTCAGAAATGATGGAAAGGATCGCTTCATCACGAAGTGTGACAGTATCCGCGTTTTCCACCAGTTCCCGGAGGGTATCGATATCCTCCTCATGGACCTCTACCAGAAAAGATTTCATCCAGAAGAATTCTTCTCTTTCTTTTCTATACTTCTCATTGGCTTCGTCCATGACCATCCGGCACTGTTTCTCAAAACTCTCTCTATTTACAGGGATCCCGGAATCTCCGGTATTTTCATTATCATATTCGAGGTAGGAGCGGATCAGATCCCAGGCCAGATCCTTATACTTTCCGGAAGAAAGGAGACCCAGTGTGCGCTCCGGGTGGATGGCCATTCCGTTCCCCGCTAAGGACGGGTATCCCAGGAAAGCCGGACTTCCGGGGATCAGTCTTCCCTGGAACGGAATATTGTACACGGAATAGAGCGTGACATCCTTGGCCGCGAGCATGCCCTCTCTCAGTTTTTTCTCGGAATAATCCACGACGGAAACGGTGGATGAACCGTCTGAATAATACTCAGTCTCGACACCTCTTCTCTCATTTGGCGCGACTTTTTTGACCCCGTAGTTTCTGACCAGATCCAGAAGTTTCTTCATCTCATCATTTTGGAAGTTCACCGTCTGGTCCTGATAGTTCACAAACCTGGACAGTGATGTTCCCAGCATCATCCGCAGAAGTTCGTCGTACGTACTTAAAGGAAGAATACTTACCTCGTCCGGAAGTGCTTTTGCCGATGTAGCAAACTCCTCATATGTCCATCCTTTCGTGCAGGAGATAAGATCCGTATTCACCATCAGTCCCTCCAGCGAGAAATCGATCGGGATATGGTAGAGCTTCCCGTCTCTTTCACACGCACGGAAAACATTGTCGAAATACTTCGTCCTGTCGATCCCCTGCGGTCCGTCGAGATATGCATTCAGATCTTCCAGCACACGGCTGTTTCTGAACATCTCGGAATCACCCATATTCACTACGATATCCGGTCCTTTTCCGGAGAGGATATCCAGGTAGATCTTCTTCACCGTTTCCGCACTATCGACTTCCGCGTCCCGGTCCTCGGTATAGTCAATGATGACCGCGCGTGTCTTTCCTTCCGGATCCGCATTATAGTGGCTGAGGAAGGTCATCAGGTTCTCATCTCCGGAAAGATGCATACCGCCGATCCGGATGATTCTCTTTCCCGCGTGCGGATTCTTCTCTGCACGGGTCAGCTGGATCAGATGAGGCTCCTGGGGATCATTCCCGTATGCGAGCGCATTCAGCTTATCTCCGCTCTCCGGAAAGCATCTCACCGAAACAAGCATGGAGCGGTCCACATCCGTATCGTTCCAGTTAAAGACTTCGTTTACCACATCTGCATCGACGTCGTATTCGGCACAGCCGTTCAGAGAACTGATATAGACTCCGTTCGCCGTTACCACGGGAGTATCATACTCCGCCAGCGCAAAAGCATCTTTCCCGCGGCCGAGTGCACCGGTCGTGATGTTCAGTTCTTTGATCAGGACATTACGGCCTTTTTCTTTATCCTCCTGCACGGAAAGCACATAGTATTTGCCTCCCTTCAGGAAAGCATTCTTCACAAGCTTCCGCTCGGGGTCAGTCACATCACAGCGTTTATTTCCATCCCGGCCATAGATCGACATCGTGCCGTCCCGGGAAAACAGAAATGACCCGTCGCTTAGGATCTGCGTCTTTGTCAGTCCGATATTGATATCCGAATCAAAAGGATCGAGCCGGATCTCATAATCCTCTTCCTCCAGTTTTTTCGCAAACGCTTCTTCCGGCGAAAGGCTTCCCTGCAAACCGGGGATCTCCACCGGAGGCTCGGTAAATCTGATCGTTTCTTTCAGGTTCCCTTCGAAATCAAACACCTGCATCTCGACCCAGTTTTCCGAGTAGAACTGATCGTGCATATGCCTCATAAGATAGACATTTTTATCGGAATCGGATGCTACTCCGAGAAGCGGCTTATCCGCACTTCCGCCGAGATCCTTGACAAGATCTCCCTGCATGCTGAAGATCGCCGTACTGCTCCTGGAATACTGTGCGATCTCCGCAAACTCAGCCTCCGTCATATTCTCGGGATGCTCCTGTTTTCTGGAAAGCCTCTCCGGGAGCACGTAGTCGATCATATACGAGCCGATCAGATAATCCCCCATGGGCTCCAGATTCTGTATTCCTTTATAACTGACTTCCTTATCCTTATCCAGCGGTATTTTCAGATTGCTGGCCGTGTATTGGAAGAACGGGTCCGAAGATGAGATCTCTCTTCCGGAAGCATACAGATCTTCACTTCTTTTCTCCCCGGATCTCTTTCCGCAGCCAGTTGCAGGCAGGAGCAAAGACAGGATCATCACCGATGACAGGATTCTTTTATGGTTCATAATACAGACGTTTGCCATGCCGCTCACCCCCGCTCTTTCATGAGAATATTTCCGCGGTTGTTGATGTTTTTTGCTGTATCTTCTTTCGATCTCGAGCCTGCGAAATAACCGCCTGCTTCTTCCATGACGATATCCTCGATGGCTCCATCTCCTTCAAATGAGCGGTCGATACTAAGGATCAGTTTTTCCACATCATCGATATCCTTGGGCTGAATATCCGGCGCAAAATCATCCAGCGACGGATCCACATTACCATTCATTTCTTCGATCATGCGCGCTCTATTTGCCTGTATTGCATTCATCTCTTTCTCAGCAGCAGCACGGAATGATTCTCTTCTCATAGGAAGGCCATAGATCGCGCACAGGTCGATCTGTGCTTGCTTCTCGTAGAAACTTTTAATCACATTCCATGCTTCGTCTTTATTCTTCGAATCCGCAGTAATGCCCATCGAAGTGATGCACATCACGGCATTTCCTCCTCCGTCTTTACCGGGATATCCGCGGTAGGAAGCATGATTTTTCAGAAATGATTTTTCCATGCCATACGTCAGCATGCTGACCACATAGGCTTCCCTGACAGCAATGATCTCTTCTTTGAACTTATCCTCCGGAGTGATGAAAGTGCCCTCCGAGATAGCTGTTCCGTCATCCAGATAGGTTACTTTCATCTGCTCCTCATCCGGGATCTTATCCAGACCGAATTCTTTTGCAATATCCAGTAGCGTATAGAAGTCGTCGTTGTCAAAGTGGACCGTCTTCTTTTCATAATCGAGAAATTCTGCTTTCGTCGTTCGGAGCATATCTCCCAGAAGCCGTCCCTTCAGTTTTGACGGATAGAAGGATACCCCATCCGGAACAGATCTTCCTGCCTCTAAGAATCCTTTATATGTCCAGGGAGCATTCTCCGGGATGAACTTATCATTTACCATCAGCGTCTCCACGGAAAAGGTAAGCGGTGCGAAGAAAAGTTTTCCGTCCTTTTCCATCGTACGGAAAATATTGTCATAGAAAAGCGAGCGGTCCAGGCCGTTTTCCGAATCGATATATGGAACAAGATCGACCATCAGATTATCGCTCTTAAATCCACTTATAGAATCAAATGCCACAAGGATATCCGGTACACGTCCGGCCAGAAACTCCTTACGGACGTACTCTTCGGCAGTTGTCTCATCCGGATCTTTTCCATCCAGGATCAGCTGTTCCTTATAGTCGATCAGCTTGATCCTCGATTTTTTCGTCATGTCCGAATTATAGCTGCATATGCATTTGCTGCACTCGGCCATCAGTGCCGGCATTCCGACCGTAATGATCGTCTTTCCGGCATTCGGGTTCTTCTCCGCTCTCTTCAGTGAAACAAGACATGCTCGGCTCGAAAACCCGTCGATCCGCTCAGAAAATGCGGCATAGTACTCATTATCATTTTTCGGAAGACAGGATGCACCTTTTACGAGCCACATATCCACATCGGTATCATTCCAGTCAAATACCGTCTCCGAGGATCCGGAGCCTATGTCATATCTTATGACCTTTGACCCCTTGAATGCATAGAGTTTATTATCGCTGCAGGTCAAGGATGTGCCATGTCCCATGAGCGGTGCACTTTTGCCCTGACCCAGTTTCCCCGTCTTCAGATCCACTTCTTTGAACTGTGGATCGGCATCTTCATCATAAGACGAATTTCTGGAAAGAATATAGTTTTTTCCTTCGACCTGATATACATTCATGGATACTATTCTTCCGGGATCCGAGATCGTGCATATCTTTTCCCCTTCTTTGGAATAGATAGTAATGCCGGATCCCAGGTTGATGGCAAAGTTACCATCGTCCAGGACCTGAACCGAAGTATTCATCCCGGAACCGGAGACCGAACCGGGGACGTCCATCACATCTTCGCTTTTTCCGTCTTTCACTTTCCGGAGCTTGGTCGTATATTCGAAGTGATCATTCGGGACACTTACCAGGAAATACAGATCGCCGGCCTTATCTATCGTCGCTGCGGCCGTGTTCTCCCAGTTTCCCGCCTTCGTCTCATGGATCAGGTTTCCGGACAGATCATAAATAGCCTGCCCGTGAGCCATAGACTCCGCGACATTATCCGGATCATAATCCTCATCTTCATCATAATTGACGTTATACTCGACCAGTACCACGTCTCCGATGAGCCGGCAGCTCGAAACATACTGGGTATCCAGCTTTCTCTCCGGATCGATCGGAAGCTTCAGCTCTTTGATCTCCGCATTGAAAAAGGGATCGTCCTCTTTCACCACTGTCGGGGTGTCCTTCTCGTTACTTTTCCCGGATTTCTTCTTACCGCATGCCGAAAAAGGCAGCACACACGCAACTGCCAATACGACTGCCAACACACGCAATCTCTTTGCCATATGAACCCTCCGTAAATCATGCCATACGGATGCAGGAGTATACTCTCCCACTTTTGCCTTATTCCCTATTTTAGATTATCAAATACAGAGAAGGGTTACGTGACTTTCCTGTCACTATACAAAAGAAGGGCGTCTCCGAATCATGAGACGCCCTTGAAGTGATCTATTCAGTTTTCTCATTTTCGAAAAGCACTTGTCCTCCGGCTTTATGCGGGGCGGGTGCTTTTCGATCGGAATCAGCCGAAGAGTGCAAGCAGTGTACCTGCGGCTACGGCAGAACCGATAACGCCGGCAACGTTCGGACCCATGGCGTGCATGAGAAGGAAGTTGGAAGGATCAGCCTTCTGGCCTTCGACGTTAGATACACGGGCAGCCATCGGAACAGCGGATACACCTGCGGAACCGATGAGCGGGTTGATCTTGCCCTTGGAAAGAGCGCACATGATACGGCCGATCAGGAGACCACCGAATGTGGAGAATGCGAACGCTATAAGTCCGAGACCGATGATGTAGAGTGTCTCCGGCTTTAAGAAGTTCTCACCCATCGCGGTAGCACCAACGGTAACACCGAGGAAGATCGTTACGATATTGCACAGAGCATTCTGGGCTGTATCGGAAAGACGCTCGGTAACGCCGGACTCCTTGAAGAGGTTACCCAGCATCAGCATGCCGAGCAGCGGTCCAACGGAAGGCAGGATCAAGGTGCAGATAACGGTAACGATGATCGGGAAGCAGACTTTCTCGACCTTGGAGACCGGACGGGTCTGCTTCATCTTGATCTTTCGAAGTTTCTTCGGAACCATCGCCTTCATGATCGGCGGCTGGATGATCGGGATCAATGCCATGTAGGAATATGCCGCGATGGCGATCGCCGAGAGAAGATGCGGGGCAAGCTTCGTGGTCAGATAGATCGCTGTCGGGCCGTCTGCACCACCGATAATGGCGATAGAGGAAGCCTCTGAAGCTGTAAATCCGATAACGGAAGCCATGACGAATGCGAAGGAAATACCGAACTGAGCGCCGGCGCCCATGAAGAGGGACGACGGTCTGGAGATCAAGGGTCCAAAGTCAGTCATCGCACCAACAGCCATGAAGATCAGGCACGGGAAGATACCCAGCTTAACGCCTAAGTAGATATAGTCCAGAAGTCCGGGGGCGATATTTGCATCTGCGCCGCCAAGCATATCCCAGTGGACATGTCCTCCTGCGAAGATCTCAGAGTGATAGAGACCTGCGATCGGGAGGTTACTCAGTAACATACCAAAAGCAATCGGGAGCAGAAGGAGCGGTTCGCACTTCTTGCCGATCGCCATGTAGATCAGCACACCGGCAACCACGATCATGACAGCCTGCTGCCAGGTGATCGCGTAGATACCGCTCGACTCCCATATATTTTTTAATGCATCAATAAACACGGTTTGCGGCCTCCTAACTTAAGAAATCGTTAAGAGAACGTCGCCGGTGGCTACCGTCGCGCCCTTGGATGTAAGGATCTGGCCAACGGTACCTGCACAAGGAGCGTAGATCTCGTTTTCCATCTTCATAGCTTCGAGAACGACTACCAGATCGCCTTCCTTAACAGCCTGACCGGCTGTAACGTTGACCTTCAGGATCGTACCCGGGAGCGGAGCTGTAACCGGTGTTCCGGAAACCGGGCCGGCAGGTGCAGCGGCCGGAGCCGGGGCAGCAGCAGGAGCGGCAGCGGGTGCCGGTGCAGCCGCCGGAGCAGCAGCAACAACATCTGTTGTTCTCAGAAGGTTTGCCTTACCCTTCTCTACTTCAACTTCATATACTTTATCGTTAATTGTTACGTTATAAATCATCTTGGCGTCTCTCCTTTACTTTTCTTCCACCAGCGTAATGGACTTAAAGATAAGTTCATTCAGCGGGATACCGGTGTTGTCACTAACGATCGCCATAATCATGGCAGCAGTCTTCTCGTCACAGCCCTTGAGCTTCAGGGAACCGGAAGAGAATTCCTCACCGGCATCTTCCTCGGCAGGTGCAGCAGCAGGGGCAGCAGGTGTTACCGGAGCGGGTGCTTTTGCCTTAGTAGCGGAACCGACGACTGCGCCGAAGAGACGGATGCAGACGAAGATGATGAAGAGCACACAGAATACGATCGCCCATACAAAGAGAGCAACTCCAAGTGCTTCACCGATACCATATACTCTATCCGCATTGGCAACTTCAGAAGTAGATTCAGCAACCTCAGCCGAAGTTTCAGCAACCCTCGCGAGCAATAATAATGCAGGATTCATGAAGATCAATCCTCCTTCTTCTCGATCGTGTAGTTCACGGTGTTGCTCTCCTGCTCTTCACGGTAATCGAAATACTTCTCAGCTACCTGAGGGAAAGCGATGTAGGAGAGGACATCCTCGTCAGAACGTGCACGCTTGCCGAGTTCTGCCTTGGTCTTTTCGAAAGCAGGCTCAAGGGAATCAGCAAATCTGCCCTTAACGAGTTCTTCCGGCTTCCAGCATCTGTCGATGAGTTCCTGGTTTACTTCGCCCGGAGCTCTGCCGTATTCGCCGCGGAGATACGCCTTGATCTCCTTGGAGATGTTCTTGTAACGCTCACCGAGGAGAACGTTCTGAACCGCCTGGTTACCAACCATCTGGGAAAGAGGTGTAACGAGCGGCGGATAACCCATGTCCTTACGAACTGCAGGGATCTCTGCGAGAGCTTCGTCGAACTTATCCAGAGCATTCATATCCTTGAGGTTCGCGATCATGTTGGAGAGCATACCGCCCGGAACCTGATACTTAAGGATGTCTGCCTTGATGCCCATAACGGTAGGATTCAGTGTACCGTTATCGAGGAACTTCTTTCTTACAGGAACGAAGAAATCAGCGATCTCCTTGAGCTTGTCTGTATCAAGACCGGACTCATAGCCGAACTGGCCCATGGTGTATGCCATCGTCTCTGTGCAAGGCTGGGATGTACCGCCTGCAAAAGAGGAGATTGCACAGTCAATACCGTCAACACCGGCCTCGATTGCCTTCATAAGAGTCATCGGGCCCATGCCTGTGGTGTGGTGGGTGTGGAAGAAGAGAGGAACGGAGATCTTTGCATCCTTGATCGCCTTTACGAGATCGTAGGCTTCCTTCGGAGAGCAGATACCTGCCATATCCTTGATCGCGATGGAGTCAACGCCCATCTTCTCGAGTTCCTTGCACATCTCGACGTACTTCTCGAGTGTATGTACAGGAGAGGTGGTGTAGCAGATGCAGCCCTGTGCATGCTTGCCGCACTTCTTAACTTCGTCAATGCAGACTTCGATATTACGGAAATCATTGAGAGCATCGAAGATACGGAAGATGTCCATGCCGTTCTCTGCGGACTTTCTGATGAAGAGACGTACGACGTCATCCGGGTAGTGCTTGTATCCGAGGATATTCTGTCCACGGAGGAGCATCTGAAGCGGAGTCTTCTTTACCTTCGCCTTGATCTTTCTAAGTCTCTCCCACGGATCTTCATTGAGGTAACGCAGGCAGGAATCAAATGTCGCGCCTCCCCAGCACTCCAGCGAGTAATAACCCGCATTGTCCAGTGTTTCCAGAATGTCTTCGAAATCCGAAAACGGCATTCTGGTCGCGATCAGCGACTGATTCGCATCACGCAGTACGGTCTCAGTAATGTTTACTTTCATAACAACGAGCCTCTCCTTATGTCAAATTTTTAGAAACTAAAATCAGGGAAAAACGAGTGTGAGAAACCCAACTTTTTCCGTATATCAGTATATAGGAAACAGGGTGTCAAAACAAGGCAAAATCCGTTAAAATTTCACTGATTTTATAATCCTCGAAAAGCGCCTGAGCGTAACGTTTCGAGGCAGGTCCTTCCCGCGGAAAAATACTGGTAATACCAGCAGGATATTCACCTCCTCCTTTCAAACAAAAATAGCGGGCCTTGTAGAAGACCCGCCATTGAGTGTTTCGTATTTACTTTTTCTTCCCCAGCGTGATGACCTGATCGGCACCGGCGATGGTGGATAGTCGGTGGGCTATGATAAAGCCCGTTCTTCCCTTCGTCATGTTATCGAAGGCTTCGACGATACGCTTCTCCGTGAGTGTATCGACTGCGGATGTCGCCTCGTCGAGGATCAGGAGCGACGGATCCATCAGAAGGACACGCGCGATACACAGAAGCTGTTTCTGGCCCTCCGACAGCGAGATGTCCTTGCCGGGAACGGTATCGTATCCGTCCGGAAGTCTCTTGATAAAGCCGTGCGCGCGGGCCGCCTTCGCCGCCGCGATGACCTCTTCATCCGTTGCATCCGGGCGTCCGTAAGCGATATTATCACGAATCGATCTTTCAAGCAACCACGTCTCCTGAAGAACCATGCCGAATCTTCTTCTAAGCTCGGATCTGCTCATCTCCGTGATGTCTTTGCCGTCGATCAGGATCCTTCCGGAATCCGGCTCGTAGAAACGCATCAGGAGGTTCATGAGCGTGGTCTTTCCGCAGCCGGTAGGTCCGATGATCGCGACCTTCTGGCCGGGCTTCACGCGGAGACTGAAGTCATCGAATATCTTCTTTTCTTTCGTATAGCCGAAGGTCACATGCTCGAAAAGCACTTCCCCGCCGTGCTCTCCTGCCACCGGGGAAGAGCCGCCCACCGCTGCTTCAGAGGAAGTTCTGTCCTCCGCTGCCTGTACGGGTGCTTTTGCAGAAGAAGATGTGAGTTCGGAAGTCTCTTCCGGATCTTCCTTTTCTTCCGGCAGATCGAGGATCGAGAAGACACGGGTCAGCGAAGCAAATGCCGCCATGATCTGTGTCGTGATATTCGTCAGGTCGTTGATCGGCTTACTGAAGTTCTTCCAGTAGAGGATGAACGTCGTGATGTTTCCTGCGGTCAGGCCGCCGATCCACACGCCCAGCGCACCGATCAGGATGTAAGAGGTGCTATCGACGAAGCGCGTCACCGGGTTCGGAAGCGAGGAAGCAAACTGCGCCGTAACTGAGGACTTATTCAGCTGCTCGTTCTTCTCCCGGAACTCGTCGAGGAACTTGTCCTCACAGCCGAAGGCCTTGATCTCTTTTCGTCCGTAGAGATTCTCCTCCACGTCGCCGGAGATCGAGCCGACGAGGTTCTGCTGCGACTTGAAGTACTTCGTCGTTTTCTTCGCGATCGTCGTTGCCGACCAGATCATAAGGACCGCCATCGGCAGGATGATGAGAGTCATTTTCCAGCTGATGAATACCATAAAGCCGACCGTGCCGAGGATCGTGACAAGGACCGTAAAGAAGTTCAGAAGTCCCTGCAGCATGCCCTCGGAGATCGCGTCTGCGTCATTGATAAAGTGCGTCGCGGTATCGCCCTGCGGGTGGGTGTCATAGAAAGAAACCGGAAGCTTCGTGAGCTTCAGCGAAAGCGCTCGTCTTACTTCCAGCGCCGTCTTCGCCGCGACGACATTGGCGTAGTAGCTGACGACCCAGGTAAAGAGCGCGGCCACCAGATACATGCCGAGAAGGATCAGGGCATGCGAGCCGAGATAGGAAAGATCGATACTTCCCGCCTCACCCATGTGGTCGATCGTATAACCGAGGAATGCCGGTGCCACGACCTGCAGTCCGCCGCTTAAGATCGCCGCGAAGATGAGAAGGATAAACGAGAACTTCGAAGTATTGGTAAAACGCAGAAGCGATGCCAGATCCTTCGTGGAGACGCGGGACTTGCCGTCGGACATCTTCGCCGCATCCGGATTCAGATTCGCCATGCCGCTTAACATCGAGTCTTTCGCCATTATTCCACACCTCCCATCTCCTGGGATGCCGCGATGCGCGCATATGCCTCGCACTCTTTTAAGAGGGCATCATGCTTGCCCTGGCCGACCACCGAGCCGTTGTCCAGCACGATGATCCAGTCGGAATCGGCGATCTCGTTGATCTTCGAAGAGATCTCCACGACCGTCCGGTTATGTGTCTTCGCATGCTCGGCTAGGGCTGCCGAGAACTTCGCGGAAGTGTCCTTATCAAGTGCCGCCGTCGCATCGTCCAGGAGCAGGATCTCCGCATCCGTGCAGAGCGCTCTTGCGATCGACAGGCGCTGGCGCTGGCCGCCGGAGAAGTTCTTCCCCTTCGGTTCGACCTTTGCCTCCGGTCCGCCCTTCTCGCAGATGAAATCCCACGCCTGTGCGACTTCGCACCGCGCCTTCAGTTCCTCGTCGGAAAGCGGGTTCTTCCTTCCCAGATAGAGATTATCGAGGATCGTCCCCTCGAAAAGCGCTGTCGTCTGGAACACCGGTGCCATCTTGCTGCGGAGCGTCTTATCGTCGATCGAATCGATCGATTTTCCATCCACATAGATGTGGCCTTTGTTGATCTCATAAAGACGAAGAAGCAGTGCGATGACCGTCGATTTGCCGGAACCGGTCGTGCCGATGATGCCGAGCTTCTCGCCTTTTCTAAGTTCGAAAGAAACATCCTTCAGCGCGTAGTATTCTTCCGAATCATCCTTACCGGAAAGGTAGGAGAAAGATACATCCTTCCACTTCACGATCGCCTTATCGTCGTGGTCCTCTGCCGCAGCTCCGGTCTCCGGCTCTTTCTTCTCGGGCTCCAGTTCGAGCACGCTCTCGATACGCTCTGCAGAGACGAAAGATCTCGAGAAAATGACCACGAGATTTCCGATCTTATTCAGTTCGTCGAAGATGCTGAAAATGTAGTTGATAAAGGTCAGGAGCATGCCGGCCGTGATCACGCCGCCATCGATACGGTAGCCGCCGATCCAGAGCACGAATACGACCGATGCATTCATGATAAGGATCGTGATCGGGCGCAGGAGCGCAGAGTATTTCGACACGGAGATCGTCTCGTCCGCATAGTCGGCGCTGGCCTCATCGGTCAGATCCTGATGGTGCTTTTCCCTGGAAAAAGCACGTACCACACGAATGCCGGCGAGCCGTTCATTGACGACGCCGCTGATGTTGTCGAGTTTTTTCTGTACGATCTTATAGCGCACAAATGTCACGCGGATGATCGACAGAAGCGTGACCAGGAACAGAAGCGATCCGAATCCGATGACGATCGACATCGGTGCATCCAGAATGATCGCCGCCACGATGCCGCCGATCGTGATGAACGGCGCACGGAATACCAGTCGGATAAACATCGATACACCGGTGCTGACCTGATTGACGTCCGAGGTCATCGCAACATTCAGAAAAGAAACGCCGCACCTTTCCTGCTGTGCGACAGACAGGGAATTGACCTTCGTCAGGAGGCGGTCACGAAGTCGCGCGCCCACACCGGAGCATGCCCGTGCCGCACAGTACTGGCACACCGCCGCGGCAGCAAGTCCCATCGCCGCCATGCCGAACATCAGAAGCGCTGTCCGGACGATAAATCCTTTGCTCTCAGAAGAAAAGCCGGTATCGACGATCTTTCCCATCAGGATCGGCAGGAACAGCTCGAGGATCGCCTCGAAAAGTTTCGCTGCCGGACCCAGGATAAACTCCAGCCGGTACGGCTTAAACTCACGGAATATTTCCCTATACTTCTTTTTCATAACTCCCCTTTTTCACAGGACCGGTGCTGCATCCGGTCCTTCTTCGGCACCCGGATCCGGGCACGTCAGATCTGCTTATTTACTGTCTTATATTCGCCGTCCTCGATGTAGTACGGGCACGACTTCTGTCCGCCCTCGAGCATCCGCTCCCAGGCATCCTGATCGATCGGCGCTTCGCAGAAATACTCTCCGAGCGTCTCATCGTATTCGTAATTCGAGCATCTCTCGCAATCGCTCATTTTCTCTCCTCACTCACTCATGACCCGGCGTTTCTTCCGGTATTCACTCGGCATCTCACCCATGTGTTTTTTAAATGCCTCGGCAAAATAACTCGCCCCGGAAAATCCTACTTCTTCCGATATCTCCACGATCGCCTTATCTGTTTTGACCAGGAGATCCGCGCCTTTTCTCAGGCGGAACACCGTCAGGTACGTATTCGGCGTCTGGTTCAGGTACTTCTGGAAGATCAGACAGCAGCTGGTCTTACCGATATTCCCCGCCATCCGGATATCTTCCAGTGAGATCTTCCGCTGATAGTTCAGCGAGATAAAATTGATCATGTCCTTCAGCTGGCTGAGCTGCGGTGTGCTCTCACGGACCTTTGCAGGTGCTTTTGCATTATGACGGAAGATCTGCTCCCATATATGGAAAAACTCCCCCTGCGCGCCGAGCGCTAGCGTCGTCTCATGTCTCATATAGTATATACGAAGAATCGAGTCAAGGACACTCCTTTGCCACTCGATCTCCGGGCTCAAAACCGCATATGGAAAATCCGGATTCTCGATGACCGGGAGCACGAACCGGCTCTCGATGTTTTTCGTCGCGCAGAGAAGCAGCGGATGGAAACGGACGACGACATAATCACAGTCTGTCCGCGTATCGGAGTGGACCACATGCATCTGGCGCGAGTTGATAAAGACACCCTCGTCCTGGGAAAGCTCGACGGACTCACCATTGATGGTACACTTCATTCTGCCGCTCAGGATGGAAAGGAATTCCACATCATCGTGCCAGTGGCTCTCCTGCGCATAGTTCGGGAAGGCGGAAAGGCGCTCACGGCGGATCGTGACAGGATAATCGATGTCTTCAAACTCCATGTTTAGCGAATATTCAAGAGAATTTAACATTTTACCAAAAACCATTCTTTCGGAAGATTGTTATAGTATCAAGGACTATTCTAATTGAAAAAAAGTCTTTTGTACACTACAATGATTCTTGTCACCGTAGCTTCAATATCGATGGCAATACTATTATCCTCATCCTCACGCTTTGGCCATATCATCCCCAATGGTAGATCAACGTGAGGATTTTTTATTGCCTTTTTGCGAGGAGTCAAATACGTCGCTGGTCCTCGCCGCTCCGCGTCTGCGGAATCGCTCCTTTATTTGCTCCTCGCAAAACAATAGAAAATCCGCGTTACTTATCCTCTTGCTGCTTTCTCCGGAGCGCTTCGTTCATCTCTTCGTTTTCTTTGCACTCGGATTTATACGCCATGATGAAACCTACGATCAGGCATGGGAGAGCGCCGATGACAAAGCCGATCCAGTGGCCGATCCGCACGGAGTGGAACCAGTTGAATCTCCACACGATGACAGCAAGCATGATGGCCTCGAAGACGAACATCAGCGTGATCCGAAGGGCGATCGACTTGATCTTCAGGATCAGGTCCGACATAAAGATGTGGCGGATCACCCCGGTAAGAAGGGCGACGATAAAGAACTGGAGAAGAGTGCTTTTCGAGAGGAAGCCGGGGGTCTCATAGATCGAGCTGATCCGGCTCTGTTCAGAAGCGGTGGACGACGAGGAGATAAACATGACAATAGTAGCGACGATCGTCTGCATCGTGAATGCCAGGCTCGTGGTATAAACGAAGTCATGAAAGCTCTTCTTATCTATGATCTTTCTTTTTTTATTCTTATCCATTACATCTTACCTCATGCCCTACTTCAGTCCCAGACGCTCTCTAAGATCGTCCGCGTACATGCGCGAGGCGATGATCTGCTCGCCGTTATCCATCGTGATGCGGATACGGTGATTGAGATCCGCGCGAAGTGACTTGATATGCTTCAACTGAAGAAGTGTCGATTTACTGACACGGAAAAAGCCCGAGGCAGCAAGCTGCTGCTCGAGCTCGTACAGTTTTGATTCCGATTCGTACACGGCACCATCCGTATATACGAAACACTTTCTCTCCATGGCTTCCAGATAAAGGATATCCCCAATATCCAGAAGGAAGACTTCACCATCTTTTTTGACCGTGAGCTTACTGTCCATGACGCGAACCATGGAGATCAGTTTCTCGACTTCCGGAGTCAGCGCGGGACATGTCACGCTGATTTCGGTCTCGGGATTATCCGGATTGATGTTGATCGAAATTTTCACTCGTTTTTCCTATTATCAGGCGCGCAGCCCGCCTCATTGTTCGAGGCGCCGCAGTGGCCTACTTACTCATTCGTGAGTCCTTCTTTTCGAAATGCGAGGACAAAGAATCCTAAGATGACAATGGCATTCGCCGCAATGATGATCAGTCCTTCGGTTCCTATCTTAACATTATTTATGTCTTCGAGGGCAAGATAAAGCTGCTGGGTGTAGAAAAACTTTGCGACCTTAGCAATAGTTCCATTAAACTGGGCCATCATGGGAAGGAAAGTAAACAGGCACATCACCGGGACCGAAAGGCTCGTCGCCGCCATCTGGTCTTTCGCCAGAACCCCGACTGCCGCGCCGAGAATGATGGAGATCACAAGACCTATCATGATCACGCAAAGATATCTCCACCACGGTCCGTCATCCAGTCCGCAGCTCTTACTCATGAGCATCGTACCGATCAGGCAGCAAAGGAAGTCATACACGCCGACGCCCAGAAGATAGGCCGCCGGGCGGACATTGCTCATCATCAGCGCACGGAGCGTCCCCTTCTCTTTTTCTTCCGAGATGATCGAGCTCATCGACACGATCGGCGCCATCGCCATGTACATGATGCTGAAGAGTTTCAGATAGAAAAACTCCGGCATATCATCGACCTTCACCGCGTTACTCATCACGATCGTCATGATCGGAAACATGATGAACTGGATCAGGACCGCCCTGTTCTTCCTCGTATCGAGCACCTGTTTTCTAAAAATCGCTGTTGCTTCTCTCATCGTCTTACACCTCCAGTTTCCTTCCCGTGAGCTCCATAAACACGGTCTCCAGATTCGGTTCCTTCGAGTGGATCGTCCGAAGGTTTCCTTCCTTCAGGAATTCCGCAATCTGCGCGCTCGTTTTCTCTGCGTTCTCTCTATTCATTTCCAGCGAGACTGTCTCACCTTTCGTGGTTACAAGCTCGATCTTTTTCTGGTGATCATAGCGGAGGCACAGTTCTTTTGGAGCACCTCTTTCCACGATCTTCCCTTCATTTAGAAGGACCAGGTGATCGCAGAGTTTCTCCGCTTCCGTCATGTTATGTGTCGTCAGGAAAATGATCGTTCCCGCTTCTTTTCTCTTCTTAATGATCTCGTGGATCTCACTACTGGTCTGCGGGTCTAGTCCGCTCGTCGGCTCATCCAGGAAAAGCACTTTCGGATGGGCCAGCAGTGCTCGCGCGAGGCGGAGGCGTTCCTTCATGCCTTTACTTAATTTCTTCACTTCTTTTTTCTCGGCATCTTCCAGCTCCACTTCTTTGAGAACTGTCGCGATCTCCGCATCACCGACGCCGTAGATATCCGCGAACACCTTCAGATTCTGATAGCAGGTCAGCCTCTCATACAGGCCGAAGTCATCCATCATGACTCCGAACTGTTTCTTATCCGCACCGGTGAGCTTTCTGACATCCTTGCCATTTATCATCGCTGCGCCTTCTTCAAACTTAAGCTGTCCGGTCAGCACTCTGATCAATGTTGTCTTACCCGCACCGGACGGACCGAGAAGTCCGAAGATCTCCCCATCCTCGATCGTCATCGAAATACCATCGAGCACTTTTTTATCTCCAAAGCTTTTCGAAATTCCTGTAACTGAAATCATCGCTGCATCCTCCTGTTTCACCGGCATCAAGTGATGCCCTGCCGACGGACCACCCGCCGCGCTTACTTCGTCTTTCTTTCAAAACGGAGGATACCAGCCCCGAAAAGCCTGCGCAATAGGGCTTTGCGCGAGTTGCCAAAAGGGATGCATAAGTTGCAGAAAGCGATGGGTGAAATAACGGAGCAGTGCTTTTCCGGCATTTACCCATAAGATTTCCTAACAGCGATTTTTATCCGTATATTCACACTCCCTTTTACGGATAAAATCACAAAAAATGGAACTATATCTGCAGTCTCATATTTCACCTTACGGATTATTTCTGCTCAAGACGCATCAGGACTTGGTCGGATCATTCACGACGCCAACGAAAAGAGGCAGTCCTGTATCACTTACGATTTCAAATACGAACGGCCGATCCAGGATGAATTCGAAATGTTCTCTGGTTTGTCCGGCTCCGGCCAATAAGATTGTTGCAGAAACCGCTTTACATCCTTCTTCATCGATCATGATACGTGTGTTCTGTTCGATCGAATTCACGTAGAAGTTTTCATCACTCTTACCCACCAGCGGACTGAAATCGGCGTCTCCCGCTTCAAATAGATCCTCTATTCCCAAAGCCTTCAGGTAATCATTCAGTTTTATGTCAGAAGAGATATCGAACTTCGGCACTTCCATATGAACACTAGCGGCCTCTATTGTTTTATCCCATTTATAGGACTCTGTGTTCAAAAACTGAAGGAGTTCTTCATCCATCAGCAGTTCTTCCGGTGTCATTCCTTCTTCCGGGAGAATGAACCGTACGCTACCATTGTTAATAATCGGCAAGGATACGCATTCAAAATGATCTCCATAGAAATTCTCATGCCCCGTTTCCGTACACATATACTTGCAGTTCACATCACCTGAAGGGGCATGGAATGTTCCATCCTTCGTCTCGCTCTTTAGAAAAGGATCCGCCCATTTCCCACAGTAATTCACGGTCGAAACGAGAGCTATCATCAGATCCGGATCCAGGTTCAGATCAGAGAGCATGTTTTCAAGAAGCCCATCCGTCTGCTCGTTGATCCATTCGCGGAGTTTCTGACTATATTTCTCCGATGAGGGATCCCCGGAATACGAAGAAGCGAAATAGTTGTTCGCCAATGTTTCCAATACGGACTGTTCATAATTCCGTCCAGTATTCATCCAAAGTGAATTAGCCAGTACCAGTTTAGACAATCCATCGTCCATATAATTAGCAAGCCAGATCGACTTGGCACGCTCACGAAGCGTTGCAATATCCGGCTGATGCAAAACATCCAGGATCTGTTGCTGTGTTGTTCCGTCCGTGATTTCTGCAGTCATTCCCAGTGCCATATACAGGCAGAGGGGCGAGAACGCCTTATTCCCATTCCCTGTATCCGAAAAGATAACACCCAGCACATCTTTCAAATACGCATCGTAGCCGTCCTGATATCCCTCCGGCTGCTTACGCAAAGCCATCACTGCCTGAAGGTACTCCTGACTTTTTTCCTTATCATACCCTCTCGTAAGTTCCGGATTTTCCGGCATCTCCGGATACCTGGGCGAAGCCATTAGTGTCCCGGATTTCAAATCCTGCTTATATTTCCCGGTAATCTTTCCCCTCACGTAAGGGTAAATCGTATATCCCAGAATACCCACTATAAGGGCGGCAGCCACGGCGCCAAGAACGATCTTCCACTTTTCCCGTGTCTTTCTTATCGGTGTGACGGCAGCATCTGCCACAACTTTTTCGTCTAGTTCAGACATCATTTCCAACATATCTTTTCCGTTCATAGGAAATCCTCCTTTTCCAGAAAACTTTTCAGTTCCTTTCGCATCCGGGAAAGCATCGTCCGGACTTTGTTATCACTAAATCCATACGCAGCCGCAATGACCGATGTGTTTTCCATATAGAAATATCGTCTGACAAACACTCTTCTTTTTTCATCCGGCTGCGCCAGAAGAAACCGGCTGACTACCTCCGCAAAAGCTTTTCCTTCTATCTCTTCTTCGACGCTGATCTTGGAAGGAATACACTGTTCCAGCTCGGAAGATAGCTCCTCGACATACGCATGCCGCTTGCACCGATGTTCGTAAATGCAGCGGTTCAGTGATTTTGCCCGTATGATCTTCGAGAGAAAAGCCAGAAGATACTCTCTCGGCTCACTCGGCGGGATACGGTTCCAGGCTTCCAGATACGTATCATTCACACATTCTTCCGCGGTCTGTTCATCCTGTGTGATACGGAACGAAATATGATTCAGTCTCGTGCCGTACTGATCCGACACGACACGAAGCGCTTCCTCATCCCGTCTCAAAAAGAGATCCACAATCTCACTGTCACGCACCCGGCAACCCTCACCTTCACTAAAGCTTTCACCCTATATATCAACAAAACACCAGACAGTGTTACAACAATCTATCTTAATAATGCCACAAAAAAAGAAAAGGATCTCCGATCGACAAGTCCCCGAAAGGCTGAACAAGATCGAGACAGCCTCTAAAAAAGAGCAACAAAAAACCTCTCAGCGACGAGTTACGCGAAGCGTACTGTTTGAGTCGAGGAGAGGTTATTTTGTTGCTCTTATTCGATTAGGCTGTCTCGATCTTCGAAGCCTTCTCCAGGCCCAGCATCTTAACCGCATCTTCTCTCATCTTGAACTTCAGGATCTTACCTGCTGCGTTCATCGGGAAAGCGTCAACGAAAGCGACATAACGCGGAGTCTTGTGCTTCGCCATGTGATCTTTGACATACTTCTTAACATCATCTTCGGTCAGTGTGGAACCTTCCTTCTTGATGATGCAGGCCATGATCTCTTCACCGTACTGCTCATCCGGAACACCGATGACCTGAACGTCGGAAACATCAGGATGTGTATAGATGAACTCTTCGATCTCCTTCGGGTAGATGTTCTCACCACCACGGATGATCATGTCCTTAATACGGCCGGTGATCTTGTAATAACCCTCAGGTGTGCGGCGGGCAAGGTCACCTGTATGCAGCCAGCCGTCTTCATCGATCGCAGCCTTCGTCGCCTCAGGCATCTTGTAGTAACCCTTCATGATGTTATAACCACGGGCGCAGAACTCACCATCTACGTTATCCGGCAGAACTTCATTTGTCGCAGGATCTACGATACGGCACTCAACACCCGGGAGTTCCTTACCAACGGTCTGTACACGAACTTCGATGGAGTCATCGACACGGCTCTGGGTGCAGCCCGGAGCAGCCTCTGTCTGACCATAAACGATCGTGATCTCTTTCATGTTCATCTTATTTACAACGTCTTCCATAACCGGGATCGGGCACGGAGAACCTGCCATGATACCTGTTCTCATGTAAGAGAAATCTGTCTGCTCGAAGTCAGGGTTCTCGAGAAGTGCGATAAACATTGTCGGAACACCATGCATCGCAGTAACACGGCGAGCTGTGATGGAAGCCAGAACCTTTCTCGGAGAGAAGTAATCGAGCGGAACCATCGTAACACCGTGAGTTACGGAAGCGGTCATGGCGAGTACCATACCGAAGCAGTGGAACATCGGCACCTGGATCAGGAGTCTGTCCTCGGTGGAGAGGTTCATGCAGTCACCGATGCACTTACCGTTGTTAAGAACGTTTCTGTGTGTAAGCATAACGCCCTTCGGGAAACCTGTGGTACCGGATGTGTACTGCATGTTGCAGACTTCGTCCGGCTGGGTCGCATCGATCATGGCGCGAAGTGCTTCATCACTTACCTTACCGTCGGCCGTCTCGAACTCATCGTCCCAGAAGAAGCAGCCGTCGTAGCGGTTGTCGATCGTGATAACGTTCTTTAAGTACGGGAGTCTCTCGGAGACCATCTCGCCCGGCTTGGACTTCGCCAGCTCAGGGCAGATCTCGTTGACGATATCGACGTAGTTGATGTCCTTGTAGCCGTCCATCATGACGAGCGTGTCGGAATCAGACTGACGCAGCAGATACTCGATCTCGTGGATCTTATATGCAGTATTTACAGTAACCAGAACAGCACCGATACGAACGCAGGCCCAGAATGTCAGGAACCACTGCGGGCGGTTGGTCGCCCAGAGCGCAACGTGGGAATCCTTCTTAACGCCCATAGCCATGAGCATCTTGGAGACACGGTCCACGTCATCTCTGAACTCGCTGTATGTTCTTGTGTAGTCACGCATGGTGTAAGCAAAAGCAGTCTGATCCGGGAACTCGGTCGCAACCTTATCGAGCATCTGACCGAAGGTCATCTCGACGAGCACGTCCTTCTCGAACATTCTCTGGCCCTTGCCTTTTTCGACGTACTTGATATTGGAAGGAACGACCTCGATCGGAGCCTCCGGACGAACCTGCGCCTTTGACTCCTTCTTGGAAGGCTCGATGACCTTCTTTGTGCCCTTGGTCTTTTCCCATGTTCTTACGAAGTTGATGAACTGCGGGAATACGATGGCAGCGCTCTCGATCTCTTTTGCCCAGCGCTTGACCCACTCGAGGGATACGAATCCGTCATAGCCGTTCTTATCGAGAAGCTCGAAAAGCGCTTCCAGCGGAAGATCGCCGTGGCCCGGCAGACGGTAAGCCACGCTTCCGTCATCCTCCTTAATGGAATCTTTTACGTGGATATAGCGGACGTATTCGCCGACGTTCGCCCATGTTGTCTCGACGGACTCGCCGAAATAACGGAACGGGTGATGCACGTCCCAGAGTACTTTTACATAAGGAGAATCCACTGCCTCGATGAGCTTTCTCAGACGGGAGGTATCTGCATAGACACCATTGGTCTCGACAAGCAGTGTGACATTCTTGCCTTCGCAGAGAGGTGCCAGATCCTTAAGTGCAGCGATGATCTTCTCATCATCGACTTCAGTTTCCGGTGCCGGATGGGCGTCTGCAAGGATACGTACATAAGAAGCACCGCACTTATTTGCAAGCGCGACATATTCACCGATCTCGGTCGGCGCGATCTTCGCACCGTCTTCGTAAGCGAGTACGCAGTTAGAGGAGAAGCATGGAATCTCCAAACCGAGCTTTCTAAGGTTTTCCATGGTGCGGTCCACTTCCGATGGAAGGAACGGCTTTGCATGGGACGCAGTGATCTCTTCACCCAGTCCTCTGATTTCAATTCCTGCATAGCCTAGGTCATGGGCCATCGGATAGATGTCCTTCCAGGACCACTCGGGGCATGCCAGTGTAGAAAAAGCAAGCTTCATCGCCATTTCGAAAAACCTCCGTCAAAAAAGCCGTGATACATCATTGCAGAATATCACAGCATAGGATTATTTAACGGGACTAGCATACACCCATAAATTGAGAAAAGGAACGGTAAAAACACACTTCAGGGCAAGAAAGGCAAAAAAGCGGAAGAAAACGCAAACTCCTATGACCTTAATGGGCTTTAAACGGGTTTGGTGGTAAAGAGAGGCGCGATCTCGCTCTCCAGGATCGGGCAGCCCCAGATATTTCCCTGAACGAAGTCACACTGGTACTTCGTGAGGATATCGAGCTGTCTTCTGTCATCCACACCTTCGGCGACGACCTTGATCTTCATCTGGTGCACCAGACCGATGATCGAGCCGACCATGAGGCGCTGGGCATTCTTGATCGGGAGCTCATCGACGAACGACTTATCGATCTTAAGTACGTTGATCGGAAGCTGCTGGAGATAGTTCAGAGAAGAGTAACCGGTACCGAAGTCATCGAGTGCGACGGTTATACCCATCGCGGAGATCTCTTTGAGTACTTTTACCGCATAATCGACATTCGATACCATGACGGACTCGGTAACTTCGAACTCGAGATTCTTCGTATCAACATTGGTGCTCTGGATGATACGCTTCACGGACTGCAGGAACATCGGACTCATCAGCTGGACAGCGGAAATGTTGACGGACATGATGCCGTCCCAGTTGTACTCCTGCTTGATGCGGTTCAAGGTCAGGCATGCCGTCTCGAGGACCCACTCACCGAGCGGCACGATAAAGCCCACAGACTCAGCCACCGGGATAAACTCCGTCGGCGGAACCTCTCCGAATCTCTCGGAATTCCATCGGCATAGCGCCTCGAATCCACGGAGCTTTCTCTCTTTCATATCGAACTGCGGCTGGAATGCGAGATACAGTTCCCTGTTCTTGATCGAGCTCAGAAGTTTGCTCTCATACTTCATCTTCCGCATGATGTCGTCCTTCATCTCTTTTCTGAAGAACTGCACCATGTTCTTACCGTATTCTTTCGCCTTATACATCGCGGTCTCCGCGCACTTGATCAGATCAGCGGAGGTCGTTCCGTCCTGCGGGAAGAAGGACACGCCGAAGCTGGCGGTCACGGTATATTCGGACTCTTCGATATTAAACGGCTTGGAGAGTGTATCTCTTAAACTCTCGACATAATTCAGCATGTCTTCGTCCGAGAACTGGCGCTGGACGATGATCGCAAATTCATCTCCGCCCCAGCGGCCGATCATGTCTTCCTGATCGATCGAGGCAGTCAGGCGGGATGCCGCGGACTGCAGCACCATATCGCCGACCTTATGGCCCATGGAGTCATTGATCGTCTTAAAGTTGTCGAGATCTACATAGATCAGGGCAAACGGCATATTCTTATTCGAAAGGATACTGATCAGAAGGTCCATGCGGTCAGTGATCTTCACGCGGTTCGGAAGTCCGGTGACCGTATCGAAGTGGTTCATCTGGTAGAGGCGCTCCTCGTTCTCCTTCATCGCACGGTTGTATTCGGTAAGGAGCGTGTTCTGGCGCTTCGTCTCTTCTTCTCTCTTCTTGAGGTCGGTATTGGCCTGCTCAAGTTCCTCGGTCTTCGAGGCGACACGCTCGATCTCCTGCGCCACGCGGCGGTTATACGCCAGGATGATGCCGACGATGATCAGACTTAAGATAGTCGTGACCAGACCATTAAACGCGAAAGTATCCTTGAACCGGATCACTGCCACCAACGTCGCAATGATCTGCAGCACCGACACCACGAGTACCGCATAGAAACCCTTGGTGTTCAGGGACTGTACGATCAGGATCGAGAGCATGAGCTGTACGATCGAAAAAACGCCACGGAAAGGGACCAGGAAATCGAGTGCGGAAACAGAACCAACCAATGCATTTAATACGGCGAAGACAAGGAATAGAATCACAAATGCAGCGATCTTCACCGCTGCGAAACGCTGTTTCTCTTCTGGATGCAAATTGGTATCGACGAATCTTTCCATGAAGGATGATTCGTCCGCTTGAACTTCTCTGTTATCCACGTCTTGCGCCATATCTGCCCCCACTCCCATAGTAAATATATACGCAATTTCAATTATGCACGAAAAGCACTTAAAATACAGGTGTTTTTCGAAAAATGTTTGAAAATTGAAACATTCTATCTGCCTAATGGTATAATTTTTTTCATTAAGAGTAAATGCAAAGAATTTGATATTTAGGAGAAAAGCATGTTTTTACCGAAAGCCGCGATCTTCGATCTGGATGGCACGCTGCTAGATTCCATGTGGGTCTGGCGGCAGATCGACGCCGATTTCTTAGCTGCCCACGGACACCAGATCACCCCCGACTATACCGATGCCATTAAGTGCATGGGCTGGGAGGAAGGTGCCCGCTACACCATCGACAGATACGGCCTTTCCGCGACTCCGAAGCAGGTCATCGAGGAGTGGTTCGAGATGTGCGCGGACTACTACCGCACAAGGATCACCATGAAGCCTTTTGCAAAAGAATACCTCTCTTTTTTGCATGAGCACGGCGTTCCGATGGCGATCGCGACCTCGATGGAGCCGCAGCATAACATCGATATCATCCTGGACAAATACGATCTCCGTCCGTTCTTCCAGAACGTGACCGTCTCCACAGAAGTTTCCCGTGGTAAGGGCTTCCCGGATATCTATCTTCTCGCCGCTTCCCGCATGGGTGTGGAACCGTCGGACTGCGCCGTGTTCGAGGATATCCTCGGCGCCATCCGTGGAGCGGCCAAGGGCGGCTTTCAGACCGTCGGCATCTACGACACCGTCTCCGAAGGCGACTGGATGGATATAAAAGAAGAAGCGGACATCGCTGTCCGCTCCTGGAGAGACTTGATCGATTGATCCGTGCCGGACGAAGGGCTTCGCGCCACAAATCAAGATATCGCCGGCCGCAGCGGGAATGCTGCGCTCAGAAAAATAACTGGATGATCCACCAGATCAGACTAAATGCCAATACCGCGAAGATCACCCGGATGACGATATAGATGATCATCGTGATCAGTCCGAGGATCCAGCCAACTTTCGCAATGTCTTTTTTCGGTCCGCCGCAGGCATGTCCAACGATACCGAGGATGAGCGCCAGAACGCTGTTCAGAAGGAACGGATTAAAGACAATACTGATCATTCCGAAGATCAGAGCTAACACGCAGATGCCGTCATTGTCCGGCATCCCCGGATTCTGAAGTTTCTCGGCATATGCCTGCCTGTCCTTATCGTTCATCGGGAAAGTATTCGGAGTGTTCTGCAGCGGCTTCGGCTCCGGGGTCTTACTTTCCGTATCCGGAGCAAAACTCTGAGCATTCTGATATGAAGACGGGGCCGGCTGCGGGGATTGCGGCTCCGGCGTATCCGGGAAAACGTCCAGTGCTTTTCCACATACTTTACAAAAGCGCGTGCCATCCTCGCTGACGTGTTTACAATACTTACAGATCGACATTTCCTACTATCTCATTTCTATCCGGCAGTGAACCGGCACAAGTCAGACTACTGAAGCCCGAGCGCAGATCACTTGTTATAGAGTTTTTTCTTCGCGTACTCCGGCTCGCAGGTGATATTGATGCCGAGTTTTCTGAAGACGCCCTCATCCACGCCCGAGAGGATCGTGGTCGAGTGTGCATCGCTGTGGCGGAGGTTATTGATCTGCTGCATCGCGAGCTCAGCGACCGGGTTCGTCGCCGCACTCATCGCAAGAGCGATAAGGACCTCATCAGTATGCAGTCTCGGATTGTGGTTGCCCATATGGTTGACCTTCAGATCCTGGATCGGCTCGATAACATTCGGCGAGATAAGCGGGATCTCATGCTGGATGCCGCCAAGAACCTTCAGTGCATTCAGAAGAACGGCGGCCGAAGCGCCGAGGAATTCGGAATTCTTACCGGTCACGATCTGTCCGTCCGGAAGCTCGAGTGCGACAGCCGGTCCATGTGTGGACTCGGCGCGGACAAGTGCAGCGGAAACGACACGGCGGTCATTGACCTCGATGCCGGACTTATTCATCAGAAGCTCGATCTTGCTGACGTCCTGACCCTCGGAAAGACCCTGACGGACCATGCACTTCGCCTGATAGTAACGGCGGATGATCTCCTGCTTGCTGGCTTCACGGCATGCCTCGTCATCGACGATCGCAAAGCCTGCCATGTTAACGCCCATATCCGTCGGGCTCTTGTACGGGGACTCGCCGTAGATCTTCTCGAAGATCGCGTTTACGACCGGGAAGATCTCGACGTCACGGTTGTAGTTAACGGTGGTCTCACCATACGCCTCGAGGTGGAACGGGTCGATCATGTTGACATCCGCAAGATCTGCGGTTGCAGCTTCATATGCAATATTGACAGGATGGGTCAGCGGGAGGCTCCAGATCGGGAAGGTCTCGAACTTCGCATATCCTGCCTTGATGCCTCTTCTGTTCTCGTGATACAGCTGGGAGAGGCAGGTCGCCATCTTTCCGGAACCCGGGCCCGGAGCAGTAACAACGACGAGAGAACGTGTCGTCTCGATATATTCATTCTTACCATATCCTTCATCACTTACGATGAGCGGAACATTCATCGGGTAGCCCGCGATCGGATACTGCTTATATACCTTGATGCCCAGCTGGTGCAGTCTCTTAGCGAACTGCTCGGCCAGAGGCTGGTTCGTGTACTGGGTGATCGTGACGGAGCCGACATACAGTCCTATCTCGGTAAAGGCATCGATCAGGCGGAGCACTTCCTGATCGTATGTGATGCCGAGGTCACCTCTTCTTTTATTCTTCTCGATCGCATCCGCATTGATCGCGATGACGATCTCGACTTCATCCTTCAGCGCCATGAGCATCTTGACTTTGCTGTCCGGCTCAAAGCCCGGAAGAACACGGGAGGCGTGGTAATCGTCGAAGAGTTTTCCGCCGAATTCCAGATACAGCTTGCCGCCGAATTTTCCGATACGGTCACGGATCTTCTGCGACTGCATCTGCACGTACTTTTCATTGCTAAAGCCTACTTTAAACATACTTTTTCACGCCCCTTTTGCCGGAAGATATGCCTTCCGCCCTTGTTCTTTTACAAATAAAAAGAGCTCCTCGCGAAGTTTTCTTGAGAAGCTCGTCAGCCTTTTTCAACGGCTCTTTGCAATTATAACACATTTTGATATGCTGTCTACATAACATTCCGTCAAAAAGGAGTACTTTTTTATGCGTTTTCTGATCCAAAGAGTGACCTCTGCCAAAGTCGATGTCGAGGGCAAGACCGTCGGTGCGATCGATCACGGATTCCTCGTATTTATCGGGGTTTGCGGCACTGACACGAAGGAGATCGCCGACGGTATGGTAAAAAAGCTCATAGGGCTCCGCATCTTCCGTGACGAGGAAGGAAAAACGAATAAGAGCCTCGCCGATGTCGGCGGAAGTCTCCTTCTCATCTCGCAGTTCACTCTCTACGCGGACTGCCACCACGGCAACCGCCCGTCGTTCATCAATGCCGGCGCCCCGGATCTGGCCAATGATCTGTACGAGTACATCATCGCATCCTGCAAGGCCGTGATCCCGAATGTCCAGACCGGTGTTTTTGGCGCGGATATGGCCGTTTCGATAGAGAATCAGGGGCCCTTCACGATCATTCTCGACAGCGAGGAGATCATAAAGAAGAAATAACATCATCCGTCCCCCGGGCATTCTTCCGAGTCATAAAGCCTGAAAATACCACTCCGGCCACCTTCATTCTTCTGCGGTTGAAAACCCCTGCCCGAATCGCTATAATACTTTCAGCGCATGCTTCGATCGTTCAACGGATAGGACTGCAGTTTCCGGTACTGCCAATGCGGGTTCGATTCCTGCTCGGAGCGCCAATTGAAAATTAAACGTCTCCATGCTCATGCCACGGATCCAGAAAGATCATGCTGCGCCGGAGACGTTTCTTTTTTCCCTGAAACGACCGGCCGCACTCTCCGGACAAGTGCTTCCCGAAACAAGGAGTTACCTATGCCGCACGAACAAGACTGTTTTATTTTCACCGATTCACACTACTTCCGCTACCGTACCGGAGCGATCATCCTAAAGGGCCGGAAGATGCTCTTTGTGCAGAATTGTCTCTCCGATTACTACTACATGATCGGCGGTGCAGTACATCTCGGCGAGACGTCGAAAGACTGCATCGAGCGTGAGGTCTTCGAGGAGACGGGCGTACCGTGCAAGGCCGTCCGCTGCGCCATCATCTGTGAGAACTTCTTCAATGGTGACCGTCTGGACGAGCGGATCTCCGGCAAGAAGTGCCATGTCCTGGAATTCTATTATCTGATGGAGGCACCGGAAGATAGTGCTTTTACCGAGGAGACCGACACCGATGAGAAACTCGTGTGGCTCCCGCTCGATGAGCTCGACAAATACGACGTCCGCCCGGTCATGCTGAAGTCGAAGCTGAAGGAAGCGATCGAAAGCAGCACAGTGATGCACATCGTGAATAACGATATCGGATATGAGTCTTGACTCTCCCCCTGGGGCACCCTTTAAAGTATAGAAGTCAGGGCTAAGAACGCTCCGGCAGGAAAGGATTTATCAGCATGGGCTATATTATGGATCTTCGAAAAGTACTCGGCCACCGGCCGATCATCATCCCCGGCGCGGCAGTGCTTTTCGCAAATGAGAAAAACGAGATACTACTTCACGAGCGCGCGGACAACCATTACTGGGGCTATCCGGGCGGTGCGATGGAGCTCGGCGAGAGTTTCGAGGAGTGCGCGAAGCGGGAGGCCTTCGAGGAATCCGGGCTGATCGCCGATAAGCTGGAGTTCCTCGATCTGGAGTCCGGCGAATCGACGCACTACATCTACCCGCACGGCGACGAGATCTACGTCGCGGGCGTTCTCTACCTCTGCCGGGAGTACCACGGCGAGCTGAAGATACAGGAAGAGGAGGTCATCCAGCAGCGCTTCTTCGCTGAGGACGAACTCCCCCACCCGATGGATCCGATGAATGAAGTTTTTATCAGAAAGGCGTTCCGCATCCTAAAAGGCGAGGCCTAGGAAAAAGCACTTTTCCCGTTATCCTTCGATCTCTTCTGTCTTATAGATGAACTTCACCGAGCCATCCATATCGTCGGCAATGCCTGCATAGTTGCAGTATTCCTTCGATACTTCAAGTGTGGCGCGAAGTCTTGTAACAACTCCGGCAAGATCTCCATCCACAAGCTCGACGAGTTTCTGGATGCCCTTTTCGTTGAACTCTTTCATTCCGTCCGACAGCTGCATCGAACCGTCACGAAGTTTCGTCACGCCTTCCACCAATGCCGGAAGGCCATCCTTCAGTGTCAGGATACCGTCGCAGAGCTCTGCCATGCCATCTCGCACCTGTTTCGTTCCTTTCTTCAGATCCGAAGTTCCCTTTTTCAGTTCGCCCGCACCTGCGAGGACTTTTCTGACACCTCCGGTATAATCCAGAAGTCCTAAGTAGAATGCATTATATCCGTCGAGGCTTGCTTTCAGTGCGATCACTTTCTGCGCACCGGCGGAGGCTGCCTTCAGCTTCGATTGCACCTCATCGCCCGCCATCGTCTCGGAGATTGCTTTTTCCACCTGGGCATCCGTATTCTTATCGATCAGCGCCTTAATATCCGAAGACGCCATGGTCTCGCTGACCTTCGAGCTGATGATCTTCTGCACATCGGAAGAGGCCATCTGCTGATCGATCGCTGCGCTGATCTGGCCCTTCACCTGTGCCGTTTCCATCTGTGCATCCGTGTTCTGCGAAATCAGAGAAGCTACTTCAGAAGACTGCATCTGCTGATCGACCGCTCCCTCGATCTTCTGCTGCGTGGAAGAATCGATCGCACCCGCTGCGATACCCTGCTCATACTGTTCTTTGGTCATACCCTGTGACTCCAGGACCTTCGCAAGAACGCTCTCACGCACACTTGACGTGACCGCTGCTTCTACCTGCTGGCGCACTGCCGCTGTCACCTTACCGGAGACCTCCGCCTTTACTGCCGAAGTTACCTGGGACTCGACCTCCGACTGAACTGCTGCCGTGACCTGCGAGCGGATGTAGTCGCGTTTACCCTCGACCGCAGATGTTACTGTTTCCAGCGCCTGCTGATATACGGCCGAGTCATCCAGGGATTTGATCACAGTATTTAAGACCTCCGAATAATTCGAGATCGTCATTTTCGGAACTGAAATACCAGCTGCCGTCAGCTGTTCCTGCGCAGTTGCCAGAAGTGACTCGAAGACTTTCTTTGCTCCGTCATTCAGTTCAGCAGAATGGGAATCCAATTCGGACATACCGGCGTAAAGATCGCCCATGCTCTTATCCACTTTTCCGGCACCGTCATCCACAGCGGCCGTTCCATTCTTAAGTTTTACTGCGCCGTCCGCAAGTTTATTCACACCATCGACCAGTTCTTCCGACTTGGTCAGAAGCGTGCACATACCGTCATACAGATCCGAAGAACCGTCGATCAGCTGATCCATCGCATCGGTCAGTTCCTTCATCGAATCGTTCAGATCCAGAGGCTCCTCCGAACCATCTGCTCCGGATCCGGCCGCACCTGTCCCCAGTGCTGCGCCGCCGAGTTTATCCGGGTCGATCTGGTTAAGAAGCTCGGTGGAAGCAATCGTCACTGTCATGCCGAGGCTGAAGTTTACACAGTCTGCCGAGATCTCCACATAGTCCGGGATCGCCATCTTATCCGGTGTGATCCCCAGATCCTCGGAGAGTCCCGGGAACGCAAATCCGACGACTACCGTTCGGCTTCCGTCATTGACGATCTTGCCGTTGGATACCGACACATTGGAAAATACGGTATTATCCATCAGCACACCCGTCAGCATCGTAAACGGTACATAGAGTGTCTCCTGCTTGCCGTCGATCTCTTTCGTGACGGATGTATTATTCTTATACTCGTAACGGATCGTGACGCGTCCGCTCTTTCCGATCAGTTCCTCCGGCGTGATCGGCGATCCGTCGAGGAAATACGACACCTTCATATCGACGGGAAGTTCTTTTTCAATATTGCCCTGATAGTAGATATCGTCATTGGTGGTATCCCATACGCGGGTGTTTCCGCCACCCATCGTGAAGCTCTCGCCTTCCTTCAGAATCGAGATATCCGGGAGTTCGGAGACATCTTCCACACCGGTCTTCCCGGCAGTATTTCTGATCCAGTCGCTGACGATGATCTTCTTGACCGTTCCTTCGCGCCCGGCGATCACATATACGGTTTCCTCTTTAAAAGCACTTTCCGGGGAGACCGCTCTCGTGCCTGACGTGGTGTTCATATACTGCATCAGATCTGCTGAAGGATCTCCCGGCACGCCGGAGATATCCGCATTCATCTGTCCTTCTGCTGCCACCGGTGCCGATGATCCGGAAGATCCCGATCGGGAGTAATAAGCGGCGACTGCGGAGGCTCCTACTCCTGCGCTTAAGATGCTTGCCCCGATGATCAAGGCCAGTGTTTTATTTGCCATTGTGTTGATCGTATTCATACATACAGCTCCTTTCTTGTTTCAGAAGACGAATTGGTATCACATTTTTTCATGCCGGCGGTCGTTCTTTTGATCAGTCCGTCAAATGCCATGAGCATGGACGGCAGGATGAAGATGACCAGGATCATGGAGATCACGGCGCCTCGAGCCAGGAGGACGCACATCGAGCTGATCATATCGACATCCGAGTAGATCGCGACGCCGATCGTCGCTGCAAAGAGTCCTGTTCCCGATACGAGGATCGAAGGGATCGATGTCTTAAGTGCCGTCCATACCGCGTCGCGGCGCGCAAGTCCGTGCATGCGCTCTTCTTTATATCTGGTCGTCATCAGGATCGCATAGTCGACTGTCGCGCCGAGCTGGATCGTACTGATAAATACCGGTCCGACGAATGGCATGCTCTGTCCCAGATAGTGCGGAAGTCCGAGGTTAATGAAGATCGCGAGCTCGATGACCGAGATCAGAATAAACGGCAGCGACACGCTCTTCGTGACAAATGCGATTATAAGGAATACCAGCAGGACAGAAACGATGTTGACGATACGGAAGTCCTTGTCCGTCGTCTCGATCAGATCCTTTGTGCACGGTCCTTCTCCGATCAGAAGGCCCTTCGGATCATACTTTTTCAGGATCACGTTCAGCTGGTCGATCTGATCATTCAGTTCGTCGGTCGCAAGACCATACTGCGAGTTGATCAGCATGAGTTCCCATTTGCCGCCTTTGAGGATGCTCATGATCTCCTGCGGCAGAATATCCTGCGGGACATCCGCCCCGATCAGCGATTCCAGCGACAGGACATAGTTAATGCCGTCCACCTTCTCCATCTCGGCGATCATCTTACGCGTCACGCCCGGATCAAGCGTCGAATCGGTCAGCACCATATGCTGTGTCGCCATTTCAAAGTCACTCTGCAGTTTCTTGTTCGCGACGACATTCGGCATATCCTGCGGGATCGACTGGGAAATATCGTAGTACACTTCGTTCTGGGCTTTCTTATATCCGTAGAAAGACGGTACCAGAAGGATCGTAAACAGGATGAGGAATACCGGGAAGATCTTGATGATCCCTTTGGAAAAAGCACCTCCACCCGGGATGAGCGATCTGTGTCTGCTTTTCTGAAGCGGCTTATCAAGAACCAGAATCAAGGACGGAAGAACCGTCACACATCCGATAACGCCGATGATGACACCCTTTGCCATAACCAGGCCGAGGTCGCGGCCCATAGTGAAACTCATGAAGCACAGCGCGATAAAACCGGCGACCGTAGTGATGGAACTTCCGATAACGCTGCTGAGTGTCTCGCGGATCGCGACCGTCATCGCTTCTTTATTATCCGAGAATCTCTCGCGCTGTTCGTTGTAGCTGTGCCACAGGAAGATGGAATAGTCCATGGTGACCGCCAGCTGAAGAACAGCGGAGAGTGCTTTTGTAATATAAGAGATCTCGCCGAAGAAGATATTACTTCCGAGATTTAAGATGATCATCATGCCGATGGAAAGAAGGAATACGACCGGGGCGAGGAAACTGTCCAGCAGGAGCATCATCGCCAGAAGTGCCAGCGCGACCGCGATCGCCACATAGATCGGCTCTTCTTTCTCGCACAGCTCCTTGAGGTCGGTGACCAGCGCGGACATGCCGGAGACGTAACACTCCTTATCTGCGATCTTACGGATATCGGCGATCGCCTGCATCGTCTCATCCGCCGAAGTGGATGTATCGTAGAAGACGGCCATGATGGTCGAGTGATCGGTATTAAATGCATCGTACAGTTTCTTCGGCAGCATCTCCATCGGGACAGACAGATCAAAGATCGAATCGTACCAGATGACCGACTCGACGTGCTCGACCTGTGCGATCTTCTCTTTCAGAGAAGACACCTGAAGCGGCGTCATATCCTCTACGATAACGAATGAAAAAGCACCTTTGCCGAATTCCTTCAGCAGCTCATCCTGACCGATGACAGTCTCCATGTCTTTCGGCAGGTAATCGAGCATGTCATAGTTCACTCTCGTTCCGATGTAGCCGAAAACAGACGGGATCAAAAGCAGAAAAGTAATGATCAGGATCAAGACTCTGTTTTTAACTACGGCTTTTGAAAAACTCATTTTCTTTCTCCCTTCCAAGAAATATCTTCCAGATCCGGATCGATATTATCCGGGAACTGATTTTTAACGATCTTTACTGTGCAGATAGCAACTGCAAGGTTTAATATCCCTTCGGCAACCAATGCGGCACCGAGGAGCGTGATCAGGGTCTCTGCCGAGTTTCCGGGGCGGAGCATCAGCAGGAGACCGAGGAGCCCGGCGACGATCGCGCCACCGAAGATGAACCACCAGTCGGGAATGCCGAATTCTTTCGAATCTTTTGCGATCCTTGCCTTGAAAAATGCATCCGCCATGATAAGAACACCCATGGCGATCACGATCAGATGGATCGCGTGGATCGGATGTACCAGCACCGCGATCCCTAAGACAGCGAGTATGCTTCCGAACTCAAGATCATACTGGAATGCCAGGCGGAAAAGATCCTTGGAGAAATACCCGATGATCTTTACGATACCGAAAACGATCATCGCGATCCCCAGTAATGTGCCCAGCATCTTCGTTCCGATATCCGCATGAAGGATCAATCCTGTGCCCAGAACACAAAAGATCAGAGACATGACCACATATCCGATCTTTGCGATCCTCATCGGTGCGATTCTTCTCATCTTCATTTCTTTCACCTCGATCTGTAGTCTTATCAATTATCTGGTTAGAGGATACTTCCCGAGCGGTTTTCAGCAAACGGACAGAAAAAAGCTCCGTGTCTGAAATTCAGACACGGAGCAGGTTTTGTCTAAAAAGTAATGAAATAGATACCGGTTCGATCCCGGGTTACTTGTCTTCATTTTGTTTCGCCTCGGCCCGATGGATCATCTCCTCCGCCATGCCTTTATAGAGCTGGCAGAAACGGATAATATGGGCTTCCACATTTGACTCCATCTTCTGATTGAGCCACTCGATCGCAAGTCCGAAGCATTCACAGCGGTAGAAACGGAGGATGATCTCCGTATCGGACGGAGCGATCACCGCATCGTGGAAAAGTGTTTTTGCATAGGTAGTAACAACGTAGTCACAGACCTTCCAAAGATATTGTTCAAAGACATCACGGCTTACGGAATTATAGATATGAAGGATCGCCCGGCGATTCTGCTCGCAGAAGGAAATGGCGGCCCGGAGCGCTGTCTCGATCGAATCGATCGTATCGTACTTTTCTATGATCGCATCTGCCTCATCCTTCACCATCTCCTCGACCAGGGCAGGCAGATCCTGATAGTAGTAATAGAAAGAATTTCTGTTGATGCCGCATTTCTCCACGATCATTTTGACCGTGATACTGGACATCGGAAGCTCCTCAAGAAGTTCCACAAACGTCTTCTTGATGGCATCTTTCATAAAACTCGGCATAAGCGTCATTGCTCCTTTCCGTCCCCTATTATACTCCATCCTGACATGCGTGGTATAATGAGCACATATTGAAGCTACCTACCCGACTGAATTTCGGATCTTTATCCGGGAGGAACGTGTATGAGTTTTAAGAATATAAACTTTCAAGATGCAAGGCCGGTTCCGGACTTCGAGAAAGACTCTGCGAAGGCAGCCTCCGGCGCAGCTTCGGATTATAAATTTCCTCTCAATAAAAATGCTGTTGCCGGTTTTATCCTGGCAGTCGTGTATGCTCTCGCCGGACCTCTCGGCACATACTATCTTATCTATGACGGGCGCCGCAATGAAGCATTATTAGTCTTTTTAACTGTGACATCGTTTATCAGCTTCCTCGGCGGCCTGATCCTCTCCTTCCGGGGAATGTCCGAGTGTAAACACCAGTGTTTCAAAGGAAGAGGATATGGAATCGCCGGATTTGCCACAACCCTGGTTACTCTCGGAATTGTAGTCAACATGCTTTTCGTCCTTTCGTTTTCGAACTCCATGAAGGGTAAGTATCACGGACCAACGGTTATGATCGGAAATCTCGAGGTCGTTCTGAACCGTGATGAAAGGACGGCAAAAAACGCCCTCGCTCAAACATGGTACTGGGACGGAGATGTGAATAATCTCGTGATCGAAGTGCCGGACGAGTATTCCGACGGAATCGTTATCGACACGATCGGCCAGGCGGACACGGGACCCAGATCACGCATTTTTCAGATCAGCACTCGCAATGACATTAAGAACATAAAGAATGACCGTAATACGGTTGTTCCTGAAGGAACGGCCGTTCATGATGAGGATCTGGTCTTCACCATAGTCGTCGGAAAAAATGTGAAGTATGTCTATATCGAGGAACTGCCTACTTTTGTCCGCACAAACGATGACGGCAGTGCCACGAAATACTGGGTCCACATAAGATTCGAGGTTTCTCCAAAGAATAAGGAATTCTATTCTGAAGACGGAAAACTGTACGATGCCGGCACGCATCAGTTGTCCTCCGGAATTGATAAATCCATGTATCCAGACTAAATGTCCTTCGGGAATGAGAGAAGATCATAATCTATAAACATAAAAAGACCGGCCCGATGCTTCCTTTGAAGAAACGGGCCGATCTTTCTCAATCTCTTTTTCCTTAAGTAGTTTATACGTTCTCTACGGTTCCCAGGAATACCGGAAGTCCGGTGTCCTTGTCAACGATCGCATATGCGTACGGGCGGTCGCAGGTCACGTATCTGGCAGGATCCGGCTCTGCGATGCACTTCTCGGTCATAATGACCGCTGTGGATGCCGCTGCTTTTGTACCCTTGCGGTCAACCTCGATATATGTCTTATGAATGACATCCGAGATATAAACATTCTTTTTTGTCATGTTTGAAAAATCTGCGGTCATTTCGCTGAACGCATCCGTCATGCCCATCTCCTGCAGGATCGCCGGCAGGTGGATCTCATATTCACTCTTAAACTCCGGCATGATGGTATAAACTTCCATGGAGTCGTCCTGACTATTCCAGAACTCCCAGTATTCTTCCGGTGTCAGGTTTGCTATAAACTCGTTGATATCTTCATTCTCATCCTTCGGAAGGATCGTCATGAAGGTGAACTTCCCGTCATCGTAATCCTTAAGAAAACCACTGGCCTTTCCGATGCTCAGATAGGTGGACTCTTCGCCGCTTAAGAACATGACCTTCTGTTCTTCTCCTTTACCATTATGGAAGAAGCCTTCATACACACTGTCTTCTGCATAGGAGGTCTTCCACTTGCCGTCAAATGCGATGGCATTTACAAGGACCATCAGATCGTTATTCGTCAGTTCCTGGATCAGCTCGTGGATCCTGTCCTCTGTCTGCTCTTCGACCCACTTGTTGATCGTCTCGACTGCACCCGGTCCAAACTCCAGAGTTCCGACCTCAGCACCGAAGTCCTCCCTTACGCACTTCAGAAAATCCTCATATACGCTATCCGCTTTACTCTGATTGATCCATACCGAATTCGCGAGCTTCAGGCTATCGTTTCTCAGTGAATTCATGTGATGTACAGCGAAACTGAATGCTGTCGCCTCGTCTGCTCCCGGGACCATCGTGTTCATCATCTGGTTCAGTGTATTTCCATTCGCACCCGCTGCAGTCATATTCAGCGCGAAAAGCACTGAGTCGGGAGAGATCAGTACATTTTCTCCACGTGCATCCTGTGCGCAGAGCTTCATCATCTCGAAGATAAACTTCGAGTACGCCATATTCAGTTCATCCTGGGACATGCTTTCTTTTCCGGACATCGCCGTGGCAAGCTCGAAGACTGCCTGCTGTCCGTTTTCTCTAGCGATTGTCGTCACGGGGATGTTACTCTTCTTATTATTGGATCCAAAAGAGGATCCTCCGTTTGTTTTCTTCGCACATCCTGTTCCCATAGATAAAAGGATCGATGTTGTCATTAGTCCGGCTACGATTTTCTTCGTTTTCATTTTTTATTCCTCACTTTTTTCGTGTAATTATTATTTCGTGCTTTGCAAAACCTGATCTGCAAATTAGACGACAGAAATTCCGGATGCGTTGCAAAAAATTATTTCGAAAGGAAGATTCTCATGGGAGGCCTCATCTCGCGGAGTGCTTTTCTATTGTGGTAAAATACCCTTGAATCCATGTCTGATTAGGGGAGATCACATGCACTACGATTGTCTGATCATCGACGATGAAAAGATCCTCGCAGATAATACCTGCGAGTACTTCAATATGTTTGAAGTCAAAACCAAAGCCGTTTACAGTAAGGCAGAGGCGCTCACTTTTCTCGAAGAAAATGACACCTCCCTGATCCTTCTCGACATCAATCTCGGAGACGGTTCCGGATTCGAGCTATGTAAGCATATCCGCTCCACTCTCAATATCCCGATCCTTTTCGTCTCCGCGAGAAATACCGATGACGATAAGATCATCGCGCTCAATATCGGCGGCGACGACTATGTTGAAAAGCCGTATTCCCTCGGGGTCCTGCTAGCCAAAGTGAAGGTCATGCTCCGCCGTTTCGGGTCTATCACCGAAAAAGAATCGCCGGATGTTTTTGAAGATGGCCTGCTTACCGTAGATAAGAAGAATAAGACCGTCACACTTGCAGGCGAGCCGAAGAAGCTCACCAGTATGGAGTTCACGCTTCTTCTCTATCTCGTGGAGAACCCGGACCGCCTAATCACGAAAGCAGAGCTTTTCGATAATGTATGGAAAGATAAGTTCACCTCTGACGGCACCCTGAATGTACACATCAGAAAGCTCAGAGAAGCGATCGAGGAAGATCCGAAGAATCCTTCGCGCATCCAGACCGTATGGAAAGAGGGATATAAATACGTCACAGGAGCAGGCAGATGAGAAAGAAGCGTTTTCTTATCCTTATCCTTCTGACATTTCTCCTCGAAGGTCTGATCACCGGCTTCTTCCTTTTCCGCTCGCAGGATACGAAGCAGGACACAGTCGCCATCAATGACTGCATAAAAGTGATCGAAGAAAACTATGGGCAGGAGGACAAATACCTTGGATCTCCTTCCTATTCCCTGATCGATAACAATGGAAAACTGCTCTATAAAAATGCGGAAGATATCTCCACCAGCGTCAATGAAGCCATCCAAAACAACGACACGATCCTCGACATCAAGCAGGGAGATACGGTCGTCGGGAAAGTGCTTTTCCATAATGATACACAGGAAAGGATCGGGCAGTATCAGAAAGCGATCGCGGTCACGATCATCGCGAGCGCAGTTATCCAGGCGGTCCTCATCATCGCCTATGTGCTGTATCTGAAGCGGACGATCGTAAAGCCGTTCGATGAGCTTTCGCAGTTTGCCGGGCGCGTGGCCGGCGGAAATCTCGACATCCCGCTTCCGATGGATAAGAAACACACCTTCGGTTCTTTTACCGAAGCCTTTGACCTGATGCGCACTGAGATCAAGAAATCCCGCGCCGCAGAAAAAGCCGCGAATGACGCGAAGAAAGAGATGGTCGCGAAACTCTCGCACGACATCAAGACCCCGGTCGCCTCGATCAAGTCAGCGTCTGAGTTCGGATATGAACTGGCCAAAGAAGAGAAGGTGAAAGAACGCTTCAACCTCATCAATTTCAAGGCGGACGAGCTCACCGTCCTGGTCGATAACCTCTTCCAGTCGAGTGTGCACGATGCGACGGAGATCGCTGTCAGTCCGCGCGAAAATGACTCGTCTTCGGTCCGCGAGGCGATCCTGCATGCAGACTATCTCAACCGCGCAGGTTCCTTTACGATCCCCGAGTGCAAAGTCTTTACGGACAAGCTCCGCCTGCAGCAGGCATTTGATAATGTCTTCATCAATTCATATAAATATGCGGACACGAAGATCCAGGTAGACGCCAAGCTCGAAGGAGAATACCTCAAGGTCGCGGTGCGTGACTTCGGCCCGGGAGTCACCGAAGAAGAGGTCGCCGTGCTGAAAGAAAAATATAAACGCGGCAAGAATAGCGAAGGAAAAGAAGGCGCCGGTATCGGACTGTATCTGACTTCCTATTTCATGAAGGAGATGGACGGGGAGATATTGATCACCAACGAAGACCCGGGGCTTCAGGTGCTTTTCCTGATCCGGACCGTCTAGGGTCGCAGGATCAGTGCTTTTCGAGAGGAAAAAATATAAGCCGGACGATTTAAGAAAGATTTAAGAGTTCCTTAAAGGCAGTTAAGACTTGAAAAAGTATGATAGTGCCATAAGGAGGCGAGAAACGCTATGAATGAGATTATCAAAACACAGAAACTTTGCAAGACATTTTCGAACGGAGGCGTACAGCAGCACGTACTCCGCAACATCGATCTTTCGATCTACGAAGGTGATTTTACCGTAATCATGGGTGCCAGCGGCGCCGGTAAATCCACTCTTCTTTACGCCCTGTCCGGTATGGACAAGCCGACACTCGGCGATGTTACTTTTGCAGGAAAGAACATCACGAAAGGCACACCGGACGACCTCGCGGTCTTCAGAAGAAAGAACTGCGGATTTGTTTTTCAGCAGACCTACCTCGTAGATTCCATGAGTGTCCTGGATAATGTCCTGGCAGCTGCGCTGCTTATTGAAAAGAATAAGAAGAAGGCGGCCGCAAAGGCCAAGGAAGTCCTTACGTCCGTCGATATCGACGAAACACTCTGGAATAAGTTCCCGACACAGATCAGTGGCGGTGAGGCGCAGCGCGTCGGTATCGCAAGAGCTCTCATCAACGAGCCGAAGCTGGTCTTCGCGGATGAGCCGACAGGTGCACTGAACTCCACCACAGGTAAAGATGTTCTCGACGTTCTGACAAAAGCAAATGAAAACGGCCAGTCCATCGTAATGGTTACTCACGATATCACTTCCGCTCGCCGCGGCAATCGTATCCTCTACGTAAAAGACGGTGAGATCGCCGGCGAATGCCAGCTCGGAAAGTACGTCTCCGGCGACAAGGAGCGTCATCTGAAACTTCGTGATTTCTTAGGCGGAATGGGGTGGTAACCATGACAAAAGAAAAACTTCTTGCCGGATCCCACTTCCGTAAGAATAAGGGATCTTCCATCGGTATTTTTATTCTGATGCTGATCGCATCACTTCTTCTTTGCACATCCATGATCCTCTTTACCGATACCTATCCGACAGCAAAGAAAGAAGCCGAGCGCCTCGAAGGCGGCGACGGATTCCTGTACTTTACCAGTGAGACGATCGACGAAACGGATCCTGCTCTTCAGAGTATCCTTTCTGAAAACACAGCACGCTACGATGTCAGCAAGGCGATTCATTTTGGTCAGATGTCCGTTCCTTTCGGAAGTGCAGAACTGATCATCCAGCTTCATATCGAGACACCGGACACCATGGCAAAGAAAGAAATGGCAAAAGCGGAAATAGTCTCTGAAGATGCTTCGATCACATCCGACTATATCTATCTTCCGTATCAGTTTACATCTGCCGGCGGTTTCTCCATCGGTGATGATTTCGATCTCAAGATCTATAATGAGACCTATCACCTGAAGGTCAAGGGTTTCCTTAATAGTGTGTACGGCGGATGCAATAACGACGGCCTTTTCGAGATGGTCGTTCCTGAGGATATCTATGCGAAGATCCTTACCCAGAAGGGGGATGCCGGCGAAAGTACATTTATTCCCTTTGAGCTCAAAGATGGTGTAAAGGCATCGGCTTTCCGTATCCGTCTTATGAATACCATGAAGTCTCTGGATCCTTTGGCAGATATCCATCTGGTCACCATCGGAAATACTCTTTCCGGAAGATCTTTCATGTCCCTGATCATTGCGGGTTCCTTCCTTGCGATCACAGCTATCGTCCTGATCGTTGTCATTCTCATGATCGTCAACAGCATCAGTAACTACGTCAAGGAAAACATGAAGACCATCGGTGCTCTTAAGGCCATCGGATATACCGGCAGAAACATTAAAGTATCCCTTCTTCTGATGTTTTTGACTCTGGCTCTGATCGGAAGCATCCTCGGCATACTGGTATCTTACCTGATCGCAGGTCCGGTCAGCAGCGTAGTTATCGCTCAGATGGGTATACCGTATTCGATCTCTTTCAGCCTGATCAGCACCATAACTGCACTTGTTGCAGTCCTTGGAGTTACGGTCCTCGTCACGTTGCTTTCTCTTCGCAAAATCAACCGCATCCAGCCTATCGTAGCACTTCGTGAAGGAACCGAAAGCCACAGCTTCCGTACTAATCCGGTAAAACTGGAAAAGTCTATCCTGGGTTTAGATGCGAGCCTTTCGCTCAAGACCATGATCCATAACAAGAAGCAGAACATCATCACTTTCTTCGTCATGGGCTTTCTGATCTTCCTTTGCACCATCGCCCTTCTGATGTTCGAGAATTTCAATCGTGATCCGAAACTCAACCTTCTCACTAGCGAGATTTGTGACGGCCTTATCAGTTTTGACAAAGATACGAAGGTCGAAGCAGAGGCGTTTCTTTCGAAGCAGGAAGGTGTAAGCAACATCCGCAGATCTTACTTAGATACAGTCTACGTAGGAGAAGAGAACTCCCTTTATCTGGAAGCATTTGAGGATCCGAACAAAAAAGGAAATCTGGATGTTTGCTACAAAGGAAGACTTCCGGCTCATGATAACGAGATCAATATCAGCGGTCTTTTTGCCAAGAACGAAGGATATAAGATCGGTGATGAGATCACGATCACACTGGGCGACAGAAGCGCGACCTACCTTATTACCGGATTTATCCAGACCACGAATAACGGTGGCGGCGAATGTATCATGACGGAAGCGGGATATGCCAAGCTTGCAGACCTTTCTACGAAATCAGCGAATTTCTACTTCGACACAGATAAAGACGAAAAGATCGATCCGGTACTTGATGCCTGCAAGGAGAAGTTCGGAGAAGGCGTTACCTCCTCTGCCAACTTCCTGGATATCATCGAAGCGAACATGATCACTTTCCGTGGTATCGCTGCCCTGATGCTGGCCATGGTGATCTCCGTCTCCGTAATGATCATCCTTCTGGTCCTCTTCCTCCTGATCCGTTCCCTGGTATTCAGCAAGAGAAAAGACTACGGCATCTACAAGGCCATCGGTTACACAAGCAAGAGCCTGATCCTTCAGACTGCAGGTTCCTTCATGCCGGCGATCATCCTGTCTGTCATCGTTTTCTCGGTCGTCTCCTACTTCGTAGCGAACCCGTACATGCAGCTGATCATGATCAACTTCGGCCTCATGAAGTGCACCTTCGATATCCCGATCCCGGGACTCATCGCGATCGGTGCCGCCATGATCCTCATCTCCTTCCTTTTCGCTGTCCTTCAGGCAAGAAGGATCAAGAAGGTGGAACCGTACCAGATGCTGGTAGCAGAGTAAGAAACAGGTTCAAGTTCAAACTCATTTTCATAGCAAACGCCAAGAGGCTGCCTTCCGAGGCAGCCTCTCTTTTTTGTATATCTCTTTTCTCTTCCGCAATTCACCAAATGCTCACCAAAAACACTTTTTAAGTGAGCGTTTAGGTGATTAATAGAGCATTTTTGCCGAAACCGGGGTGCCATTCACCAAATACTCACCAAAATCACTTTTTAAGTGAGCGTTTAGGTGATTAATAGAGCATTTTTGCCGAAAACGGGGTGTCATTCACCAAATACTCACCAAAACCACATTTTAGGTGAGCGTTTTGCGAAAAGAGCCTCTTAGTTTCACTTCGTCCCATCCACATACTCCACCAGCATCTCGGGGATGTACTGGTAGTGGTGGCTCTTGTAGAGTTTCGATACCGCCGCCGGGGCGCCCGGATCGCAGTGTGCGTTGATCCGCTCTGCCAGATGCGCGATGCTCTCCGTTGTAGAATCGTCGCCCTGGAAGTACTCCTGATAATCTTCGTCTTCGTCGGATCCCGCCGTGATAAAAGCACTCTTTCCCATCGTCTGGTTTCTCTCGAAATATCCGTAGTCTTTTGCCTGTTCCGGATAGTCGCTCATCTCCCGGGAATACGGCGACCAGAAGGCCGGACTTCCGATGATGTAACAGCCGAAAGGCTGGTTCTCGTAGCGGTCGGAATTAAAGAGCGCATAGTGCGTAAACACACCGCCGAGAGAATGCCCGAAAAGAGTCGAGTTCCCGTTGTCGATCGCATACTTTTCTCCGAGATACGGCATGAGATTATCGGTGATGAAGTCGAGGAACTTATCCTTCCCCTCGCAAAATACCGCCGCACGTTCGACATTATCCGAATTGCAGATCGAGTAGTCCTGGCCGATAGAAATCACGATCTGAGGATCAGCGCGTCCCGCCTGCATCTCTTCAAGAAGTTTCGCCGTATCGTTGAAGCGCCATACCGCATCCGTCAGCACCATTGCAGGATACGTCTTTTCTGGATCATATCCCTTCGGAAGAGCCACATGCACTACAAAACTCCGGTCGAGTTCTTCGTCATAGAACGTGTACTCGACAATCTGATCTTTAATGGGTTCGATTTTTTCTTTGTCGAGTTCCCAGGACATATCTTCCTGCTGATTCCTAAGGTTCTGAAAGTATTTGTCAACGATCAGATCCGTTGTTCCGAAAGGCAGGATCTTATACGACTTATTCTGCTTTGCTTCAAAGATGCGGATGATATCCTCTTCCCACTTTTCCTCATCGATATCCGTGCCGAAATAGCAATACTTGAAATCATCCTTCTTGTATTCTTCCAGAAGTTTCGGAAGTATTTCTTTCAGTTCTTCAATATCCTTGAATTCTTTGGGCGTCAGTGTCTCACCCTCTAAAACGTAGTACCATCCATACACTTCGCCATCTTCCAGCGGTAACGCGATCATCGTTCCGTAATGGCGCCCGTCGACAACAAAACCGGAGATATAGGGAACGAAATTCGTTTTGTAATCTTCAATTTCTTCATCCGTCCATCCCGCATAGGCTTCCGGATGCTCTTCCATATTCCGGAGCATGTCTTCTTTTTCACAGATCTCGAAATAGACGCCGTCCTGGTATTCTGCCAGTCTCTCGTCTTTTTTCTTGGCGGTATTCCATGGTTCATCCAGCACCGTCAGCGGACCGCTCGTCACCTTTGACAGTTCTTTTTCCGTCATGTGATTTACCAGTAAACTTACATGTTCTGCTTTGCTTTCCTGGTTCACACCAGCGACCTGCCCGGCCTCGGAAGATGTCTCCACACTTTCATTTGTCTCTTTCTTTTTTCCGCATCCGCAAAAGCACCCGCCCATGACGATGATGCTTAGCGCAGCTGCGGCTGCCTTCGTAAGCTTAGTTTTCCTGTTTTTATTTTTCATATCGGAATAACCATCCCTTCGCTGTGTTTGAGATGATAGTACTCTCCGAACAAGGATCTCAAAGGGAGGTTATATGGATTTTATGTGGAGATGAAAAAAGCCGCGCGGATCGGAAATCCCTGCGCGGCTATACGTTAGTTCAATTACGGCCATCAGCTGATCTTAGTACAGATGCCACAGCTCACCATTTGGCATGATGTGGATATCTCCGGGGAGGATCTCGATCACATCTCCTGTTTCGATATCGCGGACCACGGTCTCTTCGCGGTAGTCCGGATCCTCGTACCAGCGGTTCAGATAGAGACGGTTTTCTTCCATGTAAAAGAAGCTTTCTTTCTCGGAGATCTTGATAGTATTTTTCTTCGGCCAGACCAGTTCCAGCGTGCCGTCATTCCCCTGGCGCGTCAGCGTCAGCGGATATTCGAAAAGGCGGAGATTAAAGCAGTCTTTCACCTCAGAAAGAGAAAAAGAATCTATCTCTTTGCAGGTCCGGGTTTCACAATCGAACTGATGGACCGTGATGACATCACTTGGAAAATCCACGGAGATAAAAGAAATCTTCCCGTCATGATAGACCGGCTCGCCGATCGCGTTATTCGAGCAGGAAGAAAGAGGTTCGATCACTTCCGCATCCGGATAGTGGATCAGATAAAGATGGTTCCCGTCCACATGGCCGTTATGCTCATAGATCTCCTGCGCTTCATAAAGGTCGCCGTTATCGTAATCCATCGCATAATACCACTCGGATGTGCCCTCTCGCACAGGCCGCATAAATGTAATTCCGTGAAGATCCAGTTCCTTCATTTTCTCTCCTCCATAACTGCCGGGATCTCGACCGTCGCCAGTACGTCTGATCCATCATTTTCCATCCGGCAGGCGCCGCCCTGTTTTTCAAGGATCAGCTTCGCCAGATAAAGCCCCAGCCCGGAGCCTCCTGATCGTCTGTTTCTCGATTTATCCGCACGGTAGAAAGGCTCGAAAAGATGCGTAATATCTTCATCTTCGATATGCCCTTCATTCCGTATCGAAACACGGATCACTTTTGTATTTTCGGCTCTTGATTCCGACGCGTCAACTTCCTCATGTTCCACACCAGCCTCCGTACCCGCTGCATCCGTTTTCTCCGCGTCAACAAAGACCGTCGTGCCCTCTTCCGAATAGAATGCCGCGTTACTTAAAAATGCACCGATCGCGAGCGAAGTGAGTTCCCGATTTCCTTCGAAGCTCAGTCCGTTTTCAAATGACAGATCCATCTTAAGTCCACGGGATTCGAAGAGATCTTCGCACTCTTCCATCTTCTCTTCCAGAAGCTGCACCATATCCACTCTCGCCGCCACGATCTCTTTTCCCGACTGCATGCGCGATGCGATCAGGATCTCGTTAATAAGGCTCTCCATGCGTTTCACCGTCCCGAGTGCACGCGGCAGATATTCCTCGTGATCCGTGTACGGTTCGACACCATCGATCATGCCGCGGAGCTGTCCTTCTAAGATCGTCACCGGAGTCTTCAGTTCGTGCGACGCTGCCGAGAAAAACATATCCTTCTGGCTCTCGAGTTCTTTTCGACGGGAAACCTCTTCCGAGAGTTCACGGTTCTTCTTCTCCATCTCCATATTTTTCTGATTCAGTTCACCGATCTTCTCATCAAGAGATCCTGCCATGAGATCCAGATCGCGCGAAAGATCGCCAATCTCATCGAGTCTTTTTGATCCGCTTTTCTTCGAGAAATCGAAGTCCGCCATCGCGCGCGAGACAGCGCTCAGTTTCTTGACCGGCCGCGCAAAGATAAAGGTGTAGATATAGGCGCAAAAGAGTGAAACAAGTATGATCGCCACGATGATGAGCGGCAGGCTCTTTCTGATCGCTGTCGTCATCGTATTGCCCTCATCGACGAAGTAGTAGTACTCCAGGCGGTACGTCGGTCCGGTATTCTGAAAGCGGAAGTTCCGGGAGTTGTTGAAGTAGTATGAATTTTCATGCTGCGCCATGAGCCTGTCGAACTCTTCGTATGTATGGATCGCGCGACCGGAATTGAGTGAAGTAAGCAGCGGCTTTCCGTCGAGAGTCGTACTTACGTTATAAAGCAGAATATCGGCGCCACTTTCGCGCACAAATGCATCCATGACCGGTCCCGCGTCTTCGTACTTTGTCTCCCTCATCGTCTCGACCAGTTCCTGAAAGTCACTCTCCACGCTGTCCTGTTTTGCGGAGTTATAGCTTCTCGGCGTCGAGTAGTACAGCACCCCGATGATCAGGGCGCCGAAGATGATCTGCACGAGAAATGTGATCAGGAATACCTTGACGGACAGGTGGCTCCGGACCCATCCGAAGAAGCCCTTTTTCTTCCTGTTATCCGTATTTTTTCCGCTCGAAAAGCACTTATCCCTGTCCAATCCGGTACCCCCGTCCGCGTACGGTCTCGATATAGTCACCGCCAAGTTTGTGGCGCAGGTTCTTGATATGCGTATCCACGATCCTCTCATCGACAAAAGAATTGAAGTCCCACAGCATATCCAGCAGCATCTCTCGGGTATAGATCCTTCCCGGGTGTTTCGCCATCGTCAGAAGAAGATCGAATTCACGGGAAGTAACATCCACCTTCTGCCCTTTGACCAGCACCTCCATGCGGTCAGGGATCAGGATAAGATCCCCGCAGGAAACGGAAGAGCAAGTGCTTTTCGCGTCGGAAGATGTATCTTTCCGGCGGAGGATCGCGCTCACTTTCCGAAGAAGGACCGGCATGGAAAACGGCTTCGTCATGTAGTCGTCGGCCATCGCATCATAGCCCTTGATAAGGTCCTTCTCATCGCCCAGCGCCGACAGCATCAGGACAGGGACATCCGACTGCTTCTTGATGACCTCGCACACACCATATCCGTCGATCTTCGGGATCATGATGTCGAGGATCACCAGGTCCGTGTCCTCCGAAAAGCGTGCGATCGCCTCGACGCCATCTTCGGCAGACACGACATCATAGCCCTCGTTACGAAGGTAATTCACGAGGAGCTCACGAATATCCGGTTCATCTTCTACAACAAGAATCTTTCTCATGCTCTCATTATAAAACAGTTTTATGGATTTAATGTGGAGAGCAGTTTTTTCTTAAAGTCCCAATATCTTATCGATCTCGGCCGTAACAGTATTGATATCGTAGTTATGCTTAGTAATGGAACGTTTTTGCCGCTCGATCTCATTCCTGTCAAACAAGCCGGAATATTCATCTTTTATTGTCTTCAGATCACGATACTCTTTCGCTTTCGTTTGAAGTTTCGTCAGACTGAATACGGCCAGGATCAGGGAAAGAATGCATATTACCAGACTAACGATCGCCACAGTATCCGAGTGATTATCCGAGATCGCGTGGATCGTAATGATCGTTCCAATCAGGACAAAAGCACAGCCGGCAATTAACCCGCCGAACCAGAACGGATATAACTTCAAGTCATGGTTAATAACCTCGGATGTCGGAAATGTGGAAGATTTGATTTTAAAGGGCAGGATCTGGATCCCCAGAAGGCACACCGCTCCTAAGAGCGCACAGAGCAGCCCTGCAATAGAACTCGACTTTTTCGCAGAAGGTGCGGATGGTTTAACAGGAGGAGTATTGCCCGGAACTCCATATGCACCGGCATAAGGCTGCGGCGGTGGTGCAGCCTGGATCCTGAAATTAGAGCTGACCTCATTCAATTCAGCAAGAGTGCGGATAGGACACCAGTCTGTTAATCCCTCTCTCCAGACAAGTGAGTCTGGAGAGATCTGCCCTGCACGAGCCATCTGAACCAGTGTCTCCTTGGGAAAAGGACCCGCAGACTGACCGTTAATTACAACGTTATATAATACTTCCATTTGTTCCCCCTTATTGCCTGCCATTGCCAGATTAGTACCGATAATCCCAGTATAACTTCTTTGGATACTATAGGTGCCCGATAAAGAATTTCATCTTCATTTTTCGAGTTATAAGCAATGTATATCACAATCTTGCAATTACTATACAGAGTCTTTATAGTCATGTACCCCTGACCATGATATAATCATTCTTGTCACGGCTGGAAGATCGGAGGTAATGACCATGGCATTTAACGTATCTTTTTCCAATACCATTCCCTTCAATGACCCGAAATACAGAAGTATTTTCATAAAGATCGGCGGAGATCTTCTGGTGGAATCTGACGATCCGAATTACCTCGTTCCAGGCAGTGAAACAACCGTAAAGTATGTCGCCGATATGGCAAATTATTCTATCGGAAGAACCCTCATCAATATGGGGACAGTCAGCTATAAAGAGCTTTCCACGAAGTTCGGCGAATTCGTAAATGTGATCGCATCTGATCTGAAGTCAAGACAGGTCACTCTCGTTGGTGCTTCCTTCGAGCCGGTCGAGCCGGATGAAGCAAGCCGGATCCGCATCAAGCGGCTGGACGAGATGTCGGCGGCTTCTGTTCAGGCTTCTCCTGCACCGGCCGCTGCTCAGGCGGCTCCGGTCGCTGTACAGGCAGCTGCGCCCGCACAGGCTGCCGCTCCTGTTCAAGCTGCTGCGCCGGCCAGCAACGAGCCCCAGCTCATGAAGTACTGCCCTCGCTGCGGTACTCTCGCATCCGGCTCAAAATTCTGCACCAACTGCGGAACTTCCCTGATCAAGAGATAAGGTCAAGTGCTTTTCCGTATTGATCGGTTTTAAATCTTAACAGTAAAAAGGCTGGTTCACTTTAATGGGAACCAGCCTTTTGTTTCGCTTTGATGCAAGATGCGGAAGATCATCTCTTTCTGGATTCGCTCTTCTTCGCATTCTTTCTCTTGGTGTCCATGCGCTTCGGCTGATTCGAGATCACGCCTTCGCCCTCGGTCACATACGCCTTGTTTGCGCCCTTATACTCTTTTTCTTCGAGCGGCAGGATCGCATTGAAGATGATACCGATCAGCGCACCGATCGCAAGACCCGACAGAGAAATATCTACAGAGCCGATCGAGAACTTGATCGCACCGGAGTAGTTCACGCCGATGGAGAATCCGAGGATAAGTGCTGCGATGATGATGTTTCTGCTCTTACTGAAGTCGACCTGATTCTCTACGATGTTACGTACACCGACTGCAGAGATCATACCGTAAAGAACGATCGAAACACCGCCGATGGTCGCAACAGGCATCGATCCGACCAGCGCCGCGAATTTCGGCGAGAAGGAGAAGAAGATCGCGCAGTATGCAGCGATGCGGATAACCTTTGGATCATAGACTTTCGTCAGGGAAAGGACACCTGTGTTCTCGCCGTATGTGGTATTCGCCGGAGCTCCGAAGAGAGATGCAAGCATTGTGGCAAGACCATCGCCGAGGAGTGTTCTGTGAAGACCGGGTTCTTCGATAAAGTTTCTGTTCGTTGTGGAAGAGATCGCGGAGATATCACCGATATGCTCGACCATTGTCGCCAGCGCGATCGGCATGATCGTGATGACCGCATTTGCCAGTGTTGACCAATCCGGATCCTTAAAGACCTCAAATGCTGTGTTCTCCATCTTGAAAGGAAGACCGATCCAAGCAGCTTCTCGTACAGAATCAAAGTTAACGATGCCCAGAAAGCACGCTGCAATATATGAAACGATTACACCCAGAAGGACCGGAACGATCTTGATCATGCCTTTTCCAAAGACATTGCAGACCACCACCACAAGGATCGCGAGAACAGCAACGATCCAGTTATCCTTACAGCTGTCGATCGCTGTCTTGGAAAGTGTAAGACCGATCGCAATGATGATCGGGCCGGTAACGACCGGTGGGAAGAACCTCATGACTCTCTTCTGACCGAATGCCTTGATCAGAGCTGCCAGTACCAGATAGAGGGCACCAGCTGCCAGCACGCCTATACAGGCATACGGGAGGAGCTCCGGATGAAGTATTTCAACCTCTTTCCCGTCAACGATCTCCACCGTCCATGCAACTGCCTTATATCCGGCAATAAAAGCAAAGGAGGATCCTAAGAAGGCAGGGACTTTACCCTTTGTCAGAAAATGGAAAAGTAATGTACCTAAGCCTGCGAACAGAAGTGTCGCAGATACAGAAAGTCCTGTCAGCGCCGGAACGAGAACCGTCGCGCCAAACATAGCAAACATGTGCTGAAATCCCAGCACGAACATCTTGGGATATCCGAGCGTTCTCGCATCGTATACCGCACCTTTGTTATCACCCATAACATACCCTCCTTGAAAATGTTTCCAATAAATTTATTGTAACACTCTTAACAGAAATGCAAGGAGAAATATGCGTGTTTTTTCTTCAGAATCCTTTGTTTTTTAAGTCGGAAACGATGCCGACGAAGAATTCTCTGACATCAAATCCATCGATGTTTTCACGGTTGAGATCGATGACATCTCCGTGAGAAATACCGCGTTTTCCGGTCGTGGTCAGGAACTGATATTCCGATCCCCAGCTGAAGGATTTTTCGCCGACCAGACCATCGTTCGGTCCATCGAAATGTCCGACGAGAAGCGTAGAGAAATTGAGTGGAAATCTGCCTGAACCCGGACGGTTTAATTTCGATCCGAAACTTTGACAGAAGATGCCTTCCGGGTCCGGCATTTCGGCATTCAGTTTTTCGCATGCGGAGTGAGTAAGATCCGTGACCGCCGCGATGAAATCCGGATCCGGATCACCCATTCTGCGAAGCGCCGCCTCGTACATTTTCGCGACGCGCTGCTGATGGGACTGTCCTATTTTGCTTAGAAGATAATCGGCAAATTCACATCCTCTGTGCGGAGTGTTGATCGTCGTCAGACTTGCAACATAAGGTCCCGCGCCGTACTTCGCGATCGCCATTCTGCAATCAAGTCCCCCCTTACTATGCGCGATGATATTGACCTTCTCGCATCCCGTTTCTTCACACACTTTCCGGATCCTCTCGGCAAGTTCTTTTCCCGAAGAATCGACAGAAGCTGCGGACTGCTGATTGCCGTAGAAAACCTTCGCGCCATTTGTCTCGAGTTCGCCCGGGATACGCCCCCAGTAATTGAAGAAACGGAAGTCTCGGAAGAATACGCCGTGCACCATGAGGATCGGATATTTCGTTTCGCAGATCTTCTGCGATGCGCGGGATTCATTCAGGATGATCTTATCGTTTTCGACCTTGATCTCTTTATCAGTGATGCGAAGGAGAATGCCGAGGCAGATGATATTGACTATCGGGATCCATCCGCAGAAGATACCGATCAGGCGGTACTTCATTCCGAGCTGATTTGCCGTCAGGTAGATGCGGAGGATACCGCTCCAGAACACGGCCGCCTCGATCAGAACCACCAGAAGGATATGTCCTGTCCATCGCCATCCGGCATCGCCGATCGCCGGGATCCCTTCCGATGCAAAAGCACCTGTCATGGCAGGGATATTAAACGCCAGTACTACGATCATCGACGAAAGAAAGATCTTCAGAAGCATCGATCCTCTATTCGCGATGCGAAGTCTTGCAGTTCGGATCTTTTTTGATGCCGGCGGAAGTACCGGGAGAAAAAGGATCACGATAAAAAACGGAATCAGAATAAGAAGCAGGAGTTTTGATACCGGGAGCATCACGATGTTTCCCAAGGCAAAAACACATGTACTGCAGATCAGGAAATAAAGTATTTCACATACGATCATGCATGGCCTCCTTCGCTCATTAGATCGAGGAGCTCCGCGACATTTGCGACGATCTCCTTCTGATCCTTCGGGGAAGGCTTATACTGCAGGAACGGTTTCTTCAGGGAATATACCATAATATGTCCGTCGAAGCGCTTGTCACCGCCGGCCATAAGGATCGCCGCAGCCGCTCCCGAAACACCCGGACGGTAGTAGAGTCTTGCCGTGTCTTTCTCGATCTCGACCGTCTCGAATCCGAGCTTGCTTGCCTGGTGCCGGATGATTGCGATATTCGCCAGGATCGTGACCTCTTTCGGCACATCACCGAAGCGGTCGGTAAGCTCGTCCTCGAGGTCTTCTCTTTCCTTCTTCGAAGCGATGGACTGGATATGACGATAGACATCCATTCTCTGTCCGTCATCCGGAATATACACCGGAGAGATATACGCATCCTCGCTCATCTTGATGACTGTATCCTCGACTTCCGGTTCCCATGTGCCGGACAGTTTCTTGATCTCTTCATCGAGCATACGGCAGTAAAGCTCGTATCCGATGACGTCCATCTGACCGTGCTGTTCCGCGCCGAGCAGATTACCGGCACCACGTACCTCGAGGTCCTTAAGTGCGATCTTGATACCGGATCCGAGCTCGGTAAAATCACGGATCGCAGCGAGTCTTTTTTCCGCATCTTCATTCAGAACTTTTTCCGGCTGATATGTGATGTACGCATACGCCTGGCGGTCGGATCTTCCGACACGTCCTTTCAGCTGGTAGAGCTGGGAAAGACCGAAGCGGTCGCTGTTCTCGACGATGATGGTATTAACGTTCGGCATATCCACACCCGATTCGATGATCGTCGTGCAGACGAGGATATCCGCTTCTTTCCGGATAAATGCTTCGATGATGCTCTCGAGTTCTCTTTCGCTCATCTTGCCGTGCGCATATACGATCCTCGCGCCGGGAAGCATATCCGAGAGCATCTCTGCTTTCTCCTGGATCAGATGCGTGTTATTGAACAGATAGAAGACCTGTCCGTGGCGCTCGATCTCGCGCAGACATGCCTCCGCGATGATCTGCGGATCGTACTCGATGACATAGGTCTGCACGGGTCTTCGATCCTGCGGCGGTTCTTCGAGGACGGAGATATCGCGGATACCCGACAGCGACATATGAAGCGTTCTCGGGATCGGGGTAGCGGTCAAGGTCAAAACATCGACCGTGTTTCGAAGCGTCTTCATCTTCTCTTTATGGTTGACGCCGAATCTCTGCTCTTCATCGATGACCATGAGTCCCAGATTCTTCGGCTGTACATCTTTACTTAAGACGCGGTGCGTGCCGACAACGACATCGACCGAACCGTCATTGATACCTGTGACCGCGCGCTTAATCTCCTTCGGCGTCGCGAATCTGGAGAGCATCGCGATGCGGATCGGATAGCCTCTCAGGCGCTCCTTCAGGTTATCGTAATGCTGCTGGACAAGGACCGTGGTCGGCGCAAGAAGCACTGCCTGTTTTCCGTCCATGACGCACTTAAATATCGCGCGGAAAGCAACCTCCGTTTTTCCGAATCCGACATCGCCGCAAAGGAGTCTGTCCATCGACTTTTTCGACTCCATGTCTTTCTTGATGTCCTTGATCGCATTCAGCTGGTCTTCCGTTTCCTGATACGGGAAATCGTCTTCGAACTGCGTCTGCCATACGGTGTCCGGAGAGAATGCATAACCATCGACAGCCTGCCTCTTCGCATAGAGTTCGACGAGGTCAAATGCGAGCTGCTTGATGGAATTCTTCGCGCGGCTTACGGACTTGCTCCACTCGGCCGAACCGAGGCGGGCAAGCTTCGGTGTCCTTCCGTCGGAAGCGACATATTTCTGGATATGGTCGAGGCGGTCCATCGGGATATACAGATGGTCGTCGTTCGCATAGGTGATCTGCAGATAGTCGCGCTTCGTACCCTCGACTTCGAGGTTCACGAGACCGTCATATCTGCCGACGCCGTTTTCATCATCGACGACCAGTTCACCCGGAACGAGATCCGAGAACAGGTCGATCGTCATGCCGCCTTTTTTCTTCTTCTTGATGCCGCGGTCCACACCGAAAATATCCTGTGTACCGATAAGGATCATAGAGATCGCCGGATAGACAAATCCACTCGGCAGCGGTTTCGGCAGCAGCACCGGCATGCTGTTCTTCTCGAAAAGGAACGTTCTTAGTTTGTCGGCACGGCTTCCCGTACCGCTCATGATATACGTCGTTTTTCCTTCTTTATTTCTTCCGGAGATCAGCTCGGCGAGAGCATCTTCATGGCCTCTGTAGCTGTTGCAGGCCGTGCCCTGGACCTTGATATGGACCGCTCCGGGAAGTCCGTTATTACTGCTCGGCAGGATCGCCATCGCGACGACCTGTTTCTTATCGAGCTCGCGGAAAACATCCGGGATCTTCATCAGCGCGGTCGAGCACTCCGCCGGGACGAGTCCTTTTTCAAAAGCATTTCTGAAACGCGCTTCAAAGTCCGCAGCGACTCCGTCCATTCTGGATCGGACCTGCGCGATCTCATCGACATAGACCGTATCTCCCATGCTGCGGACGAAGGAGAGGATCGACTCGGTATTTTCTTCCAGGACGGCCGCCCACTTCTCCCATCCGGAAAAAGAACCTCCGGACCGAAGTGCTTCACTTTCTTTTCCGACCATGCGCAGAAGCGTATCGATATTATTCCGGTCCGCGCCGATCGCTGCGGCTTTTCTGGATGCCTCATCACCGATCGCGACCATCTTGTCCGCGAGCCTCTCCCAGTCCTTCGGAGGGATCAGGAGCTCGGACGCCGGAAGGATCGTAAATTCTTTCAGTTGCTGCTCGGATCTCTGGGTATTGAGATTAAAGAGCTTGATCTGATCGACTTCATCGTCGAAGAACGACAGGCGCACGCCCATGTCCGATCCGCTCGGGAAGAAGTCGAAGATATCGCCGCGCTTGGAAAACTCACCGACGCCCTCTACTTCACGGGTTCTGACATATCCCATCGAGATCAGGGTCTGCGCGAGGTCCTCCGGCGCGAGGCGTTTTCCGAGACGAACGGTGACGGTCGTATTGATGAACCTTCCCATCGGAAGCATCTTCGTCAGAAGCGCGCCGGCCGTCACGATCAGACAGCCGCAGTCGCGCGTGACATATTTCACGAGTGCATTGACACGGCCCTGTTCGATCTCACGGCTCGATGCCGAGACCTGCGACATATGCGTCTCACGTCCGCGAAGGATCACGCTCTCTTTCTCGAAGAAAGCATCGAGGTAGGACTTCATTTTTCTGGCGGAAAGCTCGTCCGAAACCAGGATCACCGGTACGGGAAAATCACTTGCTTCGTTCTTTCCTGCTTTCTTTCCATCTGTTTTTTCAGATGCACTTTCGCCTTTATATCTCGGGTCATTTTCACTTCTATAGAGAGTCGCGGCAGCGATCAGGAAGGCCTTCTGTGTCTCCGTCATGCCGGTCAGGTTGATGTGTCCTTTTTGCGCAGAAAAAGAATCGACCAGTTGCATGAACGCAGGGTCGATGAAAGCTTCTCTCAGCATATCTTTTATCGAGGGAAGAAATCTCATGAGTGATGTGATCCTCCTCTGTTTCTTCCACCCGGGATCGGTTTTCCCGAGAGGATATCCTCGACAGCTTTCGCACCTTCTTCGAAGGATTTCAGCATCGTTTCCTGTTCTTCCTTCGGGATCGAAGAAAGAACGAAGTCCGCCAGATCCCAGTGCTCGGGAACCGGTCCGCAGCCGATGCGGACACGTGCGAAATCCTGCGATTCCACGCAGTAGATGACGGACTTCATGCCGTTATGTGTACCGGCAGATCCGCTCGATCTGACGCGGATCTTGCCTCTTGGGATATCGATATCGTCGTAGATCACGATCAGGTGATCGAGAGGGATCTTAAAGAAACGCATGACCTCGATCACGCTCTGTCCCGACAGGTTCATGAAGGTATGCGGACGCAGGAGGATACAGTCTTCCCCCTCGATCGTTCCTCTTCCGTATTCGCCTTTCCACTTGAGTTTATCCACTCGGATATTGTGCTTCTGCGCCAGGACTTCCAGCGTCATAAAGCCGCAGTTATGGAAGGTGGAAGTGTATTCTTTTCCCGGATTTCCCAGGCCTACGATCAGCCACATATTTTCACCTTTCGCCGTCCAGTCATTCTCTGATTTTTGTTTCTTTAGAAACCACATCGGATCACATGCCGCTGGTACGCTTCTTATCCGGCTGGATGACCGTCGAAGCACGGGAACGGTTCTTCTTTGCTACCCAGTTCTCTTTGACGACCTGCTGGGATCTTGCGATCGCAAGACCGAGCTCCGGAACGTCTTCCGTGATGGTGGATCCGGCAGCGATGTAGGAGTTCTCTTCGAGAGTTACCGGAGAGATGAGGTTGCTGTTACCGCCGATAAATACGTTATCGCCGATCACGCACCAGGTCTTATCCATACCATCGTAGTTACAGGTAACGGTACCGCAGCCGAAGTTGACGTTCTTTCCGACCTTCGCATCACCGACATAGGTCAGGTGGCGGGCACGGGAATAATCTCCGATGGTCGCGTTCTTCACTTCGACATATGCGCCGATCGTGACGTTATCTTTCAGGATCGTATCCGGACGCAGATGAGAGTATGGTCCGATACGGCAGTTCTTACCGACTACGCAGTCCGATGCGATCGAGTTATCGATCACGGTTCCGTCACCGACAGTCACATTCTCCAGACGGGAATTCTCACCGATGACACACTCATCACCGATGACGGTATTTCCGAGGAGGACCGAACCCGGAAGGATGATCGTATCCATGCCGATCTTAACAGTATCCGCGATCCAGGTCGTCTCGGTATCGACGATCTGCACACCGTCACGCATCAGCTTCTCACAGGTTCTTCTATTGAGCATCTTGCCGACTTCCTGCAGCTGGATGCGGTCATTTACGCCACGTGTCTCATCGAAGTCCGCGACCTATGCACCGACCTTATGGCCGTCACGGATCAGGATCTCGATGGTATCTGTCAGGTAGTATTCCTTCTGTGCATTCTTCG